>QHZP01000294.1:5919-9067 GCA_003224715.1 Acidobacteriota bacterium | reverse complement strand
GGAGCAGTCGAACGGCAGCGGCTCTCATTGTCTGGTTACGCGACTACACCACCAAGTGGGGCTCGCTCTTGATGGAACATCACGGATCTGTGCCGGTGTGCCGCGCTCCGTCCGAATAACCCTCGTCGGGGCAAGACAGTTCATCGCTTGCAGCTTCATCGGAAGTTCTCCACCAGCATCAGGTCGCTTCCGGCTACGTCGGTTTGGCCATACAATATCGTGCGACCATCGGGAGAAACCGCAACACTCCCGAAATCCGCCAGGTTCTGTTCGGTTCGAAGGATCCTCCTGATCTTGCCGCTAACAAATTCCAAAAGGCAAAGGTCGCTAGCGCCTTTCGGATCGGGTGCCGTGAAGTAGTAGAGGCCTTCTTGCCTTATAGTCCAGAGGGCGTTGGGGTGCACGGAATCGAGCACCTTGGTTTCCTCTCCTCCCTCAAGGGGTATTTTCCAAACGCTTTGAGCGAACGGCCATCCCCTGCAGTAGTAAAGAAATTTCCCATCAGGGGATTCCTGGGGAACGTCTGCTCCATCTTTGACATGCGTGACTTGCGTCGCTTCTCCCCCTTGAGACGGTATCTTCCAGATCTCCCCTGGGCCGTCGTGAGCCGACTTGAAGTAAAGCCACCGGCCGTCGTGAGACCAGAACGGCCATGCATCCGCTCCCGGTTGAGTTGTCAAGCGCTGGGGTGCGCCTCCACCTGCGCTCACCACATACACGTCTTGGTTTCCTTCGACCACTCCAAAAAAGGCAATGCTCTGACCGTTCGGCGACCACTTCGGTCCGGCTACGAATGTAATCCCAAACGAGGGCAATTGCACGGGATTCTGCCCCTCGCTGTTACAGATCCAGACTGCTCGGGCTCCGGTCTGCTCCGACAAGAAGGCGATCCTCTTGCCGTCAAGGGAGTATGCCGGACAAGTTTCTGCTTTCGTTGAAGAAATCAGTTGCACCGGCCTGCTTGGCATCCGACCGGGGCCTTTCAGGTCCAGCTGCCAAATGTTGGAGTCATATTTCGTTACCCCGTAAGCCAAGCGCTTACCCGTCTGGCAGATCGAAGGTGCCCCGACATTGTCTGAAGGCAAGCCAAGCCTAACCGGTTTGCCCCGATTCGATACCTCCATCCGCCAGAGTGTGTGGTTCGTGAAGGTTCCCGACGAGATCACCAGCTCCCGCTCGTCAGACACCCATACAGGACCAAAGTTCCATGGATTACCCGTAGCAACTCTTGCGGCGTCTCCTTGTGGCCGGTAGCCTTCCCCCAGGCGGAGTAGGTAGAGATCAGAGTTAGCTGCCCTTTCCCGGATAAAGGCCAGTGTGCGTCCATCCGGCGAGAAGGCGGGAGCGGTATCTCCTACTGCTTCTACTGGTATGGTCGTCAGCCCGCGCTCCTCTCCTGTGTCCACTGAGATCAGGAATAACGCAGAGTCTTCTTCATTCCCTGCCGTGTATGGAAACGCCAGCCATTTCGAATCCGGAGTCCAGGCCAGATACGGTCCGGTTGTAAGCTCTGACACTTTGGAGCGATCCCAGATTACCAATTGCCGATCGCTTCCTCCGCGCTGAGGAATCACAATCAGGGCCCATTTCCTTGGCTCCAGCTCGCGAAGGAAAGCAATGGACCGCCCGTCGGGTGACCAAGCCGGACTCGTGTCATTCATTCGAGTGTTTGTCAGCTGTGATGGTGGTTCTACACCAACCTGCTTAATGTAGATGTGACAGGGCTGACCCTCTTGACACCACTGAAACGCCACCTGCGTTCCGTCAGGAGACAGTTGGATGGGATCGGCTCAGCCAGAGCCAGCCTGCCATTCCCAGCGCTGCGACTGCAACGGCGACGGCTATCAGCACACCCGCCCACCAGCGTTTGCCACGACTAGCGACCCCTGGTCTTGTCGCTTCTAGCGCGCCAGAATCCGATTCCTTTTTCAATTCCTCCAGAGCGACCTTCACATCATCCATGTGCTGAAAGCGACGATGAATATCCTTACGCAGACACCAAGAGATGACTTTCTCCAAGTCGCGTGGAATCGTAGTGCTCAGTGGCTTCGGATCCTTATTCAAGATGGCTGCCAGCGTGGACATCTTCGACTCGCCTTGAAACGCCTTCTGCCCGCTCACCATCTCGTAAAGCACCGCCCCAAAGCTGAAGATGTCACTCCGGGCATCGACCTTCTTCCCTTCCGCCTGCTCGGGTGACATGTAAGAAACCGTCCCGGCAATCGTCCCTTCTTCTGTCTGGAGTTGTGTCGTGCCCGTCGGTCCTTCATCGCTGTCGACCGCAGTCAGTTTCGCCAAACCGAAGTCCAATACCTTCACCAGGCCGTCGTCGGTTACCATCACATTGGTCGGTTTTAGGTCGCGATGGATAATCCCGACCGAGTGGGCTTTGGCCAGGGCGTCGGCCATCTGGACGGAGAGCTTGAGCGTCTTATCGAGTCGCATCCCCTTGCCCGGGATCCGCTGACCCAGCGTCTTGCCTGCCACATACTCCATCACCACGAAGTCGATGCCGCCTTCGCTCCCGATATCGTAAATGGTGATGATGTTGGGATGGTTCAGCGCTGAGGCCGCCCGAGCTTCTTGAACGAATCGCCGCTTGCGCTCCGGGTCACTTACCTGGTCGGCTGGCAATACCTTGATGGCTACAGTCCGCTTTAACCTTGGATCGCGCGCCTTGTAGACGACGCCCATGCCGCCAGTTCCGAGCAGAGAAAGGATCTGGTAAGAACCAAGCTGTTGCCCTAGCAGCGACTCGGGGTTTTCTTGCGCAAATATCCTCCCTGCCACCTCCAAAGCTGGTTCTTCAATGAAACTGTTTCCGCTCCGTTCAGACCGCAGCAGAGACTCTACTTCTTGACGCAGTGCTTCGTCGCCAGCACAGGCCTTTTCGAGGAACGCTACCCGCTGGCTCTCTTCCAGCTCGAGCGCCGAGTGATAAATCTTTTCGATCTGTTGCCAACGGTCAGGAGTCATAAAGATAGTGATGAGTGATCAGTGACAGTGAGTGAGATTTTTCAAGACCGAGAATTTACTCCCCACTCCAAACCTGGAATAAAGGAGACTTCCGGGAGCGAAACTGAGGTCATCTCAACCCCTTGAGTTGCGATCCTGACTATGAAAGACCCCAAGTATACCACCGGCTTGG
>QHZP01000294.1:0-5865 GCA_003224715.1 Acidobacteriota bacterium | reverse complement strand
CCTTAATGTCTGGGACCAATTGGCCGTATGACGGCGTAACCGGAAACTTGAACCGAAGCCAAACCAAAAGTCCGGTTACGCGACTACAACGATCACTAGACTCGATCGGTAAACACACTGCGGCGCCAGTCGCGGTTTTTCTGTCCCAGGCCACTCCCATTCGTTGGGCACGAGAATCATGGAGAGCACAGCTCTAGTCCGAAGCCGCACGTGTCGCTCAAAAACTTTGACCAAGCAACTGACGCGCCTCTCAGGAAACTGGAGAAGAAGGGGTGAGTTTCCGCTTCAGCTGACCCGCTGATAAGGAGACAGACTCGCAGCTTATGGAATTCTTCTTGCCTCGAAGCTTTGAGACTCACCGTCGATGATGAGCTTGGAAACGGTTCCCGTTTCGTCCTTCTGAAAAGTGAGCGTCAAGTCCTGCGACAAGAGGAAAAACCGGATGTCTGACTCGGGTAGCAATTCCTGTGGCTCGGGGCCGAGCGGGTCGGCTTTTAAGTACAGCTTGCCGTCTTTGGCGGTAACGGTTTGCTTAAACTCCCACATACCTGGGCAGCATGGCCGGATCGATTTTCACCCTGGCCCGTTCTGCCGACTGAAAGTCTGGCCACCTGTATTCTTTGGCGACGGCACGGAGCACTTCGCTGCTTAGTTCCCCTCCGTTGTCGGAGTTGGTCATGATAGCGATGCCCTCCCCCTCCATATAGGCTTCAAGATTGCAACGGAACCCTTCATTGGCGCCCCCGTGGCCAAAATGAAGCTTGCGTCCGGGAACTCCGAGCGCGAAGCCGAGACCCGAGTTCGCCTTCTGAGGGGTAAGCATCTGCCGCATCATCTCCTGCGAAAGAACCTTGCTCGACTTTCCCGCATATTCCTTTTGAACTTCGATGGCCAATCGGGCAAGATCGGAGGGAGTAGTCCAAAGCCCGGCGGGGGCCATTTCCGGGTAAGTATGCCAGCCCCCCTTCACCGGGCCGCCGTCGCTACTATACGGAGTTGCGGCTGATGATTTGAGATATTCGGGCAGCGGTTGCTCGTAGGTGCTGTGTTTCATTCCGGCGGGTTGCAACACAAGATCGTGGAGAATTTGGGGAAAACGCTTACCGGTCACATCGCTGAGAAGCAACTGCATCATGACGTAGCCACCCCCCGAATAGCGCCAGAGCGTGCCGGGAACCGTATCGACTCGGATCGGGGCTGTGTTGGCCGGCTTTTCGCCATTGAGGATCTGGACGATTGTTGGCACTGCCTCAGACGAGGCATAGCCCGGGAACCCATGAACCGTAAGGCCCGCGCTGTGACTCAGGATTCTACGAAGGGTGACTTTCTCCTCCCTCGTAAATTCATTTTCGGGAACTTTCCAGCTATGGAGCTTGAGATTCACGTCTTCGTCGAGGCTGACTTTACCCTCCTGCACCAAGCGCAGCGCGGCGAGTGCAGAGACCGGTTTGCTGATCGAAGCCGCCTGAAAGAGAGTCTCGGTTGTGACCGGCCTCTTACTAGCAACGTCGGCAAAGCCGTATGTCCGAGTCCAGAGGATTTGCTCGTGATCGAAAAAGGCGAGGCTGACGCCGGGGACCTTGTAATGCTTCATCCGGTCAGAGATGGTCATCATCTTCAGCGGTTGGCCTTTAATCGTGACAGCTGGCAGCAAACCATTTTCGATGCGAGCAATCCCAGTTTCGAGATCTGTTTGACGCGAAGCCTTCCCGACCCCCCTGGCGCGTGGCTGGCCTGGGTTCGCCGATGGACAAATGCACCACGCGTATTCATTCACACCGATGGTGAGGAGCGCAAAGACTCCGGCCAGAAGGATTCTGTTTCCCATGTTCGGCCTCACTGGGTGGAAGGATCTTAAGCAATCGACTATACCACAAGCTCGCCCCCTACACCTGGTCAATTGCCATGACCTGAGGAATCAATGATCGGGTTGATGACACCGGTTTGAAGCGTGCGAAGATCGAATTGGGGTGATCTCTGAATGGGCTTGTAGTAACTCTAACAGCCTGCTTTACATTCTTATCCATCTGCTTACGCGGAACGGAAATTGGTAATGAGTCGCCTAGTGTTTACCAAACCCAAGTGAAGTTGAGGTATTACGGCGAAACCGGAAACAAACTGACACGCGAGCCGAGGTCAGCAATTCCCATTGTCCGGTTACGCGACTATACATCCAAATGAGAGCGGTCGATGATACCAGTGATTTCCGGGATGCCACTCACCGGAAGTTCTCTATCAGCATCAGGTCACTACCCTCTTCGTCGAACTGTGAGAAGAGGATGGACTTACCGTCCGGCGAAACAGAGAGCCCCTCAAATGGACGCCCCGACATCGGAGTGATGGTCTTTACCATGGCCGTGGAGAAGCTCAGAAACTGAATTGAAGACTTGCGATCGGTAGCGACAAACATGAAAAGTGCCCGGTGTTGCCGGAATGCTTGACAGACCGAGCACTTAGCCTTAAGCCATAACCACGCCTCTTTCCTCTAGATTCACGTCAAGCTTCTAAATCGTGCCGCGCGTGGCCGCATCAGCATCTTGCGCTAGAGCCTGCAGCAGTTCGAAGAAGGCTTTGGACTGCCCGATGAAAAGGCCCATGTCTGTTAGGAATTTGACCGCGCCTATCGCAGCTCCCTTCGTCTCAGTAGGTCGAATGATCGAGCATTTCGGGAGCCTTCGGCTAAGGAAGGGGCATGGCTCCGGCATTATCAAGTTCGGCGTGAAGAGCTTCCCGGCGTTACTAAGATCCGGAAAGGTCAATCCGTTGGTGGGGTCGGTCAGAGGAGCTAATGGAGGCGAAACTGTGTGGGTTGCCTTGTCCGCCCAGGTTTGAAAGTGCATGGTCTCAGTGGGACCGATGCTGATCAGAATTCGCAAGACTTCCACACTGTTAGCCCTCTGCGCCAGCGCCGGGTAAAGGCTGTTACCGCCTTGTTCGATCGTCGGAAAATGGAGTGCCGCCGTGTTGGCAATCGCTTGGATGTGAGCGTCAGGGGAGAGATCGGCATCGGTTCTCGGGATTGCTGGAAACTGCCCTTTGCTCAAATCCGGGACCGCTTGGGGGAACCTGAAATTGGGATCAAGGTCGGGATTATTGGCGAAGCCGCGATAGCGGGTCCACCAACTTGTGTCCAGGGTGAGCTGCATGAGGTTGGTGAGCCGCCCGATTTGCCGGGCCCCTGTTGCTTTACTGCTGGGCAAAGTACGAAACTTATCCAGATTGGCGGAAGCCGCGCCCTTCGAAGCCAGGTAGGCGTTGAGGAACCTGAAGTGGGTGATCTCATCGTCGGTGTTGTCGTGAATGTAAACGTCCATGTCCTCATCAAGAGTTTTGAGCTTCTCGGTGTAAATTGGATTCCCACTGCCGCCTTGGACTTCGTTGTCTTGGATTCCTGCGAGTTCGTTGTACTGCCTCCAAAAATCACTCTCGATGATTTCGGCCGCAGCCGCGAATCTCAGCAGAGCCGCATCTCCCTTGCTCAGAGCGCCAGTAGCTTGCTCTTGAGCCTGGGCGAAGAGAGTTGAGCCGTTGGCCAACAGGCCGGGGGCCATCGTTGCCGCACCGGCTGCCGTCAATCCGTTTTTCAGGAACGAGCGCCGGTTAGAGGACCGCTTCGGGATATTTGATTGTTCTCTCATGCTGTTCTCCTGTTGATTTTCATTCGTTGTTCGCTATCCGCCTCTCGATCAGAGGAGAATTTTGCAAACAAAGTAGATACTTTATTGTTGTCAAAAGTAGGCGAAGACAGCGGGAGATTGTGCGCCAAAGGTTGAAAAGAGATGGTGAAAGGCTCAAGAAACTAAGGAGTGTCCGTTACGCTAGCAATGTTTCGGTGCGATCCGAAGAAATCGGAACATCTGAAGTAACGAATGTGAAGTGTTTTGTGAGTTGTGGTAATAGAGAGGGAAGAAGGGTCGCAAACAGCTAGGAGGAGGAACTATGAAGTATCATTATGGCGTCCTGGTTCTGCTTCGTGTCTGATGCTCGGCACCTCTTCCCAATGTCCGGTTACCCGACTATACGACCACTGTCCCCTCTCGGTCTGGCTCTTTGCGCCCCTATCTGACAGGCACTCAGGAGCATGACCTCCTCAAGGCCGATTCGCCCAGAACCGAGATACGAGGGGATTTCCCGTCTAGCAAGTAATCCAGGATTAGCAGGTCGCGGAGGTCACTCGAACGATTGTGTCGTAGTTCTCACACGAAAGAGATCACAACATCATGTCGATGGATTTAGCGCGAAGACGAGACTAGCTTAACTCGCGACAGATTTCTTTGTCACTCCGAGCTTCCGCATGCGTGACCGCAAGGTATTCGGGTGAAGTCCGAGTACCTCAGCGGCGCCGCCAGGGTCTGCCAGTTGACCGTTTCCAGCACTTCGAGGATATGGTGGCGCCCCGCGGCGGGCGATCTCAAGCGCCTACAGGGACCTCTGTTGAGGCGAGGCTATGTTCCATTCAGTGTACATCAGAGCAACATCGCCGGATAGGGCAACCCGCCTAACATTAGAGTCAAAAGAAGTCCGTGCGGCCGCAAAAGGCGCCAACTCCCTCTCAGTTCCTTTCCCTCTTTCGTCTCGCCTGATTCATTCAGGAAAACCGCTTCCCGGTCGTAGAGTGTACTCAAGATCACCTTCCGCATGTTTCGCTGGAAAAGTCGGCAAATTTCTTCCGGGCTATTGGCTCTTACCCTATCTTCCCCCCTGAAGTTGGATAGGGCGTCGTTCGAGTGCATCCAATTGCGGTCGATCTAAACCTTTATGTCGTTTTCAAGAACAATCCGATAGCGCGCTTTTCCCGCTTCAAGATGTGCGAAGGCTTCATTTGCTTCAGACATTTTGAAACTTTCGGTAACCGCGGCGATGTCGTGTCGCGCACAAAAATCGAGCATTTTCGCCATCGTCGCTGGACCTCCCGAAGGCGTACCAGAAACCGATCTCTGTCCGGCAATCAGCGGAAATGCAGCCAATGAAACTGGCCCCGGCACAACGCCGACAAAGTGCAAACGGCCTTTGGGTGCCAGCGTGTTCAGAAAAGCCGGCCAATTTAGGTCGGCGTTCACTGTCGAGACGATGAAATCGAACTTTCCGGCAGTCGCTTCAAGCTCGCTGTCACTTTTTGAATTGACTACAAGGTGTGCGCCCATCTTGCTGGCTTCGTCGGCTTTTGTGGAAGACGACGTAAATGCAGTGACTTCGCACCCCCACTTGTTCAAAAACTGCAAGGCCAGATGTCCAAGACCGCCGATGCCGATAACACCGACTTTGTCTGTCGGCTTTACCTCAAACTGCACAAGCGGGTTAAAAACCGTAATGCCACCGCAAAAAAGCGGTCCAGCTTTGCTCGCGTCAAGCGTGTCGGGCAGCCGGAGAGCCCAGCCCCAATGGCAACGTACGCGGTCTGCAAAGGCCCCGGGTCGCCCGATGATTGTCTGCTCCGCCTTCTGGCAAAGGTTATGATTCCCGCTCAAACATTGTGGGCAAGTCATGTCGCTCTCGGAAAACCACCCAAGCCCGACCTTGTCGCCGATTTTCAAGTTTTTCACTTGGTGGCCGGTAGCAACAATTTGTCCGACGGCTTCGTGCCCCGGAACAAACGGATAAACAGTCATTTGCCATTCGTTGTCGCGCATGGACAAATCCGAGTGACAAATACCGCAATGCGAAACTTTGATCTCGACTTGTTCCGGTCTGAGTTCACCAGCGTCAAACTCAAACGGTTCGAGTGCTCCTCTCGGTTTACGAGCCGCGAGTGCTCTAACTTTGCGTTGCATTAGATTTTCCTCCTCATGATCTATAACTCCGACTTAGTGTGTTGCGTCTAGAAGCCGTAGCGTTTGGGAATAGACAGTTGAGTCGCGGCACCTT
>QHZP01000293.1:928-8061 GCA_003224715.1 Acidobacteriota bacterium | reverse complement strand
ATCTTCCGGCTGGCCGATCCGTCCCATCGGGATCCGCTCAAGATCATGCCTGGCCGAGCGTTCCTTTGACAAATAAGTCGTCGCCAGGGATGTATTAATGGTTCCAGGGGCCACACCGTTTACCTGGATGCCCAGCGGTCCAAGCTCAATCGCCATGGTCCGGGTGAGCTGTTGGGCTGCACCTTTAGAGGTATCATAAAGTGACAGGCGCGCGAAGCCCAGGTTTGAGGAGGTAGATAAGATATTTACAATTCGCCCCTCCCTTCGTTGCACCATGTGGCGGGCAACGACCTGCGAGGACACGAATACAGCCTTGACGTTCGCGTGAATGATCTTACGCTGCTCTTAGGTCGTGGAATAGATCCGGGCAGGGCGCCGGGTCAAACACAGCAATTCCATAACCCTCCCGGGCCAGCGCGTGGCAGATCGCTTGCCCGATGCCACCCGAACCTCCCACTACAATCACTCCTCGCATCTGTCCTCCTATGGCCAAGATTCGCGTCACCCCAACTTCCTTGAACGGCACGTCCTTATTTATTATGGGGGGACTCGCCCCTCATATCGCAAGACGCTCACCCAAATGTTGCTCGACGGCCAGCCGGTAAATCCTGGCGGCGACCGCAACGTCCTCCAGAGCCAGGCCCAGCGATTTGAAGAGTGTAATGTCATTGGGGCCTTTTCTAGGGGTGACTCGTCCGGTCACGACTTCACTCAGCTCGTGAATCCCTTCCCAAGTGAGGCGCCCTTTTTCCAGCGGAGCCAGAAATTCTCCACATTCGATCCTTGCCTGTTCCTTGGAATCGACCACAATCGAAGTACACCGCTGGATGGAAGTCTCGTCTAACTCGCGTTTGAGCAGAGAATTTGATCCGGCCACATTGAGGTGCGTTCCCGGTTTGAGCTTATCGCCGCTGAAGAGTGGGGAAACCGAAGTAGTTATGGTGATCAAGATATCACTGCCAGCTACCACCTCCTCTGGACTTTTGGCGGGACGACAAGGTATTTGGAGACGGCCCTGCATTTCGGTGCAAAACATCATCAGACGTTCGGACGACCGGCTGAAAGCCAGTACTTGGTCGGGTGGCCGAACCAGGCAAACGGCCTCTAATTGGGTGCGCGCTTGCCAGCCCGATCCGAGGATTCCAACAATTTTGCTATCCTCGCGCGCCATCCAGCGCGTCGCCACGCCGCTGGCCGCTCCGGTGCGCATCTGTCCTAGCCGATCTGCTTCCATGATGGCCAGAAGCTCACCCGTCTTTGAGTTATGCAAGTGAACCTTAAACTTAACTCGGTTAGGGTAGGTAGTGTAGGCCTTGTAGCCCATAAAACCCAGCTCCGGCAGGCACGCCGCCATCAAGTGGAGCATGCCATCGGGGGTATGCAAGCGACGTCGCGGCAGGTTCTCTGCCTTGCCAGACCCGAACTGATGAAACGCCTCTTGCACAGCCTCGATGGCCAGAGGCATGGTCAAGAGTTCCTCAACGTTTTGTTCGTTAAGAAAAAGAATCATAGGCCAGGGTCAGCCCTCTTTGCGGCTCCGGACTTTGGAAATTTTGGCATTTGGAGTGCGGTTGCTTGACAGCGCTTTGTCGGCCTGCGGCTTTGACGCAGGCCCCGACTGCCGAGCGAGCAAAAACTCCCGCCAAGCGTTCTCAGGTGCATTGCAAACTTTTCGGTCCTCGTTTGGGGGCGCTGTCAAGCCAGCGCCAATGAAAGCGGCGTCAAGCCGTCGCACTCCAAGAAAGCCGCGGCCGTTGGTCGTGGCTTAGAATGTGCAATCTCGAGGGCCCCTTCTGGAGCCACAGCGAGCACTTTAGGACTGGGAAAAGCATGGGCTGGGCGGCCCCGTCCATCACCAGTTTCACGTGCGAACACCATTCACTCTCAATTGAAGGACGAATGGCTTTATAGCACCGGAGAACCCCAATGTCAATTGCGCGGAGTGTCAACCCGGAACGGCTGGGTCCGGCCCAGCCTGTCCTACTTCAGCAGGTCAATCTTGATCAATGCCTTGACTCTTCGCGGACCCTGGCCTGAAGGTCGGCACTGCTGGAGAGAATATGCTCGGTCATGGCTTGCCGTGCCTCTTCAGGTTTGTGCTTGCGCAGCGCTTGAAGAATCTTGTGGTGCTCGCGCACGGAGGATTCTGCCCGGATTCTCATTTTGCGGACCGAGGGCTTCGATAAGCTCTCATGAATCCAGGATTGAAGGTAGCCACGCGTCATGCTGAGCAAGTTGTGGAGGATCGAATTCTGGGTGGCTCGCGCGATTCTCAGGTGGAACTGCAAATCAAACGTCAGGTATTCTTCCGGCTGTTCCAACGACTTCTCCATTCCTCGGATCGCTCGTGCAATCTCTTGAAGATCCTCTTCCGTAGCCCGCCGGGCGGCAAAGAAAGCCGTTTGGGATTCCAACATCAGCCGGGTTTCAATCAAATCCCGCACATCCTTGCGGTCCATCAACAGCCCCCACTGCAAGGATTTTTCAAGGTACTTCTTGTTATTGTTGGATACGAACGTGCCTTCTCCCACGCGGCCGTCCAGAATCCCCATGACCGCCAGAGACCGCAAGGCTTCGCGGATTGTGGTGCGACCGACCCCGAATCGGCCACAAAGCTGTTTTTCAGAAGGCAGGCGGTCGCCGGGCTTCAGAATGCCGCGAGCAATCAGGTCAATAATTTGTTCCACAATGTCATCGCTGAGAGACGTGCGGCTAACCGGCCTCATTGCCTGGCTCGCCAGGCTTTCGAATTTCCGGGCCTCTAGAGGGATAGGCTTCTTTTCATGGTTTGGAGTTAAAGACATTAAGATTTTGCTTTACACGTTCCTGGTTCTGATCGGATAATAGGACTGAATGTCAGACAACCTGTCATTCTGTCGATACCCTACCCGATTTGCTAATATTGGGTCAAGGGAAATCCCCTTTTGGCGAGGGACACGATGAGCCTCACGACTGATCTGGGAGGGAGGATAGAGCTGGTCTCCATGGACCCGCATTTTCACAATATCTCGATTGCCCTTTACCGGCAGAAAACCAGCCAGGGGGCGGTGTTTCTAGTTCATTCCTATAGTGGAAAAGAGGGGACGCAGCAGCGGATTGAGTTCGTGGCCAGTGCCATGACCGTCTTGGGTGGGATGGAGACGCTTCCTCGGGAGCCCCAAAAGCTTCGGTTTCCTTGCCAGGTCGAACATCGACTGGCGTGTCGACGCGTTTTTCTGGAGGCGTGCAAATTGGACCCGAACGCTCCGCTGGAAGCTCGGCCTTTGAGCATCCTGGATAAGAAATCAAGCCGAACCATTAGTCTCTCCTATCAGGGAGAGGGAACTTACCGTCTCACGGCCGATGGCGAAGAGACGGACAAGGCCGGCCGGATTTCAGCAGTTGCCGGAGGTCTGATGAAACTGGGAGAGATGCAGACGGTAGACGCCGCCGGTGATCGGGTTGCCTTTTCCTGCGGCCAGCCACACCATGCACTGGTTGGCTTACTGCTGATCCGGGCTCTTAACGTCCGAGCCGTTTTTCGGGAGCTAGAGATGGCGGCATCCCGCGGCGTCCTTTCGGCGCCTAGCGCACAAAAGTAGCGGTCAGATTTCTGCTTGAGGAAAAAACGATAAACCGCAGAGACAGGGAGACGCAGAGAAGAAGGGAGCCACTGAAAAACGGTTGGAGGGGCCGCAGGAATTGCGGCTCGAAAGCGTCCTTGGCTGAAGGATGGGGTGGCTGTGACCTTGTGCTTAATACTTGAGCGGTTCCTTTTTGTTTGGGAAGTATTTCGCCCATGGAGTCCTTATCCACTCCCCCGATTTTCTCTGCGTCTCAGCGTCTCTGCGGTGAAACAGTCTGTAGACGAAAAGGAAAGTTCATTTTCTGGTGACGCCTAAGGAGCAATATCGTGGATACCCAAACGCGACCCGTCGGTACGATGAACAGCCGCCAACGTGTGCTGGCAGCTCTTCGCAGAGAACCCGTCGATAGAACGCCGGTGTGTAACCCAACTTCAGTGGCCACGGTGGAACTCATGGACCTGGTGGATGCTCCTTTCCCGGACGCCAACCGGGTTCCCGAATTGATGGCTCGCTTGGCCGCCACAGGGCACACAGAGTTGGGATTTGACAGTATTATGCCCGTCTTCTCAATTATCCAGGAATCGTCGGCTCTGGGTTGCAAGATTCAGTGGGAGCAAAAGGACAACTGGCCCACCGTCAAAATGCGTGAGCCCATCTTTCAAGACGTCCAAGATATCAGGATTCCGCCGGATCTTCTCACCCATCAAGACACCCGTTGTGTACTGGAAGCAATCAAGATCTTGAGGAAGGAATTTGGCAATGAAGTGGCCATCATTGGCAAGACGATGGGACCCTGGTCACTGGGATACCATTGTTTTGGAGTGGAACCTTTCTTGCTCCTGTCGCTGGATAATCCGGGGAAAACAAAGGCTTGTCTCGAAAAGCTCAAGGCGGTGACCGTGGAGTTTGGTCTGGCCCAGATCGAAGCGGGGGTTGATGCTTTGACCCTGCCGGACCATGCGACAGGGGATCTGGTCAGTGGTGAGTATTACGCCAGATACCTGCGTGACCTTCATATTGAGTTTGCGCAAAGATTGCCAGTCCCCCTGATTCTGCACATCCGCGGCAAAACGGAAGACCGCATGGAGTATATCGCTCAGACGGGTATGTCGGCATTTCATTATGACTCCAAAAATGATCCCCAGGAATCGATGCGAATCATGCGCAACCGAACCTCTCTGGTCGGGAACATCAATAACCCGGAAACGCTGTTTTCCAAAGGGCCGGAGGAGGTTCGTAAAGAGGTGTACCAGAACCTGAATGCGGGTGTTCAGTTGATCGGACCAGAGTGTGCCATCCCGCTGCAAACAGCTCTTGAGAATCTCAAAGAGATTCCCAACGCAGTTCGCGATTGGCACAAAGAGCGCGCGGCCAAGAATTGAGGCAATTGGCGGTCATCCGGTTGGCTGAGTTTGAAGAATAGGAAACAGACAGGGGATCTGTCAAAGTCCCTGCCCTCCCTCAGGGTCGGGCTACCGAACAGGCCGAGGCACAGGTCAGTAGCCTGGGAGCCGGCAAGCGCTGGCGGCTCTGTGCAATTGAGGGAATTTGAGGGGGCCCGGGAAAATTGATCGATAAAGAGGCAACTATGGCAGAGATCACCGACATCACCAATGAATTTATCCGGCAGGAGATTGAAGAGTATATTGAGCGGCCCGAGGAGCGGGAACGAACCATCAAGACGTTTTCCAAGTCCCGACCGGAAATGCAAGCTATCGCCGCAGCTTTGATTGACGGTGACAATGATACGGTGAGCCAGTTGACGCGGCAGGCTCTCGATGCAGGCATCGAAGCCCTGGAGGTCATGGATTATGGCCTGATTGCCGGGATGGGCATTGTGGGAATCAAGTTCCGTCAGAATTTCATCTTTGTGCCCGAAGTACTAGCCTGTGCCCGCGCCATGAAAGCGGGTATGGCCTACATTGAACCGATTTTATCGGCGGCTGGGATCGATCCGATCGGAACCGTGATCATGGGAACCGTTAAGGGCGACCTGCACGATATCGGCAAGAACCTTTGCATCATGATGCTGCGTGGAGCCGGTTTCGTGGTTCATGATCTGGGGGTCGATACTTCACCCGATAAATTCATTGAGGCGGTCGAAGAGACGAAGGCGCCCTTGTTGGGGATGTCTGCACTCCTCACCACAACCATGCCCAACATGGGGAAAACGATCGACGCTTTTATCGATGCCGACCTGCGGGATGAAGTAAAGATCATGGTGGGTGGAGCCCCAGTGACCCAGGAGTTTGCCGATGATATGGGGGCTGATGGTTACGGCAAAGATGCTCTGGCATGCGTAGCACTGGCCAAGAGTTTGCTCGGGGTCGAAGTGAAGTCCTAGTGGCAGGCCCGATATGCAGAAGATCGACAAAGAAGAACTTCAGAAACGCCTCGACCAGATTACCGACCTGTTTGCTTCCCTGGTCACCCATGCAGACCATCAATCTACCTGGCGCTGCCCCTATAAGAATCGCTACGATCAGTGTACCGCTCATTTTGGCTGCCGCAATCAACTCAAGGCCGGAGGCAAAGGGGAACTGCCGTTGTGCGCAGGGGATGACAAGTTGAACTACCGGAGCGCCTGGAATACTCAGTAAGGCAAAAGGTAAAAGGACAGAGGCCAAGACGCAAGAAAGTAACTGAAAACACGTCTATCCGATGCGAGCGAGGTCAGACTGCCGATGAAAGCGTCTCCGTTGGCAGGTAACCCCTCACCGGCCTCCGCGACCGCCGTCGCCTGTGAACGCTTATCACCCAATTATGCACGCTCGGTGTCGACGGCTAGCCCCGGAGGGGCGTCAGATGATAACCCACGGCGTCAGCCGTGGGTCAGGATCATCCAGGATCCCAGCCCCGGCTGGGGCGAAAGAATCCCGATGGGAGATAAATTGTTCCGCCTTGTCTGTCGCCCCTCCGGGGCTGATTCACCCATCTGCCTTATCCCACGGCTGACGCCGTGGGCTATGATCTTGCGCCTCTCCGAGGCTAATGCCAGTCGTTCATAATTCGAGTATCGAGCGTTCACCCCTCTCCCGATGGGCCCAATGGGGAGAGGCATGGGAGCTTTGAGAAAACTCGCTGGGTGAGGGGAGGGAACGTTTAACAAATGTTTAACCTTCGTCGCTGCCAAGTAACAGTGTTGCCTCTTTGCTCCAACTCTTAACTTCCAAATGGCCACGATCTGCTACGATCGCCAAAAACTTGACCTGGTCTGCGGAAAAACGCTCTTCGATTATGCGGATGAGCTGCAGGTCCAAGTGCCAACTTCCTGTGGGCGGACCGGCATCTGCCACGAATGCGTGGTCGAGATCAAGCACGGAATGGAGGCGCTGAGCCCCCGAGCTGATGCAGAATCGTTTTTGCCACACACGTATCGCCTTGCCTGCCAGGCAATGGTGGCGGCTTCCGAGGTTGACGTGGAGTTCGCGCTGTTGCGCCGCCGCCCTAAAATTCTCACTGAGACTCAGGAGAAGGTCACCGAGCTTGATCCGCTAGTCACTCGTCAAGGTGAAAATGTTGTGTATGGTGGGGCAGTGATCGACAGGTTTCGCGGACATCTCTACG
>QHZP01000293.1:0-916 GCA_003224715.1 Acidobacteriota bacterium | reverse complement strand
GAACTGGTAGACCTTGAAACAGGCCGGACTGTTTGCCTCAGCTGCTTTGAGAACCCTCAACGGTTTGGAGGCAGTGACGTGATGCACCGCATTTCCTACGATGCCGGCCCTTGTCGTGGAGAGTTGCATAAGGCCATCCTCAATGCTCTGAATTACGAAATCCGCGAAATGTGCAGGCGTCTTGGTTTCAGCCGGCAGGAGATTTATGAAGTGGTGGTGGCGGGCAATTCTACCATGCGTGATCTCTTCTTTAATCTGGATGTCCAGAGCATCGGTCAACGCCCCTACAAATCCATGATTGAACACGAATTCCTGGAAGGAAAACGCCAGACGACCGCGCTCGGAGAAGAAGCTCGCCATCTCAGGGTCTACGTGAATCCCGAAGCCAAGGTCTATGGAATGCCGCTGGTGGCAAGTCACGTTGGGGCCGATACAGCAGCCGACCTGGTGGCCATCGATATAGAGGCGCAGCGCGAGGTCGTCATGCTGGTGGACGTCGGGACGAACACGGAAGTCGTGGTAGGCCACGCAGGACGGATGCTCACGGCTTCTTGTCCAGCCGGTCCGGCCTTTGAAGGCGGGCTCATCAAGTATGGAATGCCGGGCTCAGATGGAGCGATTGAGTCGATACGTAGGACCAACGGTCGCTTTGAATATCGAACCATTGAGGGCGGAAACCCCCAAGGTATTTGCGGCTCTGGACTGATTGATCTCCTGGCGGAGTTGCGCCGGCATGGCCAGATGACACCCAAGGGAGTGTTTGCCAACAAGACTTATGAAACGCCGGTTGTTCCGGAATATGGAATCACATTTTCTAGAGAAGATGCCAGCAACCTGGCCCAAGCCAAGGCAGCCAACTACTGCGGGCAATTCATTGTGATGCGCCAGTTCGGCATCGGCCCGGAAGATATCACTA
>QHZP01000273.1:7313-7678 GCA_003224715.1 Acidobacteriota bacterium | reverse complement strand
CTTGCCGCCAGTCCTTCCAAATTCGCGAGACCACAATCCAGAACCATCTGTCTCGATTCTGAATCTGGGGGTGTTGAACGGTCCGCCGCAAGACCACCAGCTGTTGACGCAGGGCGAGAAGCTCCAGAGACAGTTTGACTCGGCTCACAATCAGACCACGAACGAAGACGAGAATGATCTTGCAGAAAGGCATTTGGCCTCTGCACATGAGGTTTTCCCTGTCGGAGGAGTATGGAGAGAAATCAACCTAACCGCAAGACGTAAAAGGCTGGATGTAGTTTTCGGTAGGGACAGCTGAATTCTCAGTTTCAGCAAGAGCTCGGTTGCAATTCCGTAGGTCGGCGGACAGCCGTGGCCTTCCTCGT
>QHZP01000273.1:0-7295 GCA_003224715.1 Acidobacteriota bacterium | reverse complement strand
CAGGTCCGCCCCTTCCATAAGAAAAGGATCGCTTGCCAAGTGAACCAGGCTAGCTCTCTGACCGGTGAATGCTTTTTCGTCTGTCTCTCCGTGGAAATACCGCCTACAAGAGCGTCAAAGAGATTATGCGATTCGAGTTCATCCTCCAGAATTAGACCGTGGTTGCTACCGGCCCTCAATCGCCTTGATCTCTCGCAAATACCACGACACCGTTGGCCGGTACTGTAATGGAAGCTGAATACGAGAGGCCGTCAAGCGGACCGCCGGAGGCATAGATCTCGCCGCCCACAGGCGGCGGCGAAGAACAACATGTCCATACTCATGATATACAATGGCAGAAAGGTCTGCGCGTCCCAAACATGCAAGCAGTGGAGCCTCTATCAAGACATAACGATCGGGAGTCCTCTTGGACGCAGGCATGCCGGCGCTGTACGCACAGGCATTGCAGTCGGGAACAATGAAGACTGCTTCCGGGACGGGAACATCGGCGGCTAATGCACACTCCGCAACGAACGATGGCAACAGCATCAATAGTTGATGAGAGACGCCGATGAACGAAGGGATCAAGCCGAAAGCCTTCTGTTTTCTTGGTGCTAAGGCCGCGAGGAACATCTCTGGAACACCACAAATATCTGATGCCACTCTGCCACGATCACCTTCTTTGTCAAATTAGACACTTTCGGGAGCAATTGCATCTAATCTGGTTGCACTCATGTTTTACTGAGGGTTTCGTGCAAACAACAAAAGCGAGTTAGCTGGAATTACCACAGATGCTGAGAATTGGAATCCGTGTTTCGGAGGTCCGCCCACGTTGATTTGGCCTCCGTTTCCGGCGACGTTTGGGTTAACCCAGTTATCGTAAACGTCACTGTTGAAAACCTCGAACCATTCCCCCGCGCACGGAAATCCGAGCTCATATGACCACCAGGTCTGCTCGCTGAGGCTAACCACAACTATGACGTCATCGCCAATTCCGTCGAGCCAGCGATGAAAGGCAAGGACCCGATTATCATTGTGGATGTGGTGGACGTTGATGCGGTCGCTGCATAGGGCTCTGTATCGATGCCGGACCTGAATCAGTTCGCGGAGAAAGCGCAAATGGTCACTCATCCCTCTATCAGAACTCAACCCGTCCCACCAAAATTCGGACTATCGCTCCAATACTTGTCTTCCATGAATTCTTGCCCCATAAAAACCATGGGTATACCGGGTGCGGTCAGCAAGAGCCCATTCGCAACGCGACTTCTGCTCCGTGCATACCATGACCGTGCATTGGATGGATCGGCGAGTGCTGCAACTCGCGGTTGTCGATCAGTGGTATTGTCCAGTCGCACTACATCCTGATTCTCGAGATGCTGCACTTGGCGCCAAGCGAAGCCAAGACCGGGATAGAGATTTGCCGCAACAGAATCGAAGTCTACGTGGGCGTCTCTCCCGGCAGTGGCTTGTGCGACTGCTCCTCGAATGGCCTGCCGCAACCCTGAAGCTACTGCCGTATCGAATCCCGCGCCGCCGTCGCTGCGAGCACGCACCACGGATCGCTGGTCGGCCCAGTACTCCGCAATTAGAGGTGCTTCGGACTTCCTGAATCGCAACGTGTCGGTGAGGTCCTGCAAGAAAGACCAGCCTCCGTATCTGTCGATGACCGTGACCTCATCAAAGCGAAAACCATCTACGTGGTACTCGTTGAAAAGAAAGGTCGCGTTATCAATAAGGAACTGACAGACTTCACGTTTCCAATACGCAAATACCAAACCTCCAGCCCAACCCTGGTCGGTAAAGTACAGACTCCGATTATTGTCGCCAGGCACTTCGCGATCGAGAAAATAAATGCCTTCATCACCGAAATCGCCACCCGCGTGGTTATAAACAACGTCCAAAATTACCGCGAGTCCGAAAAGGTGGCACAAATCCACTAACGCCATCAGCTGTTTTGTCTGACAATCTAATTCTCCCTGCTTAAAGGGCGCACGTCGAAAGCCAGCGAGCAGTTGGTTTGCCTTGTCGACGTATCGCTGAAAGTCCGGAGCGTTGGGAGCCACACTGTAATCCATTTCGGGCGAGAACAGGTCGATGCCGTTGTATCCCAAGGAGCGCGGTGTGCTGAATTCCTGGATCGGGAGCAATTGGACGGCGTTTATGCCAAGTTCAGCCAGATACTCAAGTTTGAATAGCACGTCCAGAAACCGGCCCGGGCGTTCTCGCCGACGATCATTGCCGGCGTCGTCGGTGGACCAAAATCCACCTACATGAAGCTGATAGAGTACAAGCTCATGAAACGGCTGAGGTTTGAAGCCTTGATCGTGCCATGGGAAACTTTGTGGATGAGTTACGTTGCAATTCGAGTGCGGGAAAGCCGGATCAAAAGTTAGTGACCTAGCATACGGGTCTCGCTTGTATCCGGTGCTACCTTCTCCGGAGACAAAGAATTTGTATTGATCCCCTTCCTTCACTCCTGGTACATAGGTGAACCAATATCCATCAGATGACTTGGTCAGAGTCTGGTCTGACCGGGAATTGAAGGTCCCACGTACAGAGACGGACTTCGCCAGTGGTGCCCAGATGCGAAACGTCGCGCCCCACTCCGTCAGGTTTGCCCCCATCGGGGCTGTATTTGCATCCAGTGCCATTTCAGTCGTATCCACCAAACATAAAGAGTGAAATGTTCTCGTCTGTAGCATTCATCAAAGCATGCAGATTGCCACCTTTCAGCATTGCTAAATGGCCTGCCCGCATGGTTCTGACCTCAAAGCATCTTTCTCGTTGAGGCATTTTGCACCAGTCACCCACTACCATGTAGCCTCGACCCGGTATTGTCAAGTTGTGAAGATCCGCGCAGACTGGGTGGATGAAAACCAATGCGCCCAGCTATCGCGGATACCGATTTCCGTCTGATATCATCAGCCATGCTGTGTGGCTCTACCACAGATTCTGCCTGAGCTTCCGAGATGTGGAAGACCTCCTGGCAGAGCGTGGGGTCATCGTCAGCTACGAAACCATCCGCCAGTGGTGTCGGAAGTTTGGTGCCGAATACGCTTGGAAACTCAGGCGACGACAGGGTCGCCTGGGCGACACGTGGTACCTGGACGAATTGTTCGTGACTATCCAAGCTCAGCGAAAGTATCTGTGGCGGGCTATCGACCAAGATGGTGACGTGATTGATATTCTCGTCCAACCCCGGCGCGATCAGTTTGCAGCCCAACGATTCTTTCGTAAACTGCTGAAGGGTCAGGAAAGGGAACCTCGGCGGCTGGTCACCGACAAGCTGAGGAGCTATCAAGCAGCGCACCGCGCTATCATTCCTTCTGTCGTGCACGACACCGAACGCTATGCTAACAATCGGGCTGAAGTCTCTCATGAGCCGGTCCGACAGCGTGAGCGACAGATGCGAGGATTCAAATCCGTGGCTCAAGCACAACGATTCTGGTCTGTGCACGGAGTCATCCAGAATCTCTTCCGAACTGGACGCCACCTGATGCGGTCAGTCAACCATCGGATGTTGCGAGCCCCTGCTTGTTTGGCAAGAGGTGACGCGCGCCTGATGACTCCGGAGGTCAGCCACAAACCGTCCCAACCTTACTTCGACGACGCCAAGTTGACAGTACCCGAGGCGGAGATCGGCTTCTTCCTCTTGGAACCACGTCCGCGTCTGAAACTCCTGCCTGACACGATCGACATTGAGGCTGATCTTCTTGAAGCGTAGAAAGTTAACCGCGAACTGTTGCTCAGGCGCAAGCTGCGACCGATTCTCCGAGACTTCGACATCATCATCATTGATTCGCCACCAACAATGCGGACTGCCACGCTCAACGGGCTCGCAACGGCCGACACGGTCGTGATTCCGGTCGACGGCAGCAGTCATTTCGCCCTGCTCGCGCTCAACCAACTGTTACAAGTCGTCGTGGTAAGGGACCTCGCTGTTGGGTACCGACAAACAATAGGCGGCCAATTATTCTGTTCACTTTTTGCCCTTCTCAATACTCCTTATAGGTGAAGGGTCTTTCAAAGCGGTGGCTGGGGCAAGCGGGATCGACATGAAAATTTTCTGTTAAGGTTTTGCCTCTAAAAAGCCTCTTAAGTAGTAGGAGAGGACAATAAGCGGAGAAAGAATGTACTAGCCAAACTGGAGCACTACGTGAATGCAACCAGCCCGACCCTAAGTCCACAGAAACGGCGGCAATACGTGTGGACCCCGCACCTGGATGCGTTGCTTGAGCAGGGATACCGAACTGGGCGTGCCAGCCGGCGATTTGCCTTTAGCCGGATTCAGAAACTTACCGGATGGCCCAGGCAAGCCTGCTGGGATCGGGCTCGTAAGCTGGGGTTGACTGCGCGCCGCAGCTCTCCCTTGAGACGTTGGTCAACAGAAGAAGACCAATGCCTCAGGAATATGGCAGGCACCCGAAACATCTGGGTCATTGCGCAGAAGGTCAATCGGTCTGTGGGGGCTGTCAGAATCAGGTTACGCCGAATCAACGGATCCAGCGCAAGAGTTCGGGAAGGAACTACCAAGACGGAGTTAGCCGAAATGATGGGGCGCAGGCGAAGAGCCGTTCAGAGTTGGATCGATCTCGGTTGGCTTAAAGGACATTACGAAGGCAAACAACGTTCGGATGACTCATTTCGAATCTCTGACCGGGATCTGTATGAGTTCTGCAGAACCCATCCCGAAGAGCTTCTGTTTCATCGTTGGACTCGTGAAGGACTTGAGTGGTTCCTGTCGGTCATTGGGGTCAGCTCCAGAACTGATTGGATCCCCGGAGAGGAAAGAGGGGGAAGAGTCGTGGAGGTGTAGCCGGATGAATCGTTGTCTCCATCAACCGTACTTCAAGGGAAATGCGACCGTACTCCCCACCCCGAAGAGCTTCCGTTCCATCGCTGGAGCCGTGAGGGTCTTGAGTGGTTTCTGATGATCACGGCGAATTCAAAATCGCCTAAAGAGCATCCCAGGGTATCTCAAGAGGAGCCAGATCGGAGCAACGAGTCGAGGGTTTCGACCAAGGGTGCCTCCCTAATCAGCTCTAGGGTTGTGTTGTACCTCGAAGGAAGGTTGATTGTACTTGGAAGGAACGGATTACTTAAGCGGCGAAGAAATTGCGACTGTCTCTCATGGAAAATCCGTTGTACCGGAAGGGAAAAATGGCTGTACCTCGAAGGAAGGAACATTGTACTTCGAAGGAAAATTCGTTGTACTTGAAAGGAAAGCATGTGGTACTTCGAAGGAAGTATCAAGGCTTGAAGTGCCAATGCACCAGTCAGTTACCCATTATTAGATGTTCTTAGATGGTCTCAGATATCCTCAGACAACAACATGTTGTTATTGCCAGAATTCCAACAAATGCATCGTTTCGTTGCCTTCGAAATCTCCCCGTGCAAAAATCGGCCGGATCGTTTCCGATGCCGATCTATGTTGCGGGTTTCTCGGGCGGCATGGCTCAAAGGTGGCCAGCATGAATGAAAACTCAATTTCCAGTTCTGTATTCAGTCGAGAGAGTAATCACCGTAACGGGTCTCTATACACTGTATCCCAAGCGGCTCACATTCTTCACTTACCCACGACTTGGCTCTACGAACGAACGCGAAGAGAAGCAATACCACATCATAAGTTAGGCAAGTACATTCGTTTTACGGATTCAGACCTGGCGGCCATCATTGAGACGTGTTCGCGAGGGCAGGGAAAGGCTCCAAAAAGCGAAGAATCAACAAGGATAGATTAATGCCACGACGACAGCGCGGCACAGTAGGGTTTAGGGATGGTTCTTGGTTCATCTATTACCGGACTCCCACCGGAAAACAGGTTTACAAGAGGGGATTCCGAACTGAAGCGAAGGCAATCGAAAGCCTGAACGAGATCCTGTCACAGATTTACCGTGGTGAGTATGCAGAGCCAAAGGACATCACATTTGTTGAGTTCGCGGAGGATTACGTCAAGAACCGGCTGAGTATTCGTGGGTCCACTTCAGCTTCCTACGCCTCGCTAGTTCGTCGCCACCTCATTCCCTATTTTGGAAAGATGAGGTTGCAGAACATCCGGCTGGACGTTATTCAGAGTTTTGTCAGAAATTTCGAAGAAGAGTTGTCGGTCAAGACTCTACACAATGTGGTGACGTTACTGAAGGTTATGTTAGCTAGTGCAAAGGGCAGCAGTGCCATCAAACAAGGATATATCCGACACGATCCAACACAAGGTCTAGAGCTCCCGCCTTTGGAGACGCGAACGATTATTCCTCCGACCCAGGAAATGGTTTGGAAGCTCATCAACGTCGCTTCTTTCTCCGGTCAGAACGCTAACGTGATGGTTCATCTTGGCGCCTTTGCGGGCCTGCGTCGAGGAGAAATGCTTGCTTTGGAATTTAATGATGTTGACTGGGAAGGCAAAGAAATCCTTGTTAACAAAGCACTGACGAGGTTCTCCGCCAAAGATTGTGTGCATGTTTGGCAGTGGAAGGTAGGTCCCGCAAAAACCAAGAGATCTGTTCGACGAATCGCACTATCTGAAGACCTGGTAACATCCCTCGTTCGGCTTAGAGAATCTGCTCGCGAACCGAACGGACTGCTTTTTCCCGATAGGAATGGCAAGCTAATGGACCCAGATTATTTTGATGTGCTCTTCGCCCAGATCAAGAAGAACGCGGGTTTTTCCGAGTTGAGATTCCATGACCTGAGACATTTCTTTGCCTCTTTTTTGATTTCTCAAGGACTGAGTCCAAAGTATGTCTGCGATCAATTAGGGCATTCAAGCATTCAAGTCACCTTTGACATCTACGGTCACCTGTTTCCCAGAGCCAGAGAAGAAGCGTCGATAAGGCTTCAAGAGGCGATCAAGAAAGGTCGTGAGAAAGCTATTGCTAAGCTATTGCTAGCGGTTTGCTAGCGGATGATGTACAAATACAAAGAGAGGAGGACTTCCCAAAGTATTTGAACTGAATGTAACAGGGATCACCCGAAGGGGAATTGCTGACGCCGTAAGGATTGAGAAGGTAGGTTCCAGATCGAAACTTAGATCCGCGACAATAGGGTTATGACTAGTCTATATATCGATGTCTTTCAATAGTTTGGAATTGCATCAAGGGATCTCAAAGAGACTTCCTTGGCCGAATACGGATAGTCATGGAATTAAGGCACAACACAATTACCTTGACTGTTTCGCTGTCACAAATCTATAATCTCGACCTCTGACGCGGGGTGGAGCAGTCTGGTAGCTCGTTGGGCTCATAACCCAAAGGTCGCGGGTTCAAATCCCGCCCCCGCAACCAAATTTTCTTTCCTGTAACCATTTCCTGACATTCACCTTA
>QHZP01000799.1:2049-3259 GCA_003224715.1 Acidobacteriota bacterium | reverse complement strand
CCTTTACCTGTACCGGCTGAAAGAGCCGAGCGTACTGCTGGCAGCAATTCGGGACAGCCTGGGCCTGCTGCTGTGGCATCAGGACTCTTTTGCCTATGCCGACAGCTACGACGAAGCTGCCAAACGTTACCGCGGATTGCGCTGTGGACAGATCGTCAGCTTGTCGGAGGAAAACCTGTCTGGGCTATTGGTCAAGTCCGAAATCGCCCGCAGGCAACAGGAAGCCGAGTCTAAGGTGCAGGGCACGCCACCTGGCCCGAAAGAAGGCTCAGCAACAGGTGCGGCCCCTGGCGTAATTGGAGGAGACAAAGCCCCTGGACCAGGCGGCAAACCAGTCCAAGCGCCAGCACCCAAGCGCTACCATGGAAGCGTGACTCTCGACCCCACGCGGGTAGGTCGCGATGCGGGGCGCATTGCCGACGAAGTCATCGCGCATCTGGCCGGCTTAGTCGGCTCGAAAGTCAAGGTGACCCTCGAGATCGAGGCCGAAATTCCATCCGGCGCGCCCGACAAAGTGGTACGAACAGTCACGGAGAACGGCCGCACACTGAAGTTCACCAGCCAAGGGATTGAGGAAGATTAAGAAGGAGAATCACCGTGCCCCCTTCCTTCGTTTTTCTTGTGACTCAAGCGAGTTTCGCACATTCTCCAAGAACCGCGCTACCTGATATGCCCTCTTCACATCTTCACTATCCAGAATCAGAGGCCGAATTGGTGCGTGTTCCGGTGAAGATGGCCAGTGAATCCGGGGAAGGTGTCCAGCTTCGGAGTGAAGCGGGGCCGCATCGTCACACTTGAGGTCCCGGCAGAACCCTATTTGCCCAAGCCAATCGCCCGGTGGATCCAGCGAGTACCGATGCCGACGAAAATCTCAAGAATTTCCTTCGCGAAATCCTTTCTGAAGCAAGCGAGCGGGAATTGTTCTTCATTGGCGCCCTCGCACAAACTACAGATTTGATTTGCTCCCTGGCAGGCAAATCCTGCCACGATGCCTTTTACAAGGTACACGCTTTAGGGCGACATCTTGATGTCGCGGCCCGGTAAGAAATTCACGTGACCGGCTCCGCCTCATGGTAGCCTGACATTCCCCGATGATTCATTCACAGTGCTGGATCAGTTTGGGAACAGCTGCTTTCGTTGGTCTCGAAATCGTCTGGGTACATCAGAGGAGCAAGGCCGACCGTGAGCACTACTCCTTGTTAGGAGCGAG
>QHZP01000799.1:530-2021 GCA_003224715.1 Acidobacteriota bacterium | reverse complement strand
CGTATCCAGGGCCGCTTTCGCTTCCCTATCCATGCCCTTTTCTTGGTAAATCATCGCCATTCCGCGATGGGCCTTGGGGTAATTGGGCTGGATGGAGGTGGTTTTCTTGTATTGTTCAATAGCATCATCCAATCTGCCTTGCTTGGCATACACAGTTCCAAGGTTGAAGTGCGCTTCCACGAAGTCCGGTCGAATTTGGATGGCTTTCTGAAACTCCTTGACGGCAGCATCCAAATCTCCTTGCCGGGCGTACATGTCGCCCAGATTGAAGTGGGCTTCCGCAAAGTCAGGCCGCGCCTCCAAAGCCATCCGGAATTCCTCAGCAGCCGCGTTCTCTCTGCCCTGTGAGGCGTACACGATTCCCAGGCTGTAATGAGCACCTGCAAACCTCTTGTCAATCTCAATCGCCTTTCGGAATTGTTCCGCTGCCCTATCCAGTTGCCTTCTTCTTTGGTAGCAGACCCCAAGGTGATAGAAAGCCTCTTTCGGAGAAGAAACCTCTCGAACGGCTTGCTCTAAGATCTCGGTTGCTTTGTCCCATGAGCCCGTCTTCATATACATCAAACCGAGATTGTTAAGTGTCGCAGGATCGTTTGGCTTCAATACTAGGGCACGCTTGTAAGTGGAGATGGCCGCATCAGAATTGCCCATTTCACCGTAAGTCCTGGCGAGTGCGAGGATTGACGCATCGGCTTGGGGATTCAGTTTCAGGGCCGATTGGTAGCTCTCGACCGCTTTGGTATAGTTCCCTAACTTGAGGTAAGCACTTCCCAGTTGGTGATGCACAATCGAGCGCGCCTGCCTTGAGGTAAAGATTATAAAGTTGAATTCTATCTTTCGGATCAGGCAGGTCCTCAGCGATCGAGGTAAGAGCTTGGCTAGGCGCTCCGATATAGCCGAGAGCTCTGAGCTTGCTCAGTGCCTCCTCGCTCAGTTTGGGTAGCTCCTTTTGGGGGACATTCCTGGTGTAGGTCGTCACAATTTCTTCAAGTCGATGCTTACACTCCAAACCCATGGCTCGGTTTTCAGAGAAGAGGTTCTTTCTCTCTCCGGGATCTTCTTCCAGGTCGAAGAGTTCGGACTTTTTGCTCAGAATCAGTTTGTACCGCCCGAGGTCAAGACAACGCAGCGGTCCCCAGCCAAAATGCAAATTGGCAAAAAGGCTTTCGCTGTAGATCGGTACAGGGTTCTGCGGCTTGCCCAGGATCGACGCCAACAAGCCGCGACCCTGCATCTGGGGTGGACGGGGAATGCCGACGATCTGCAAAATCGTCGGAGCCACATCCAGCAGGCTCACTGGCTGGCTAACCTCCGGTGTTTGGTTCTTTGTCCCAGGCAAGGTGATGATCAACGGGACTCTCAAGGTACTGTCATAAACATAGTAGCCGTGATAGGTCTCACCATGTCCTCCGAGTGCCTCTCCGTGGTCGCTGGTTACCACGATTACTGTTTTCTCGCGGAGTCGCGTAGCTTGAAGGAAATCGGTCAGCT
>QHZP01000799.1:0-379 GCA_003224715.1 Acidobacteriota bacterium | reverse complement strand
AAGTGTGTGCGAGGACTTCATCAGCACGCCTCTGCAAGCCAGCTTCTTCTCCAGCGGGCATCGAGGTGTCCCGAGGAGGAAAATTGTCGTAATATGTGTCAAACCCCTGGTTCAGACCGAAGAAGCCATCCACCACGAACGCGGCAGTAAAGGCAGCGGTTGCATAGCGGTTCTCTTTGAAAACCTCGGCCAGCGTAACATTCTCTCCAGAAAGCGGCGGACCAGCACTGTCTCGCACGCCATTCCACATCGGATAAGTACTGGTAAACATCGACGCATGAGAGGGGAGTGTGAAGGGCACCTGAGCATAGGTATAGACGAACTTCGTCCCTTCAGCGGCAAGCCGGTCGATGTTGGCGGTCTCACCTCCCCTGTAACC
>QHZP01000086.1 GCA_003224715.1 Acidobacteriota bacterium | reverse complement strand
CTCTCACCCAGACGATGTTTACTCAACTGCAGGGCTCCGTCAAAATCCCGCAACTCAATTGCGTTGAGGCACAGTCCTTGCTGATGCGGGGCTACTGATTTGCACCTCAGGCTGTTCAGTAGCCCGACCGTGAGGGAGGGCAAGGACTTTGACGTTGTGACTCAACCGTTATTTGCTTGACACGTGGCTCTAGCCAATGTCACTATTTCCCACCAACAACAAAGGTTCTATAGCTCTATTTTCGCAGGTTCAAACACCTTTGCTTTTTTAGGTCGAAACAACCGTTACCGGGCCATCTCCATTCCCTATTGGAGGTCTACAAATGACACAGCGTAAGAATCAGTTCTGTTTGATCTGGTTCGTTGTCCTCGGGATCGTTCTCTGGTTTGGCACTGAGAGAGCAAGAGCAGATGTCACTGGCACCATCCTTGGAAACGTCACTGATCCCAGCGGCGCAGCGGTGCCCGGGGCTACCGTGACGCTCTCACATCCCGACACGGGATTGACTCGCCAGACGGCTACCGACTCGATTGGGTTTTACCAGTTTCTGGCGGTGCCCGTGGGCGAGAATTACATTGTTGAGGTTGAGCTAAAGGGTTTTCAAAAATCGACACAATCGGGAATAAAACTCCTGGTCAATCAGAAGTATCGTGCCGATTTTCAGCTGGTCGTCGGTGAAATCACTCAAACCGTCGAGGTTTCGGCTAATGCGGCCCAGGTGGAAAGCACCAGCACCCAACTGGGAGACGTTATCGAAGACCGCAAGATGACGAATCTCCCTCTCAACGGCCGGAGTTACATTGATCTGCTGGGCCTGCAAGCCGGTGTGGTGCCTATTACATCAGAGGTGCAGTTCACTGACCGCCCGATTGGAGGACTCGGCAACGCCGGTAACGTTTCGGTCAACGGGCAGCGGGAATCAGCCAATTCCTTTTTGGTGAATGGCGGCGATGTTGAAGAAGGCCGCAATAACGGGGCCTCCATCGTGCCCACCCTCGACTCCATTCAGGAATTCCGGCTGGTGACCAACTCGTTTGATGCCGAATACGGTCGCTTTTCGGGGGCCATCGTCAATGCCATCACCAAATCAGGTACGAATGATTTTCATGGCAGCGCCTTCGAATTCTTGCGTAACGAGAAGCTGGACGCCCGCAATTTCTTCGACCCCGGAAAAGGTGTATTCAAGCGCAATCAGTTCGGCGGTGTCATCGGAGGTCCGGTGATCAAGAATCGCCTTTTCTTTTTTGGTGACTTTCAGGGGACGCGCGAGTCTCGCGGCGTGTCGAGCGGCAATATCCTGGTGCCATCGCTGGCCAACCGAACAGGTGATTTCTCCGACGTCGCCACAACCGGATTTCCTGGTCTCACCGGTACTGTTCGGGGTGATAACGTTCCAGGCAACGGGACTTTCGATGAAGCACTCACGCAACGACTGGGCTATCCGGTGATCGCTGGCGAACCCTATTGGGTTGAAGGCTGCAACACGGCTGCCGACGCGCAAGCTGGGAAATGTGTCTTCCCCGGCCAGAGGATTCCGCAATCTGCTTGGTCTCCGGTGTCTCAAGCAACGCTGAACTTCATTCCGAACCCGATTGGCACCCTGGGCGGACAGCCCTTCTTCTCGACCGCCGCCGAGAAGCAGACCATCCGCGACGACAAGCTTGGCGCCCGGGTTGACCTCATGACTCAGCGGACCGGCAGTTGGTCATTGTACTATCATTACGATGACTCTAATGTTCTGCGGCCCTTTCCGGCATTCACTTCGAACGTGCCTGGGTTCCCCGCAGGGACTCCCCAGAGAGGGCAGCAGGTCAACGTTTCAAACACGCTTAACTTTGGACCTTCGGCAGTCAACGAAGCACGGCTAAACTTCACCCGGCTTGCACTCACTCTAAACAAGCCGACTGGGGGACTAGGAAAAGTCGCTGATTTTGGCTATCAAAGCGGGCAAAACGGCGGATTGGGTATTATCTCTTCCGATCCGAGCCTGGAGGGTGTCCCGCCCATTGGTCTATTCGGGGCTACGGGAACGTCCTTCGGTCTCCCGGATGGGACGACAGGACAGTTCGACAACAATTTCCAGGTTCTCGACAATTTTTCCAAGATCGCGGGTAAGCATACGGTCAAACTTGGAGGTGAGTTTCGCTATATTCAAATCAATGAGCGCAATACTTATGCCCAGAACGGTTACTTCGAGTTTTACGGTAATGAAACCGGAAGCGATTTTGCCGACTACCTGATTGGCGCCCCCGATTTGTTCATTCAGTCCAGTCGTCAGTTCCTGGACTCGCGCACCAGGTATGGCGGTCTCTTCGCTCAAGACACCTTCAAGATCAAGCCCAACCTGACTCTAAACTATGGATTGCGCTGGGAAGTCAGCCAGCCGTTTTATGATACCCAGGGGAAAATCCAGGCCTTTGTTCCCGGTCTGCAGTCCAAGGTCTATCCGGACACTCCCACGGGATGGGTCTTCCCAGGCGACCCAGGCATTCCCAAGACCCTGGCTCCTACAGACTACAAGAACTTTGCTCCACGCGTGGGCATTGCTTACTCACCCGGTTTCAGTGAAGGAGCCTTGGGCAAGATCTTTGGCGGACCTGGAAAAACCAGCATTCGAGCGGCCTTTGGTGTTTATTACACAGCCATTGAGGACTTGACTTTGTTTTTCGAAGTTGGGGACGCACCTTTTGGGCTTTTCTATGTCAGCCCGACGGAAGTTTACTTGGAGGAACCTTATAAGGACCGACGACGCGGCAATAACCCGGGGCAGCGTTTCCCGTTCTCGATCCCGCAACCGGGAGCCACTGGTATCTGGCCCCAGTTTATGCCGATTGCGAGCTCGCCTGGCTTTAAGACAGACAACGTTTTACCTTATGCGGAGCACTTCAATTTCAGCATCGAGCGGGAGCTCCAGAGTTCGATGATCTTCAGGATAGGTTACGTTGGCACAGTGGGACATCACCTGATTGCCCAAACGTCCTTCAATCCGGGGAGTGCAACCCGTTGCTTGCAAATTCGTCAAATCCTCGGGCCCGACTCGGGCTGCGGTCCCGGGGGCGCAGATCAAATTTATGATCTGAACGGCGACGGTGTGTTGACGCCGGGCGTGGATGCTTTCGGGACTCGCCCCTACTCGATCACTTCTGGGCGCTTTGCGAGTCAGGGTTTGCTGGACTTCGCCAACAACAACTATTCAGCCACCATTGCCAATTCGGCTTACCATTCCATGCAAGTCAGCTTGGAGAAGCGGGTTGGCGCGCTGCGCCTGCTGGGGGCTTATACCTGGTCGAAAGCGCTCGACAATGCTTCGGGATTTGGTGACAACATCAACCCATTCAACTATCGAGTCAGTCGGGCCCTTGCCGCGTTTGACCTAACGCACAACTTTGTTGTCAGCTACAATTACGACTTGCCTTTCAAGCGTCTGACCCGCTCTTCCAGCGGCGTAGCCTATAAGTTCCTGGATGGATGGCGCCTCAGTGGAATAACCCGATTTACGACCGGCTTGCCAATTACCACGGGTGCCGGCGGAGACCACTCGCTATGTAGTTGCGGAGGAGTGGACCGGCCCAATTACAGCGGCCAGCCAATCCAGTTCTTTGATCCTCGATCTTCAGACGATCATCGATACTTTTCGACTGAGCCGTTCTCTGAAGAGGCACTCGGTGTGCCTGGGAACGCGAGCCGCCGCTTTTTCCATGGTCCTGGCCTGAACAACTGGGACTTTGCTCTTCAGAAGACTACCCGCATAACGGAAAGGTTATCCACTGAGTTTCGAGCAGAGCTTTTTAATGCCTTCAATCACGCTCAGTTCACCAATCCGAGTGGAAGCGTAACCTCCGGCAATTTTGGCAATGTGACTGGCGCGCGTGACCCCCGTATTGGGCAATTTGGTTTGAAGTTCATTTTTTAAATCCGTTAGCAGAACTCTGTCACGCTAAGGTGCATGGAGGCAGGTTGAAACCCCCGTCCTCAATGTTTCACAAGAAAAGGGCGAGGGAAATGGTTTCTTGACCATTGCAAAGACAGGCTAGCACGGGCTAGAATGCTCATGCGGAGAGGTAAAGAATGGCGAGAACATCATTCGTTTTGGATCACAGTTTGCCACATTCGCTGGTGCTCAGCGTCCAATGCCTGGGTTTGACGGATGAGCAGTTTCGCCAATTGTGCCAGGAAAATCGAGACCTTCAGTTCGAACTCACGGCCCAGGGAGAGTTGGTAATTATGACTCCAACTGGCACAAAAACGGGTTGGCGAAACGCAAAGCTGACTCAACGCATAGCCAACTGGACAGAGAAGAAGGGCACTGGGGTTTCTTTCGATTCTTCAACGGGCTTCACGTTACCCAACGGCGCCAAACGCTCTCCGGACGCCGCCTGGGTGAGACGAGAGCGCTGGGAATCACTCAGTGAAGACCAGCAGGAAGGATTCGCCCCGCTCTGTCCCGACTTTGTGGTCGAACTCCGATCACCAGACGATAGCATTTCCGACCTGCAAGACAAGATGTCTGAGTACATGGAAAACGGAGCTCAACTTGGATGGCTGCTTGACCCTGGAAACAGGCAAGCATACGTTTATCGACCTGAGAAACCGGTGGCCTGTTTGGAGAACCCTGAAACTGTAAGCGGCGACCCCGTGTTACCCGGATTCGTCTTCAACCCGCGTGAGATTTGGTGACGGTCCCCTTCTCTTGCAACTCAAACTCAATTATCAAAACCCGCTCATTTTCCCTCCTCAGCCCTGGAGCTGTGAAAAAATTCAAAATCGATCGCGAGGGCGAGGCTCCCGCCTTGCCTCATGAGGCAAGGACTTGTTAGGGTGATGGCTCGCCAGGAGGCGCGCTCTCCCAATTTTTTTCATAGCTCCCCTCCTGGCACTAGACTTTAGGATGCTGAAGAAACCATCACATTTTGTTCTGAGCTGGTTGCTCACTTTTTTTTTATCACTCTTCCCGTGCATGGCCCTTCAAGCTCAAAGTCAGGCAGATCTGTATCGACGCCAAGCTCTAAAATTCTCTCAGAACAAGCAATGGGACTATGCGATCGAAAAATATCGACAGGTCTTGCGCTTAGAGCCCAATGATCCGGATACCCATTATAACTTGGCCTTGGCCCTTAAATATAAGGGTGAGTCCCAGGCGGCAGTTAAAGCTTTCCAGGCTGCCTTACACTTGCAGCCCCAATGGGCTGATGCGCATTTCGGCCTGGGAGCCACCTACTACACCCTGCACAATCAGTCTGAAGCGCTGCATGAGTTTCGTTCAGCGTTGGAATTGAATCCGAAGCACGCCGCGGCGCATTACTTTCTGGGAGTAATTCTCTCAGACAGAAAAGAATTTCAAGAAGCGATGACCGAATTGAAAACTGCCTTGCAGCTTCAACCGTCTCACTGGGAAGCTCGCCATCGGCTGGGCTTGGCTTATTTACAAAGCAATGATCCCTCTGGGGCGGTCGTGGAATTTCGACGCTCTATTGAGATTCGCCCGACCTTTACAGAGGCACACTACCATCTGGGATTGGCCCTGGGCCAACTGGGTGACCTGGAAGGGGCCGACCAGGAATTTCGGCGGGCTCTCCAACTGAACCCGGGTTTTGCCTTGGTGCACTCGCGGCTGGGTGTGACGCTCCGGCGCAAGGGTGATCTGGACGGCGCCTTGGCAGAGTTTAAAGAAACGGTCCGCTTGAATCCCAAAGATCCTGAGGCTCATTACAATCTGGGACTGGCATTGAAGAGCCAGAATGATTTGGACGGCGCCATTGCCTCTTTTCGCCAGGCCGTGGCGTTGCAGCCTGATTTCGAGAAGGCGCATTACAACCTGGGTGTGGCCCTGCGAATTCAAAATCAAAAGAAGGCGGCTGAAAAGGAATTGCGTGAGGGGGAGGCCCTGCAGAATTTTCGACTCCACCTGGCACGAGCCAAGAATTGGGTGCTCCAAGGCGTGGAGTCTTTGAAGAAAGAGAACTGGAATGAGGCACTGGATCTGTTTCAAAAAGCCTTAGATGAAAGCCCTGAGCTTCCCACCACTCATTACTATTTGGGCGTTGCTTGGACGAAGATGGGAGACTTGACGAAAGCGCTGGCCGCCTACAACAAAGCGTTGGAGCTAAAACCAGACTACGCACAAGTTCACTCCAGTCTGGGGCTTCTCCACTGGCGACAAAACGACCGCGACAAAGCCTTACAAGAGTTTCAACAAGCCGTAATGAATGACCCGGACCTGGCAGAAGGCCACTATAACCTGGGTTTGGCTTTGGCCCAGATGGGCCGCCTGGAAGAATCTATCAGCGAGTTCAGCGAAGCCCTCGGTCTCAACCCCAGCTATATCGAGGCTCGCATGAATCTTGGGTTAGCTTTAAGCCAGCATAATGATCTGGCTAAAGCCGCCGCCGTGTTTCGAAGGATCATCCAAGACCATCCCGAATCGGCAGAGTCTCACAACAATTTGGGATTAGTCTTGCTGCAGGGCAAAGAGTATCCCGCTGCCCAAGCGGCGTTCCAAGAGGCTCTGCGCCTGAAACCGAACTACGCGGAAGCCCATTACAACCTGGGGTTGGCACTTCTACAGGCGGGAAGACAAGAGGAATCTCGCATTGAGATGGAAAAGGCTTATCAATTGGCGCCGCAACTCAAGAAGTCTTCCTCCACTCAGCCGTAGATGGCTCGGTATCGCTTGGCGAAGATACTAGAAGCCAACGCAGAGACCCAGCGCGGCCGGCGACCGCAACCGAAGGCCACAGAGACGCGGAGGCACGAAGAAAAGGCCTGGACGCAGATAAACGCAGGTGGATACGGATAAGAATGAAACAAAGTAGTGGCGCTCCATGCTGCGTTCCGGCATGATCTATTGGTCCGATAGACGGTTTTTTGAAACGGCGGGGAAATTGCCTCGCTGCCCAGGTTCAGCGTGGCTTCGGAAAATGAGAAATCCCTTTGCATTTCCTCCGTGACCTAACACCTGGCGCCTAAAGCCTGTTCTTTATGCCCTGGTGGTCTCGGTTCAATTTTTCGTTGCGGCTGTGGTTCCGCGGTTTGAAATTTTATCCGCGTTCATCTGCGGCCTAATCCTTTTGGTTGCGGCCTGTGGCGGGGTAATGCTTACATGTCTCTAAAACGCGATCGGGTTGCTGCCGTCATCGCCGGGGTCCTGGTGATGATCACGATTCCTCCGGTGTCTGCTCAGCGGCCCTGTCAGGTGACTTTTCCCACCGATAGCCTTTCGATCCCTTATATGAGCTCGGAGACCGAGGTTACCACGGATCCTCATTCCAAAATCTGGACGAAGACAACCTCCGCGTGGATTTCAAAAGATTGCACCCGGACCTTGGGATACCCGGACCTCAAGACCGAGGTGAAAGGCTTCTGGACGGACAGCCATCTCTATTTGCTTTTTACGTGCCCTTATCGCACGCTTAATTTGTTTTTGCCTTCCCAAAATGATCGAGACCGCGACAAGCTTTGGGACAAGGATGTAGTCGAGATGTTCTTGGGAGACGATTGGAAAAATATTCGCCGTTACCGCGAATTCGAGATTGCGCCCACGGGGGACTGGGTCGATCTGGCCATTGACCTGAACAAGGAAAGCTATGACCAGATCTGGAATTCCGGCTGGCAGACCCAAGCCCGCATCGACGAAAAGGCTCACATCTGGTATGCCGCCGCTAAAATCCCGTTGAAATCTGTCAGCAGCTCCCCGGTAAGGCCAGGCACTCGCTGGCGAATGAATCTTTATCGAATCGATGGTGCAGGACCAGACACTCAGCGTCGCTTTCTTTGCTGGCAACCCACTTGTGTTGTCAACCATGATCCCAATCATGTCCCCGAAGCTTTCGGTACCCTCGTGTTCGGCGAAAAGATGTAGATGTAGTAGAAGTAGGATGCGTTAGCTGTTTTCAGCGTAACGCATCAATAGCCTAATCAAGAAGCATGGATGCGTTACGCCGAAAAACAGCTAACGCATCCTACACCAGGAGAGAATAAATGAGAACGGCTGGAATGCTATTGGCTTTGGTGATGGCTCTTGCCATTGGTTACTTTGTCTACAAGGCGCAATTGACTGGGACCGCCGTTAACACCACACCGCGGCAGCAGATTGACGTAGTAGGTGTGAAAAACGATCTGATCTCGATTGCCCAGTCTGAGAGGCTTTACCTGGCTGCTAACGGCAGCTACGCCACTCTCGATCAGCTTCAGCAGGACGGTTCTCTCAGCTTTCCCGGAACCAAACGGAGAGGGTATAACTTTGTGGCTGAAGTCCAGGATGCTGAGCATTTCAAAATCACCGCCACACCCGTAGATCCATCGAAGCCAGGTTGGCCCAAGCTATCTATCGATGAAACGATGCAGATTACCCAGTGGTAACGCCTAAGCCTGATCCCAGCGATCCGGTCGTGCTGACCCTTGATGTCGGCAGTTCCTCCGTACGCGCCATCCTTTTTGATCAACAAGCCAATCCCATAGACGGAATTGACGCCCATCACAGCTATGAATTTCAAACCACTGCTGATGGAGGTGTAGAAATTGATGCTGACGCACTGCTCGGCTGGGCCATCGATGTCATAGACACAGTGCTGGCCAGGGCGGGCCAAATGCTCCCCTTCAAGAAAGGGAGCTCTAAGTATGGTTCCAGAATCGCACGGGTGGCAACTTCCACCTTTTGGCATAATCTGGTGGGAGTCGATTCTCATCATCAGGCAGTCACTCCTGTTTACTCCTGGGCTGATACGCGCAGTGTGGCCGTGGTCGAGGAGCTCAAGAAAAAATTGGATGAAAAGGAAGTTCACGCGCGCACGGGTTGCGTGCTCCACCCCAGCTATCTTCCCGCCAAGCTCTTTTGGCTGCAACAGACACAGCCGCAGACATTCCGAAAAGCCAAACGTTGGATGTCCTTCGGTGAATACTTGTATCTCAAACTTTTTGGCAGGACGATTTGCAGCATCTCCATGGCTTCCGGGACGGGCCTGCTTGATCAAAACCACTGTGAGTGGGATTCGGAGTTGATCAGTACGTTGTCCCTCAGTACGGATCATCTTTCCTCGCTGGGGGATCTGGATACACCTCTTTCCGGCCTAACGTCTGATTATGCGCAGCGCTGGCCCGACCTCAGCAAAGTTCCCTGGTTTCCAGCTCTGGGAGATGGCGCCTGCAGCAATATCGGCAGTGGGTGTTCAACGCGAGAACGTGTGGCCATCATGGTGGGGACCTCAGGTGCCATGCGGGTCCTGTGGAAAGCCCAACAGGTAAGGATCCCGCCGGGATTATGGTGCTATCATGCTGACCGCCAGCGCTTCCTGATGGGCGGGGCGCTAAGTAATGGGGGTCTTCTGTACGATTGGATGAGCCGAACCCTGCGGATGGACAATGATGCAGAAGGCATCGAACGGCAGCTTGCGGAGATGGAACCCGACGCACATGGGCTCACAGTGCTTCCTTTTTTGGCCGGCGAACGCAGCACCGGCTGGAACGCCAATGCCAGAGCCGCGATTGTCGGGTTGAGTTTGCATACGAGGCCACTCGATATATTACGAGCTTCTTTGGAATCGGTGGCCTACCGCTTTGCCAAGATTGCCGCTTTGTTGAAAGAGGCAGTTCCAGGCGCCCGTGAAATCGTGGCTTCAGGCGGAGCGTTGCTCAGGTCTCCCACTTGGACCCAGATGATGGCCGATGTCTTGGGTCAACCCGTGATAGCCTGCCAAGTAGCCGAGGCTTCCAGCCGTGGTGCAGCCCTGCTGGCTATGGAGGCTCTAGGGATTATCAGAAGTATTGAAGAAATTCCTACTTCCATGGGAAAAAAGTTTCATCCTGATCCCCAGCGACATCACCGCTATCAGGAGGCAATGAAGAGGCAGGATGAAGTATATAATCTGCTGATCAGGCCCAAATGAGACGCAATGCCGTGATACGTGAAACGCGGGGTGTCACGCATCACGCATCACGTTTCAAAGGCTTCAGCTTTTTTGTTGTCTCCCTTCATCAGGCGCGCTAAAGTTTAAAAGGAGAGAGGGAAAGATGAAAATTGCCATTGGTGCTGATCATGCCGGGTTTCTACTGAAGGGTTCGCTGGTTGAATTCCTTAAGTCCGAAGGACATGTTGTTTTGGATCTCGGCACGCACAGCAGCGAGCCGGTAGACTATCCAGATTTCGCTAAAACCGTGGGTGAAGCGGTCCTCCAGGGTAAAGCCGAACGAGGTATACTGGTATGTGGCAGTGGTGTGGGAGCCTGTGTGGCTGCCAATAAACTGCCCGGAATAAGAGCCGGCTTATGCCATGACTCTTATTCCGCCCGCCAGGGTGTTGCCCATGACGACGTCAATGTCCTGTGCTTGGGCGCTCGGGTCATTGGCCCGGAGTTGGCATTAGACGTTTTGCGTGTTTGGCTAGCCACGCGCTTTTCCCAGGGAGAACGGCACAAGCGACGGTTAGCAAAGATTGCGGAACTTGAAAAAGGACTTAGAAACCAGGCCCAGAGAGGCTGAGCCATGGCGCAAACGGAAAATCAAACCGCGAAGACGCGACGGAGGCAAAGAAAAAGAATCTTAAAAAGACTTTTGATTTTCGGAATCTGTGCTGAACTTGACCGTATCAAATTTTAGAAAATCTTGCTAAGAAAACGGGAATTCAGGAACTTGCTTGGCAGGGAGAGAAATGAAAGAATCAACTGGTGAAGTGAAGCGAGGCACGCGAATGCGTGAGGGCTCACGTATCACATTTTTCGATTCCTGAACGCCTCGGCAGCACATATTTCTTCGGAGGATATTATGAGTATGAATTTAGTGACCAAAGTTGCCAATCCGCTGGTGGAGTTGCAACTTTACGGACAGAGCGTTTGGCACGACAACATCAGCCGCAATCTCCTGGATTCGGGAAAATTGCAAAGGTTGATTAATGAAGATGGGTTGCGCGGTTTGACTTCAAACCCCACCATCTTCGAAAAAGCCATCAACGGGAGTAGTGACTACGATGCCTCCCTGAAGTCCTTGCTCGCCCAGGGCAGGGAGGTAAAGGAGATTTATGAAGCGCTCGCCATCGAAGACATTCAGCGAGCTAGCGATCTGTTCCGCCCTATCTTCAATGAGGCGGCCGGCCAGGACGGATTTGTCAGTCTGGAAGTGTCTCCTAAGCTGGCCCAGAAGACAGAAGAAACCATTCAAGAGGCCCGTCGACTTTGGAAAAGAGTAAATCGACCGAATGTGATGATTAAGGTGCCCGCCACCCCGGCCGGAATTCCAGCCATCGAGCAGCTTCTTGGAGAGGGAATCAACATCAATATCACCATGATGTTTTCCATGGACCACTACATTCAGGTAGCCCAAGCTTATATTCGCGGTCTGGAAATCTTGGAGCGGTCAGCCAGACTCTTGACAGTAAGTTCGGTGGCCAGCTTCTTTGTGAGCCGTGTCGATACTTTAGTCGACAAGCTCTTGGAAGAACGGCTGCCCAAAGCAACCAGCGCCCCGAAAAGAAAGGAAATTGAGTCCCTTTTGGGTAAGACAGCTATCGCTAACTCTCGGTTGGTCTATCAAAAGTTCAAGGAGATTTTTGGTGGCTCCAGGTTTCTAGCCTTGAAGGGAAAGGGAGCCCGGGTGCAACGGCCACTCTGGGCCAGCACCAGCACCAAGAACCCTAACTATCGGGATGTGCTTTATGTTGAGGAGCTCATCGGGCCGGATACCGTAGATACCATGCCGCCAGCCACTATCGATGCCTTCCGGGACCACGGGAGGGTAAGGCCCAGCCTTGAAGAAAACCTGGAAGAATCGAGACAAGTGTTTTCCAAACTGGCCAAGCTCGGCATCAACATGGATGACGTGACTAATAAATTGCAGAACGACGGAGTCAAATTGTTTGCCGATTCCTTTGATACGCTGATAGACAGCATCACGGCCAAAATGAGTAAAGTGTGAAACGCGAGGTGTGATGCGTGAATCGTGATGAGTAAGAATGGTTCTCATCCTCACGTATTACTCATCACGTTTCACGCATCACGCTTTTCATTTCTCTTGCAGTCTGGGCTGTTTGATATTTTGCCCTTGTTCCGCCAGCCTCGATATGCGGTTGAGAGAGAGACCTTCCCGGTTCATGAAGATCAGCCCGATAAGCATGACGGGAATCATCGAAACAATGTAACTGCCGTTGCTAATGCCGGCAGCCTGGGAGTGTGGGTCTTGAGAAGACATGTAGTCTGAGAAGAAATTGACCAGGGCCAGATTCATGAAGAATTGAAAGCCCCCCACCCCTCCCGGTGTCGGGATAGCCACTCCTACGACGGTGATGGCCATGAGGAAAATGGCTCCCAGGAAGGGGAATCCAATCAGATAGGCCTGCATCAGACACCAAAGTTGCATGGAGATGGTAAGCCAGATGGCCGCCGAAAGAACTATGGCTTGAAAGAGGGCCCCACCCCGTTGCAAGGCCCGAAACCCTTCCAAAAAAGACAAAAGAACACGACGAATTCTTAATGGGATTCGGCTCGTCCAGCTTTGGCGGCGCAGCAGCAAACCGATAATCACAAATCCCAAACAAAGGATGATGAAGCCCTTCACGGAATAGTTTTGAATGGTAAGCATGATCTCACTTCCCCGTTCCGAGTTGGGCACATAGAGATGGGCAAAAAAGACGAGATAAAATCCAAAGATAACCACCACGGTCAACATATCCAGAATGCGTTCGAGGAGCGAGGCTGCGATTACCGAAGCCGCTGGAACGTTTTCTTTCCTTGCCAGAACTACCGAGGCCGCTACTTCCCCGGCACGCGGAGGGATCGCATTGATGACGTATTTCACCAAGGTTAGCGAGAAAAGGTTCTTCAAGGAAATCTTAGGTTTCACGGGCGACAACAACACTCCCCACCGCACGGCTCGTAACAGCATATGGAGCATGACAAAGCTGAATCCGGCGAGAAAGAAGACAGGACGGCCTTGGATCATCACGTTCCAGGCCTGTCCCCAATCAGGAACGCCCCGATAGAGGATGTAGCCAATAAGGAGCGTCAAGCCCAGACTTAGCCCGATTTGCAACCACTTTTTCATATATTGCATTCCGTGGAAATCAGTCATCAAAAGGACTTCGATACACTTCCGCAATCGTTTTCCGTTACCTGCTTATTCGTGTTCGCGTTTTTTGCGCGTTCGTGTCCTGGTGGTTTCTCTGCGTCCTCCGCGTCTCTGCGGTGTTTCGGTTGCGGGTGCAGGAAGATGTCCCTGTGGCAAGCTAGACGGCCCTTCACAACGGGAACATCCCCCCGGCGCCTTTGGTGCCCAATCAATGATTCTTCAAAAGGACCTTCGAAACAGTCCCTCAATCGCTTTCCGTCCGCTTTCTTCCAGGAAGCGCGTCCCCGTTCCAGAGAAATGGGACTGGCCAATGGTCGGTTCATCTCCCTTTTTTCGTTCGGCCCAGTTTTGTTCATTCCAGGTGAACCAGGCGTTGCGCTCTTGATCGAAAACATGCAACGGCTTGTTGCAGAGTTTGGCAAACTCAGCACCCCAACCGGTGCCCCCTTTGACGGTATTATCCTTCAAGATCCTTCCAACCACGTAGATTTCCTGTCCGTTGTTGATCTGATGCCAGATACTTTGAAGGATCTTGCGAAAAACCGGGCTGTCGGTGTAGCGCCGATTCATCAGCCGAGAAACGTACTCGAAACTGACATCGCCTGCCTTCAGTTCCTCGCGATTTAACACTCGCAGTCCGCGCTGACGTAAAACCTTGTGCCCTTCAAAAGTAAAGTTGACCTCCTCAACCCCAAAACGCTCCGCATTAATACCAAACTCAGCTTCAGCCCCTTGCGCCCCACCGCTAAAAAGAATGCAATCTACCTTCTTCATGAGTGATCCTTTCTTCTGAATGTTCAAGCGGGTGCAGACATGAAAATGCAAAAGTACCATGCCAGGGGCATTTTCTCAAGGGCCCCAGACTGTATGCCGCACCGTGCATCCCCGTCCCTCAACGTTGTTTGTGAACTGGCGAACCAGGAGTATGACCAAGAATCGTTCAAAATGAGGGACGGCAGGAGGCTAGGCGATAGAGATTGGGGCCGGAGGGATTGCCGGCGATACGGCCGATGAACGACGCTTGTTAAACTTAGGCGCTTAGCGGCAAAACTCAAGAAAAATGTTTTTCAAGTTGTGAATCTGACAACAGATCAATGAGTTAGACAATAGAAAATGGCGAATGGAGAATTCTCCAAGAGTCCCAAGTTTCCGCTGGTCGTTTGCTTTCGGCTGCCCAAACGGGCCGCCTGTTCGGCGCCCGTCGCCGAACAGGCGTATACCGTTATGTGCGGCGAAACAGGAATTTTGTTCTCGTTTTCTCAACTCACGCCTCTCACCCAACCCTCTCCCCGCCTGCGCGGGGAGAGGGAGAAGACGGGAATGGGGCCGCAAACCCAGGGTTCCGCTAGCGCTGCACCCTGGGCTACCCATATTTCGCCCCTAGCGGGGCTTAGAACAAAACACTCAGCCATTCTGACTCCTGACTTCTTGTGGCAGCTTGTGATCAAGTAGCTTGTGGAGCACCAAGGGATATCAAAAGGCACAGCTCTTGCCTGGTTAGGATCTTTTCTGGCTCTCCAGCAACTTTTGCAGCTTCATCACCTCGTCCTGAAACTTCTGCTGGCGCCGCGAAAGGCTGAAGACATAGGCGAAAAGCACAACCCAAACTGCTGTGTAGGCAGCAAAAAGGTAAGTCATCGGACCTCCATTCCTTGCGTTTGCAACTGGCGTTGCAGCGTCTCAATCACGTCGGCAGTTCGCTCCAACTCGCAGCGTATTCTCCAAAGATAAACGTACAAGAGGGTAAACGCGCCCAGCGTGATACAAAGTGTTAGCGCCATCCGCGGATCCAGACCGGAGCCTGGGCCTCCAGCGATGACAGGAGCCGGATGCTGCGTGCGCCACCAACGATTGGCCATATAGACAATGGGCGTATCTACCGCTGCTAAAATTCCAAAGACGGCCGAGAGCCTGCCTCTCTGAGCGGGAGAGTCTACGACCCTCCGGAGCATTTGGTATGCCAGCAAGATAAGCCAGAGCAAGAAAAACGACGTTAGTCTTGCGTCCCAGGTCCACCATATCCCCCACACAGGCCTGGCCCAAAGTGTGCCACTGATTAGACCCAAAGTGCCAAACACCACTCCCAATTCGGCTGCCGCGGCGGCTCGGATGTCCCACTCCCGGCTCTCTTTCAGCAAAAATAAGATGCTGCAAAGAAAGACGCAAAAGGTAGCCAGGAAAGTAGTCCAGTTGGAAGATACGTGAAAATAAAAAATGCGCTGGACTTCACCAATAAATCCCATGGTCCGCTCCGTGGGTGCGAAAATGAAAATGGCGTAGAGGGCAATGAGCATTGCAATGAATGTGGATAGCGCATGAACTCTTAGCAATTTCATACCGATACTCCGGATTCTCTAACTTAGTACACCGATTCAAAAATACAGTTACGTCCTTCCCTGCGGTGTCCGCCAACCAACAAAAAATCTGTTAGGTCTTAGCCCCGTGCTTTGGCGCGGGGTGAGCAACCTCGGAAAGAACATAACGACAGAGTCCCCCGCGCTGAAGCACGGGGCTAATGAAAAGGAACATCCCCTCAAACGGATCCAAGCGGTCAGCTAGATACATAGCGTAATTGCGAAGCATGGCACTTATCCGCTCAGACTAACAGCAAGACGCCATGGGGTTGTAGGCTTTTCTCCATCACTCTTCCAGAACAAAATCAAACAGCAGCAGCGGCAAAGTGATAAAGATGACGTTAAAGACCACAAGAAACTTGATCCAGAACGTCAATGATTCACCGGGAGGATCTGTGAGAATAGCAGCCGTTGATTCCACGGCTCCTATGACCACGGGCAACGCAATCGGCAGAAGCAAGATCGGTAGCATTACATCACTCATGCGTGTGTTCATCGAAACCGCGGCCAGGATGGTTCCCACGGAAGCAAAGCCCAGGGTCCCCAGCACTGTGATCGTCACCATCCAACCCCAGCGGGGCATGAGGCTGAAGTTAAAGAAAAGGGCAAAGCAGAATAGGATCACGCTCTCGGCCAGCAACATAAAAACCAGGTTTGCCAGCATCTTGCCCAGGTAAATAGCACTCCAGTCAACCGGGGCCAGCATCAGGCCTTGCAGGGAGTCGTTTTCCCGCTCAGTGGCAAAAGCTCGATTCATGCCTAAGATTCCGGCAAAGATAAAGGTCATCCAGAGCAACCCGGGCCCAAATTTTTCTGTTTCCCGGCTATCGGGTTCGAAGGCGAAATGGAACATCAGAATAACCAACAACCCGAAGATGAGCATGGAAGTGAGGGCATCCTTGGTGCGGTATTCGGTGAGGATGTCCTTCCATAGGATAGCGCCAACCTGGTTAAGAAAGTTCACCCTTTCTCTCTCTCAAGAACTGTTTATACCTCTCCCGAATGATCTGAAAGTCTCCGGTCAATTCCTTTTCAATTCTGCCCTTCTCGAGAAAGACCCAGCGATTGACCCCACTGAGTCCTTGTTCCAGATCGTGGGTGGCCATCACGATGGTTTTGGCTGCGCTTACAAAGCTCTTCATCCACTGTGTCAGCAACTCAGCAGCCTCCAGATCCAGCCCGGAAAATGGCTCATCCATCAAAAGAATTTCCGGACGGTGCAGTGTCGCCCGGGCAATGGCCAGCCTTTGCTGCATGCCCCGTGAGAAACCCAGCACCTGGCGATCGGCACTTTGCTCTAACCCTACCCAACCAAGCGCTTCTTGAATTTTCTGGTCAATATTCTCGAGGTTGTAAAGCCGAGCAAAGAATCGCAAGTTTTCCCGCGCCGTCAAATGCCTGTAAAGATAGCTGCTGTGAGCGACGAAACCGAGGCGCTGCCGCACTCGCTCGGGGTCGTGACGAACGTCGAACCCGCAAATTTCCACTTTGCCAGAGTTGGGTTTTAACATTCGAGCCATCACCCGCAGCAGTGTGGATTTGCCAGCACCGTTACGTCCCAGTAAGACCATAAAGTCGCCCGGGCGTACAGTCAGAGTGATACCCTCTAAAGCATTGGTGCGCCCAAACCATTTTTCCACTTTCTCGATTTGGACCACTGCCTTTGGCCTAAGGTTCATGAACGCCTTTCCGAGAAGGTCTTGCTCTCTTGGCGTGCCGGGCTCGTTGACGCAAGGCATAAAGTATGGTCAACGCAAAAAAGACGCCAAAACCTCCCAAGATAATTTCCTTCTTTTCAAAAACAGGATTTGGAAGGCGAACCACTCGCACCTGAGGCTCGCCGCCTTCACTGTCACGGTTGGGGTCATCACTCTCAGAAACGCTGGGAGCTTCCCCAAGGATCTTAAGGTCGAGAAATTCTCCTCTTCGAATACCGGTCACCTGGTACATGGCTGCCTGGGTGCGGGAGTCCTTTCCAGCAGGCTGGAAGACTCTAGCGGCACTAGTTCCATAAAAAAGGCGATGCTTCAGTTCCCGCCGGCTCGAGTTGAAATTAACTCGATAGGAGATGCGAACTTCATTGATGCCTGGCTTCATCGGATATGAAATCAAGTAACCGCCTCCGCTCTTGGGGGCTGGTGTCTGGGGCAAAGGAATGCCTGCCAATCCCACCACAACCACTTTCAGCTCGTTTGTGATTTCGGGTGGAGGAGTATCGAAGAAGAACGTTCCTTGCGGATTGACCAAAGTCTGCTTGGGAGTTGTTTCGTTGACTACCAAGTACTGTTGCTGAACAAGCAAGTCATTGCCATTGGCCTGCGCCAACATGACGGGCATAGAGAATGCAATGTCCTTTGTTCTTTGTGTTGGCTCGTAGATAGTCAAGGTGACAGGCTTTTCCATTTCCTCATGGGAAGCCACGGATAAATTGTAGTTGACTCCTTGATAGAGGACTCGCAGAAGCAGGTGAGGAGTCTGGGAATTTTCAATGGGAGAAAACGTAAAGGAGCCGTCCGGGCCGCTTTCGGCCTCAGAAGCGGTTTTCATGCCTTCACCGAGCGTCAATAATTCTACTCTCTGGTGAGGTGCAGGTAAATTGGTAGTGCCGTTAATGACGCGGCCTTGAATGGTTCGTTGGGCGAGGCCGGGGAGCGGATTGAGGCAAGCCAGGCTGATGAGAAGTTTTACTAAGCGTGAAGGTGAAATGCAAAAGGCAAAAGACAAAAATGCTTTTTCCGTCTTAATTTTCAGTTTCTGCTTTATTTCTTTAATTTCTTGCCGCTCTTCAAAACGGCGACTACTTGGGGTTTGCCAGGTTTTTCCAGCGTCTCCGGCGTGATAGCTTCAATCCGGCTGATCACTTCATAGGCTTCTCTTGAATAATCGTCGCGTAGTCGCTGATAATCCTCTTCTGAGAGTTTACCCATTTTGTATTCGAATTCGAGATCCTTCATGTTCTCGTAAACGGTCTGTTTCTTCCGTAACAAGCGCCTCAGGGAACCGGAACTGCCTTCCAGGTCAAAATGGAACGGGCTGCTACTGCCGGCCAGGAGAGGACGAAAAATAAGAAAAAGGGACACAGCCGTTATCAGCGCGCAGACCAGTACCACCGAAATCATCCCTTCAAACCTCCGCTAACTATAAATCTAAATTCTTCAATTCACGCTCAATCTGCTTTTGGTAAGTTTCTGGAATAGCCCCATTAGGCCCGGCTCCGGCTGAGACAGAGACTCTGCGATGAAGCCAAGTCCTGATCAGCGCATAGATGAAAATGAAGCCGGCAACTAACGCGAAAAAAGGGAGCGTCCAGGCAACCAGATCAAAGCCCTCCGGAGGAGGCGCAGGTAAGATCACCTTGCCGTATTTGGCGATAAAAGCGTTAACAATCTGCTGCTCATTCATTCCCTGTTTCAGCTTACTGGCGATTTCCTCTCGCAAGGGCGTGGCCGACCCGCAATTCAGCATCGGGCAAGTAGACACTTGGTTATTACACGAACCACACTGGCACGCGAATCTCTCGGCGACCTGCTTGACTTCCGGCGTCATAATCTCGGCCGGCAAAGACGAGCTCAATACGAACAGCATCAACAAAGCAGCGCCGGAAGCCCTTCCCAGAAGGCACATGAAGGGGCACTTGATGTTTTGTCTTTCCAATGAGGTCAAACTCAATGAACCTTTGCTTCCCCTGGCCAAAAATGTCGTCGTCGGGGGTCGCGGATTCTTGCAGTGCGGCGGCTTGACGCCGCTTTCATTGGCGCTGGCTTGACAGCGCCCCCAAACGAGGACCGAAAAGTTTGCTACGTTTTTTGAAACGAACGTTTCATAATGATTTATCTTCGAAATGCACCTGAAACGCTTGTTGGGAGTCTTAGCTCTCGTCGGCAGTCGGGGCCTGCGTCAAAGCCGCAGGCCAACAAAGCGCTGTCAAGCCAGCGCCCGACATTCAGCATACAAGTCTCCAAACGCGAGCCCCCAAAATGTCCAAACTCCAGCCCCGCGCTGAAGCGCGGGGCCAATGAAAAACACACTTTCCAAGGCTCTCTGACACCACACCCAAATACGTCACTGTATTTTTGAATCGGTGTACTAGGCCTTTGCAAGCTCTTCGACTTCTATCTTTTCAGAAACCTTCGACCTGGCCATGCCTTGCTTACTGGGTATCAGGCAAATCACCGTGCCCAAAACAAAAACAATTCCACCAATCCATACCCACGAAACTAGCGGATTTAAGTAAGCATGGAACACGGGTTTGGAATTATCTTTCTCAATTCCCGAAAAGACGAGGTAAAGGTCTTCGTTCAATCCGGACCGCAAAGCCACCTCGGTGGTGGCTGTGTCGCTGGCTTTGTAGTAGCGCCTCTCGGGAAGGAGGGTATCCACCAGCGTGCCGTCTTTGTAAACGGTCATCAGAGCAGTAGCCGACTGATAATTGGCATTATTGGCGCTTTTGATCTGTTCCAAGGTGAGGGTGTAATTGCCAAGACTGAGCGAGTCACCCGGAACCATTTCCTTTTGCGCGTCCTTATTGAATCCGGCGCCGGCCAAACCAACGAACAGACAAACCATTCCGAGGTGAACGATATATCCACCATAGCGGCGGGTGTTTCTGAACGTCAAAATCCAGAGCGATTCCAAATAACTTTCACCTTGTTTGCGACGCGCATTGGCTCCCCGATGAAACTCGGAAATAATGGTGCACAGAACAAAAACGGAGAGCATCAGGCATACGGTGGAGTAAAAATGCCGCATTCCGAAAACGAAAAAGATCACGCCCATAACAAGGGACAGGATGACGGGCAGAGTGAAGTTCTTTTGCAAGCTGCGAAACGAGGTTTTCCGCCAAGCCAACAGCGGCCCCACGCCGGTTAGAAATAGGAGGAAGAGCCCCACCGGTATGTTTATCTTATTGAAGAAGAGAGGACCCACAGATCTCTTCTCTCCCTGCAACGCCTCAGAAATGATCGGAAAAAGTGTTCCCCAGAGCACCGCGAAGCCCGTCGCCAGTAAGATAAGATTATTGAACATAAAGCTGCTTTCACGGGAAACTACTGAGTCGAGTCGATTTTCGCTCTTGAGAGAATCCAGCCGGGTCAAAAGGAGATAGAGAGAGAGAGACAGCAAAAGAAGCAGGAAGCCGGTAAAGTAAGGTCCTATGGGGGACTGGGCAAAAGCATGGACCGACGAAACGATGCCGCTGCGGGTCAAGAAAGTCCCGAAAATGCAGAGCAAGAAAGTTGACAGAATCAGGATCATGTTCCAGATCTTCATCATACCTTTGCGCTCCTGCATAATGACGGAATGCAGAAAGGCGGTCCCGGTCAACCACGGCATCAAAGAAGCGTTTTCGACCGGATCCCAGCTCCAATAACCACCCCATCCCAGAACGACGTAGGCCCATTTGGCTCCCAGTAAAATGCCCGTGCCTTGGAAGAGCCAGGGAACCATCATCCAGCGCCGGGTTGTCCGAATCCATTCTTCATCCAATTCGCGGGTAATGAGAGCCGCGACAGCAAAGGCAAAAGGAACCGTAAAGCCCACGTAACCCGTGTAAAGAATAGGCGGATGAATCACCATCGCCCAATATTGAAGCGCTGGATTCAACCCGTTCCCGTCCATGGGGGCAAAGGGCATGGCAGGACCACCGGCCCGGGAAACGCCAATCAAATCGAAGGGGTTGGCAACAAAGTTGTTCAACAGGAGGAAAAACGTGGACACCAGGGAGATCGCCATGACGACATAAGGCATCAAGGTCCGGTTCTTCTTTCGATTGAGCAGAACCGTGACCAAAGCGTAGATACTTAATATCCAACACCAAAACACGAGGGAGCCCTCCTGTCCTCCCCAAAGCGCTCCAATCTTGTAATACCAGGGCATAGCGCGGTTACTATGGCTAGCCACATACTGAAGGCTAAAATTACCGACATTGAGCTCATACCATAGTGTGCCTACGGTCAAAGTCACCAGGACACAGACTGCAACCATAGATCTTTCGGCCGTGTCCACCAGGCGGCGATGTCCGACCTGGCCGCCAAGGAACGAAGCCACCATGGCATAACAGGACAAGCAAAATGCGAAGAGCAGACAAAACTGCCCGATATTACTGACGATTACTTCCA
>QHZP01000272.1 GCA_003224715.1 Acidobacteriota bacterium | reverse complement strand
TGCAGTTGTAGCGGCCAAATCACGAGGCGAAGCGCTCGATCATGTCTTGCTTTACGGGCCCCCCGGATTGGGTAAAACGACTCTGGCATCTGTCATAGCCAACGAACTTGAGGTTGGGTTCAAAATGACGTCCGGCCCGGTCATTCAAATTAAAGGGGATTTAACGGCAATACTCACGAACCTGAAAGAAAACGACGTGCTCTTTATCGACGAGATCCATCGGCTGCAACCGCAGATTGAAGAAATTCTTTATCCGGCCATGGAGGATTACAGGCTGGACTTGATGATAGGCCAGGGACCCAGTGCCAGGAGTGTTGCGCTTCCCCTGCCGAAGTTCACGCTAATCGGCGCCACCACTCGCGCCGGGCTGATTACAGCGCCACTGCGTTCCCGTTTTGGGATTGTGCATCGGCTGGATTTCTACACAGATCAAGATCTGAGTGTCATTCTAAACCGATCAGCCGATATTCTCCGTATCAAGATCGAGAAGCCTGGAGATCAGGAAATTGCGCGTCGATCTCGGGGCACCCCTCGTGTGGCGAACCGTCTCTTACGCCGTGTTCGAGATTACGCTCAAGTCAAGGGAGACGGCGTCGTCAATCAAGAAGCTGCCCGAAAATGCCTGGGCATGCTTGCCATTGACGATAATGGATTCGACGAAATGGACAAGAGGCTTTTGAAGACGATCATTGATAAGTTTTCCGGAGGGCCTGTCGGCGTGCACACCATTGCCGCAGCCATTAGCGAAGAAGTGGACGCCATTGAGGACATCTATGAACCTTTTCTCATCCAAAAAGGCTTCCTCCACCGGACCCCGCGAGGCCGGGTCGCCACGAAACTTGCTTATGACCATTTCGGCATCCCTACGGTTCCTGGGCAACTGAGTTTGCTCTAAGCCGGCTTCAAGTGAGACTACGAACGCCTTGAGACCCCAAGCTGCTGCAGATTCACGAAGATCTGAAATCAGGGAGATGATGCTTCGGGGTTGGCCCCTCTTCTGGAATCCGGGCGCGCCCTGTTTCCTTGTGGCACTACAGTGTCCTTCATCACTCACAAAACCTTTTTGGGACTGGGGTCGAACCACGGGAACAAGGAACAGAATCTGCGCCTGGCTCTTCAAGCCCTGACTCACACTGGGATTCAGGTCCTCAATGTCTCCTCTATCTACATCACCGAGCCGGTGGATTTCAAGAATCAGGATTGGTTTCTAAACCAAGTGATATCTGCAGAGACCTCATTCAAGCCGGAGGAGTTGTTGACCTATGCTCTCAGGGTTGAGCAAGGCCTTGGACGGCAACGGACCATTCCAAAAGGGCCGAGAAGCATAGACATCGACATCCTCCTTTACAACCATTTCGTCATAGAGAATGCGGGGTTAGCCATCCCCCATCCCCGTTTGCACTTAAGGCGCTTCGTACTGGTTCCCCTGGCGGAAATTGCTGCGGAGGCCATTCATCCGATCTTTAAGCAACCGATAGCCGCCTTGCTTGAGAAGTGTCCGGACTCTTCCCAGGTTGTTATGTTCAAACAGATCTGTTAACCTTATCCAAGGACCGCTCGGATCCTGTTAGGACCGGGACGGTGGAAATGAATGCCTCCTCTCGAGCATTTATGAGTTGGGCCAATTGGGCCGCCGAGGAGTTTAGTCAAAGCCTTCTTTCGTCCGTCGAAAGAAGGCTTTTCATTACAATTCTCATTTCAAAGGAGCGTATCCGATGAGCGCTACCATCCAATATTCTTCAGAAAAGCTAACCATCCCCAAGCTTCTCGAAAAGAAAATCCAGAAGGAAACCATTACTTGTCTCACAGCCTATGACTATCCCTTTGCCCGCATTTTGGACGAGGCAGGAATCGACATTTTGTTGGTCGGCGATTCCCTGGGTATGACGAGACTAGGTTACGAATCCACCCTGCCCGTCACATTGGCAGAAATAATGGTTCATCTCCGAGCTGTCAGAAGGGCTGTCAGACGGGCTCTGCTGGTAGCCGATATGCCGTATGGGTCCTATCATGTGGGCGCAAAATCTGCAGTCAAGAACGCACTGAGATTCATTAAAGAGGGGGGCGCTGAGGCCGTCAAGATTGAAGGGGGTCGAAAACGCTGCAGATTGGTTGAACGTTTGGTCGAGGCCGAGATTCCAGTGATGGGGCACATTGGTTTAACTCCCCAGTCCGTGCATTTCATGGGCGGCTACAAGGTACAAGGGAAGACGCCTCAAACCGCCGAGGCCCTTCTTGAGGATGCGTTGATTTTGCAGGAATCCGGGGCGTTTTCCGTGGTCTTGGAGGGAATTCCCCAAGAAGTGGCTGGTAAGATCACACGAGAGCTAAGAATCCCCACGATAGGGATTGGTGCGGGAATCCACTGCGACGGCCAGATACTTGTCACAGATGATTTGTTAGGGCTAAGTTTCTCTCCCAAGCCAAAGTTCGTCAGGCAATATGCCAATTTGAAGGAGACCATTTCTAGCGCAGTGCGCAAATTCATGGGAGAGAGTAGAACGGGTAGTTTCCCTGGCAGAGAGGAATCGTATCACCTTATCGCAGACCCTGCGTCCAAGGTTTTGGTGAAACATGGTGCAGGTCGTTAAGACGATTGCAGGCCTGAGACCTCTCCGGTCCAAGCTTCGGGAACAGAAAGCCAAGGTCACCTTAGTCCCTACCATGGGGGCGCTGCATGCCGGCCACCTAAGTCTCGTCCAACAGGCCAAGAAGATCTCCGACTATGTGCTTGTCTCAATCTTTGTCAATCCAACCCAATTTGGTCCCGACGAAGATTTTCAAGACTATCCCCGCGACCTCAATCGTGATCTTTCCCTCTTGGAAGAGTCTGGAGTGGGTCTGGTTTTCATCCCCGAAGTTGCTGAGATCTACCCGGCGGGTTTCCAAACCTACGTGGCCGTAGAGGAACTCAGTCAAAAACTGTGTGTCATCTCACGCCCCAGTCACTTTCGTGGCGTAACCACTGTGGTCTTAAAGCTATTCAATATCGTCCAGCCAGAATCAGCTGCCTTCGGACAGAAGGATGCCCAGCAAGTTGTCATTATCCGGCGCATGCTGAAGGATCTTAATCTCGATGTGGAACTGATCACTTGCCCGATTGTCCGGGAACCAGATGGATTGGCACTGAGTTCGCGCAATCGGTATTTAAACGAGGCAGAACGGAAGGCCGCTATCATCCTCTACCAGTGCTTGCAGTGGGCGAAGCAAAGAGTGGAGCAGGGAGAAGCATGTTCGGAAGGGATACTACAAGGAATCAAAGGCTCGATTGAAAGGGAGCCGTTAGCCCGGCTTGACTATGCTGAAATTGTGGATGCTGAAAACTTAAGTGGAAAAGCCCTCGTCGAGAAAAACTCACTGCTGGCTTTGGCTGTGTTTATTGGCAAGACGAGGCTGATCGACAATATGGTTCTTTAGCGCCTGTAGCAATCCCGATCCTGCAACCCAGGCAAACGGAATCAGAGCCCCAAGCAAATTGTCCGCGGTTGACTTGCTTGAAACTCTTTATGATTTGTTCTACAATAGTGATAAATGCGAAGGTCAACAAACCAATAGGGTTGATCTCTTGTTCAAAATTGTTAAGTAAGAAAAAGGAGTTGGTGGGATCAGATGTTTAGAAAGACAAGAGAAAGTGTGTGGGAAGATAGTGCTGGTGAGCAGAATCCGGAGGACCAAGCAATTCAGGCTCCACGCAAGAGTGCGGCACGGGAGTGGGTTGAAAGCTTAGTTTTCAGTTTGATTTTTGTATTCTTTTTTACTACTTTCATTGCTCAAGCGACTCAAGTGCCGACGGAATCGATGAAGCCTACCATTCTGGTGGGTGATCATTTCTTTCTCGATAAGTTTGCATTTCCTGCCAACTATCCGGAGTTCATGGCGAAAATACTTCCCACAAGGCATATTAATCGTGGGGATATCGTGGCCTTCAAATCCCCCGAAAATCCAAAGATCCCGTTTATCAAAAGGGTCATCGGACTGCCTGAGGATACCCTCGAAATCAAGGACAAGGTTGTCTATATTAATGGGAAAATGTTGGACGAACCTTACAAACATTTTATAGACCCCAATATTTACGAAAGAGGCTCTGGCATTCCCCACGACTATGTCGTGCGAGACAACTTCGGCCCGAAAAAAATCCCCTCGGACTCCTACTTCATGATGGGAGATAACCGCGATAACAGCAATGACAGCCGATACTGGGGCGTGGTTAAGGGAAAAGATATCATTGGGAAGCCTCTCTTTGTCTATTGGTCCTACGAGGCAGACCCTTATGATCCTCGCTCCAAATCCATCTTAGAATATGCCCACGAGTATGTTTCGGTAGCCGTCAATTTCTTTTCCAAGACTCGCTGGTCGCGCACGGGAAAAATCTTAAGATGAAATCTCGTGCCTCAATAAACCACAGAAAAAGCTGATTCAAAGTCCTTATAGAGAATAAGCTGGTGAGTCTTCCGCCACTTTGAGCAACTGGCTCCGGAAGATTTGAGAAAGCGCTTGGCCAGTGTAGGACTTGAGGTTTTTGGCTACCTGTTCCGGGGTTCCTTGGGCGACAATCTTCCCTCCTTCTTCTCCTCCTTCGGGTCCCAGGTCGATGATCCAATCCGCAGTCTTAATCACATCTAGATTATGCTCGATTATGATGACGGTATTCCCTAAAGCAGTAAGACGGTTCAGAACCTCGAGCAATTTCTTGACGTCATCAAAGTGCAAGCCTGTGGTGGGTTCGTCCAAGATATAGAGGGTTTTGCCAGTTGCCCGCCGGCTTAGTTCCTTTGCCAGTTTGATCCTTTGGGCTTCCCCGCCTGAAAGTGTGGTTGCCGACTGTCCCAGGTGGATATATCCCAAACCTACATCCAGCAAGGTTTGAAGCTTTGTTTTGATCAAAGGGATATTTTCTAAAAGCTGGAGAGCCTCGGTCACGGTGGCTTCTAAAAGCTCGGCAATCGAGGATCCTTTGTACTTAACGCTGAGAGTTTCCCGATTATAGCGGTGCCCGCGACAGACTTCACATTCGACATAAACATCGGGCAGAAAATTCATTTCAATACGCCTCAATCCATCCCCTTGACAGGCTTCGCAACGCCCCCCTTTGACGTTAAAACTGAAACGGCCAGCCTTATAGCCACGTTCCTTGGATTCAGGCAATGAAGCATACAATTCTCGGATGGGCGTGAATAAGCCCGTG
>QHZP01000271.1:9353-10543 GCA_003224715.1 Acidobacteriota bacterium | reverse complement strand
GATCTAGCAGGAGTTCCACTTGACGCAACACCTCTTCTTCCTGGAGGCTGCGCGAGTTGCCGCGGACATACGGGATGACACAATAGGAACAGCGCAAACTGCAACCATCTTGTACCTTCAGGACCGGCCGGGTCCTTCCCCCTCCGGATATGTCCGCAATTGAACGCAGGGTTCGTGATTCAAAGATGCTGCTGCAAAACACGTCCGCGCCTGAACGCGGTTCGTTCATCCGCGAGAGCTCTCCACCGGAAAGAGGGTTCTCCGGCTGGAAGGTGTCCCCGGGTAAATACGGTTGGGCTGGTAATTCTGGCTCAGCCAAATACTTTTTCATGACAATAGGAACCAAGTGCTCTTTGTGGGAATTGCCCATCACAGAGGTCACCCCCTCAATTCTGGCTATCTCCTGAGGAGCACGCTGGGCATAACAGCCGGTCACAACAATTTTGGCCTGCGGATTTTCACGGTGAACCTTGCGAATCATTTGACGCGCCTGTGCGTCTGCCGAATGGGTCACCGTGCAGGTATTGATGACCACCACATCTGAATCCTTCCAGGCTTCAGCCTTGCCGAGTCGATGATTCAAGAAGGCCTGCTCAAGTGCTGCTCCATCTGCCTGTGTCGCACGGCATCCGAAGTTAATAACGTTGAAAGTTTCTCTTGGCATTTTTTCCAGATCAAAGCGAGCCGGGCTTCATGAAAGACAACAGATTAACAAACGCACGTCACAAACGCAAACAGTGAACTCGTTTAATTCGCTCCCTGGGTGATGGACCGCAGGTTAACAAAACTCGACCAAAGTTTGAACTGCATCGCCACCTGTGAGACTAGCGCCCCTAATATTCAGGCTCCGAACTTGTCAAACAAGCGGGCATTTGCCATCATCAGCCGGATCAGATGTTTGCTTTCGAAAACGCCCAGTGAACCGCGATTGGCGTTGGTCTCAGAAAAGCGGTCCAGCTTGTCGCTCCCACTCACCGGCCCATGGATCATGACCGGCTGCGGATGCCAGCTGTGCGATTTCATAGGCACCGGCGTGGAATGGTCAGCCGTTATGGCCAACACCGTGGGTTTCTTCTTCAAGAGGATAGGTAACGCCCTATCCACCTCTTCGATGACCGCCACCTTCTGATCGAAGTTCCCATCTTCGCCAGCCAGATCGGTTCCTTTGACATGGACAAAGAAATAATCGA
>QHZP01000271.1:5410-9193 GCA_003224715.1 Acidobacteriota bacterium | reverse complement strand
ATCGATCCTGAAACGCGGGGATCTTGGGAGAATGGGCAATGCCACGGAGTAAGAACCCATTGGCGGGATGCTCTTTGGCAATGAGCGGCAGGGCCTTGGCATAAAACTTGTTTATTAGTTTGGCAGCCGCTTTGGCCTTGGCCGATTTGCTCAGTGCCTGAATTTTCTTTATGGCCTCGCCTTCATGATGAGGATCGGAATCGCTGAGTGGCCCTTCAATACCCTTGCCACGCAAGACCACCACAAAGCGATGAGATTTGCCAGGCTTAATGATGAACTCGACGCTGTCAATCTTCTTGATCTTTCTGAGCTTCTCGCAAAGCCTTTCGTTGACGTCGGTGGGGATGCGGCCAGCGCGACGATCGGTCACAATCCCCTTCTCGTCCAATGTACAAAAATTTGCTCGCGCTGCCACATCGCCGGGTCTTAAGTCGATCCCTAGTCCCAGGGCCTCGATGACACCCCGTCCCACTTCGTATTGTAGTGGGTCATAGCCGAACAACCCGAGATGTCCCGGCCCGCTGCCCGGTGTGATCCCAGGGGCGACTGGAATCATTCGGCCCATGGCTGAAGCTTTCGCCAATTCGTCAAGATTAGGCGTTCTGGCAATAAGAGTAATTTCGTATGTGGCTCATTGGTCAAACGCAAAGATTGGTAAAGCGCCTCTGTGTCCATAGACTCGTTGATCGACTATTACAAGACAAGCTTGTCCAAAGATGTGGGGATGGTGTCGTCCGAGATAGCACATTAGGCTATAGCCCGACGGATAAAACCAATCCCAGGTCGAATCAGATTGTAACATAGGCTTTACAGAGGTTCGACCGGGAACACCTTGCTGGTTGCCCGGTTTGAAGCACGTTCTCACCTTTTGCGCAAATCTCGCCGCCAATCGAGAAAGAATTGACCCATGAAAGGGTCTGCGAGTAGAATCTACGGCACTCCTTCACACGGTTCGTTTTATGCAAAGCAAGGGCTCCCAACGGAAATGACAATCAAAAGTGAGTGGATCGTGCCGAGGCTTTTTTGTGGTCTTCTTGTTTTGTGGGCAACGTGCCTCCCAATTGCTGCGTTCAGCACGGCTAAGAGAGGAGACTCTATTGACAATGTCAGTCCCAAGGAATTCTACCTGGATCAACTAATCAGAGGAGTTGCTCCGGCGATGAAGTCCTTCCTGGAGGATACCGGCCGCTTTGTGCAGGGCGGATGGTGCGTGGATAACCAGGAGGTGATCTATCCACTGGCTTATTTGTTCACCCTGCAGGATGGGAGGAACCCCTATGCTGGCGACAAAAAATTGCTCAATGCCGCTCTTAAGGGGGGAGATGCCATTTGCGAGGCCCAGTATGAAGATGGCACCGTAGAATTTCTCAAAAACGACGGCTCCAATTGGGGTCGCATTTACTTGCATCAAACCCTAAACGCTTGGTTGGAGGCCTACGTGCTCTTGCAAGAGCAGATAGATCAAGGGCGTAAGTCTCGCTGGGAGCGGGGCATCCACAAAATGGTAGAAGGAGTCTATCAACAGATCCTGGGCAATCGCAATCAGCGACTCTACAGCGGGATATTTCACGATGAGGATGTTACCTGGGGTTGGGGGAATTTCGAAGTAAACCATCTCAGTACCTGGGACGGGCTTAATGTTTATCGCGCCGGACAGATCTTTCAACATAACGAATGGCAGCAGACCGGACAACGCATGGTTCACTCCGCGCTGGAATCCCTCGACCCGCTGGGCTATTGGCCGGAGTTCGGAGGACCTTCCACGACCTACAACTTGGACTATCTGCAAGCCGTCGGTCTGTACTACGAGCACTCTGGCGATTTGGCTGCCATCCCTTACCTGGAGCGTGCTCTGGATTTCCAAATCAAAACCGTTTATCCAGAAGGCTGTCTCATCGAAACCTTCGACGGTCGCTCACGTTACACCCCCGGGATACTGACGGCAGCCCATTTCACTTTCAGCCAGCTTCCTGAAGGGCGGCGCTTCGTTAAATTTCTCGTGTCTCAGATGAATAACAAAGGAATCGCCCTGCCACTCTCGTCCGACCTGCTCAGGAATCTTCTTTACTACCACGAAGGAGTGGACGAAAAAATCCCTCTGGAAAAAACCTCATACGTGTACAGCCTAGGCAACAAAATGCTGGTGCGACGAAAGGCCCCCTGGTTTTATTGTCTGAGTGGGTTTACCGCTGCTCCCACCAAAAACCGCTGGGGCCTGGACCGGCAGAATTTTGTCAGTGTCTGGAATGACCAGGTGGGTTTAATTGTCAGCGGCGGAAATTCCAAAGCTCAACCGGAATGGAGCAATTTCGTATTTCCGGCGAGCGGCCGCCCCACTTATATTCCCTCCAACGGCACGGTGCGTGAGAAAAATCCGAGAGACGCAGTGATTCTCACTTATGAAGATAAAAGGGCCTCTATCGAAGTTTCCCCAAAGTCCAAGAAGGAGTTGCAGCTTAAAGCACATCTAGAGAATCTGGGAAGTTCAGCGACCGGCCAGCTCGTGCTTTATCTCAGAGCCGGCAGTACTTTTAAAACCGCAACTGGCGAGGTCTTTTCGCTAAGTGACAAGCCCGTCGAGGTCTCGGCTGAAAATTCCGGAGGCTGGATCGAGTACGACGGCTGGCGGATCACGCTTCCTCACCGTAGCAGAGTGAGTTTTCCATCTTACCCTTTTGCCCCTCAAAACCGTCAAGCCAAGGCGGCTCTCAGTGAAGCCCGTGGATTACTTTTCTACCCGTTGGATTCCACGACCCCCAGCGCAACCTTCACCATCACAGTCATGAAACCCTGACAAAAACCATGTTTTTCCTGGCTTTGTCCTCTGCCTTGAATGATTCAATGGTTGCTTGAGGCGCACTGGTCTACCAGTCTCATCATGCAGCAATCCCTATCTTCCAGTTGCATTCCATTCGCATAAATGTAGAATGTCATGCGCCAAACGGTGAAAACCGATTTCACCATTCCTGCTGCTGAAGACCAATAGCCGGTCTTTCATGAAAAAAATATTAGCCGCAAACCGAAGTGAAATTGCCATCCGCATCATGCGAGCCGCCACGGAACTCGGTCTACAGACTGTGGCCATCTACTCGCAGGAGGACCGCCTGGGATTGCACCGATTTAAAGCCGACGAGGCGTATCTGGTGGGAAAAGGTAAAGGGCCAATCCAGGCCTATCTCGATATCGAGGGAATTGTGGCTCTGGCCCAGGAAAAGCAGATCGACGCCATTCATCCTGGATATGGGTTCTTGGCCGAGAATCCAGCCTTCGCTCGAGCCTGTCAAAACGCCGGCATCATCTTTGTAGGTCCTCCACCCGACTTGCTGGAGTTGTTGGGGGACAAGCTGGCAGCTCGACATCTGGCCCAAAAGAGCGGTGTCAGCGTGGTTCCGGGCACGGAGCAGCCTGTACACAGTCTTGAGGCGGCCAAGAAAGCTGCTAAAGAAATTGGATTCCCACTTATCGCCAAGGCTGCTTTTGGCGGAGGGGGACGCGGCATGCGGATCATTCGATCGGGCGCCGAGTTGGAACCTCGTTTGGAAGAAGCCCGTCGCGAAGCCGAGAGCGCCTTTGGAGATGGGGCCGTTTTTTTGGAGAAATACATTGAGCATGCCAAGCATATCGAGGTCCAAATTCTGGCAGACCAGCACGGCGGTGTCATGCATCTCTACGAGCGTGATTGCTCGGTGCAGCGCCGACATCAAAAGCTTGTTGAAGTAGCGCCAGCCGCTGGCATCTCTCTCAAGCTGCGCCAGGAATTATGCCAGGCGGCCGTAAGACTGG
>QHZP01000271.1:0-5354 GCA_003224715.1 Acidobacteriota bacterium | reverse complement strand
GTGAACCCGCGTATCCAGGTGGAACACACCGTGACCGAGATGGTGACTGGAGTGGACCTGGTCCGTGCCCAGATATTGGTGGCGCAGGGTCACAAGTTGCGTGAGCCTCCCCTCAGCCTTCTGCCCCAAGAGGGACTTCCTCTTTACGGCCATGCGTTGCAATGCCGTATCACTACCGAAGATCCTGAGAATAACTTTTCGCCAGACTACGGTAAGATCACGACCTATCGTTCTCCGGCAGGCTTCGGTATCAGGCTGGATGGTGGCACTGCTTATGGTGGAGCCATCCTGACACCCTACTACGATTCGCTCCTGGTCAAGGTAACCGCCTGGGGCGTCAATCTGAGCGAGGCTTGTCAGCGCATGGACCGGGCCTTGCGAGAGTTCCGTATCCGAGGGATCAAAACCAATATTCCGTTCCTGGAAAACGTCGTCAACCATCCCCGCTTCCAGGCGGGCCACACCACCACCACTTTCCTGGATGAAACCCCTGAGCTGTTCCGCTTTGCCCGGCGGAGAGATCGGGCTACTCGGCTCTTAAGTTACTTGGGCGACGTTATCGTTAATGGTAATCCCGAGGTTGCTGGCAAGAAGTGGCCCGAGGAATACTCGTCAGGAAATGCCACCACGGAAGATAAATCTGTCCACCTGTTGGAGGTTCCATTCACCAAGGGAGTCACTCCGCCTGACGGGACTCGACAGTTGCTATTGGAGCTGGGACCTAAATCCTTTGCTGAGTGGACACGCAAACAAAAGCGCCTGCTCATTACCGATACGACCTTTCGTGATGCCCATCAATCACTGCTGGCCACCCGAGTTCGCTCGCTAGACATCTTGAGAGTAGCCCACGCTGTGGCTCATAATCTGCCGGGCCTCTTTAGCCTGGAGATGTGGGGAGGGGCCACTTTTGATTCCGCCCTGCGCTTCTTGCATGAAGACCCCTGGCAACGGCTGTGCCAGTTGCGGGAGCACATTCCTAATATTTGCTTTCAGATGCTGCTGCGCGCCTCCAATGCGGTGGGCTACAGTAGCTATCCCGACAATGTTGTCGCAGAATTCGTCAAAGAATCAGCCAGACAGGGAATCGATCTCTTCCGCATCTTTGACTCCTTGAATTCGGTGGAGAACATGCGGGTGGCTATCAGTGCAGTGTTGGAAACCAATGCTATCTGCGAGCCGGCCATTTGTTACACCGGTGATATTCTCGATCCCGGTCGACCCAAGTATTCGTTGTCCTATTACGTAAAAATGGCCAGGCAGCTTGAGAAACTGGGTGCTCATTTCTTAGGCATCAAAGATATGGCCGGACTCTGCAAGCCATACGCCGCTTTCCACCTAGTGAAAGCGCTGCGGGAAGAGGTGGGTCTGCCTATTCATTTTCATACTCATGATACAAGTGGACTGAATGCCGCTTCCATTTTGAAGGCCGCCGAGGCCGGTGTGGATGTGGCTGACGCAGCCGTGGCTTCCATGAGTGGACAAACTAGCCAGCCTAATTTAAATTCCCTGGTGGAAGCACTACGACACACCCCGAGGGAGACTGGCCTCGATCCCGACTCATTGAATGAAATATCGGATTACTGGGAGCAGGTGCGCCATTTTTACTTACCTTTTGATACCAGCCCACGCGCGGGTGACGCCAAAGTCTATCAACATGAAATTCCTGGAGGTCAGTACACGAATTTGCGCGAGCAGGTGGCTGCCATGGGACTGGGACACCGCTGGAGAGAAGTGGAGAAGACTTATGGCGAAGTCAATCAACTCTTTGGTGACATTGTGAAGGTGACCCCTTCCAGCAAAGTGGTCGGCGATATGACTCTCTTCCTCATGGCCAAGGGCATGAAGCCCCAAGACCTACTCAAACTCGATGTTCAGCATGACCTGGCGCTGCCTAATTCGGTCGTTGAGATGTTTGCCGGATCGTTGGGGACGCCGCCGGGAGGCTGGCCCCGCAAGCTCCAGAAAATCATCCTGCGAGGCTCTCCGGCGCAACACGGTCGCCCGGGAGGGGATTTACCACCGGCTGATTTCGAGGCCACTCGCGAGACCTTGGGAAAAAAGGTAGGACGTTCTCCTCGCCACGATGAAATCTTGAGCTACTTGCTCTACCCCGAAGTTTTCCTGAAGTACGTTCGTCTCCGCCAGTCTTTCGGTGACGTCAGCGTCTTGCCTACCCCCCAGTTTTTTTACGGGATGCGCTCGGGCGAGGAAATCACGGTAGACATCGAACCGGGAAAGACCCTGGTGATCAAGTTCCTCACCGTGGGTGAACCCCATCCTGACGGGTGGCGCACCGTGTTCTTTGAACTCAACGGTCAGCCGCGCGAAGTCCTGGTGCGCGACAAAGCCCTGCGATCTGCCGCCCCCGCTCATCCCAAAGTCACTCCCGGTGAACCCGGCCACATCGGCTCTCCTTCGCCGGGCATCATCACCAGTGTCTTCGTCCAGCTTCAAGAGAAGGTGGAGCGAGGCGATAAGCTTCTCACGCTCGAAGCCATGAAAATGCAAAGCACCGTTTACGCTCCCATCGCCGGACGTATCACACAGTTGCTCGTGGAGGCCGGCCAGCGGGTCGATGCCAAGGATTTGTTGGTCGTGATTGAATAAGAGAAGTAATGTATTCCCCCTTGCCCCACAGGGGCTTGAGGCAGGTTGAAGCAATCCATGGGGACAACTCCCCGGGGGATTGCAGCAGCCCGGCTAGCCGCTCCCGGCCATTCCCGCCTTCCGTTTCTTCTCCAGCACCTCGCGAACTTTGCGGGTCAGCGTGGCTGGCGTAAAAGGCTTCTGGATAAAAGCTGTATCCACGTCCGATGCTCCCCGATGCTCAGCCGAGTCATCAGTATATCCGGTCATATAGAGAACCTTGGTCCTGGTGCGTAAACAAGCCAGGCGTTGAACCAACTCTCTTCCACCCATTTGCGGCATCACCAAATCAGTCATCACCAGATGAATCTCACCGTTGTACTCTTTGATATTCCGCAAGGCATCCCATCCGTTCGCCGCCTCCAAGACCTTATAGCCGTTCTTCTCCAGAACATTGCGTACCAGGGATCGCACCATCTCTTCGTCTTCCACTAGTAGGATGGTTTCTGAGCCCCGTGCCAGTTCCATGGAGCCTTTCGCCACCTCTCCTGCCGTTACTACTTCCCCAATGCGAGGAAGGTAAATTTTAAAGCTGGTCCCGCTCCCAAGCTCACTCTCCACGCTAATGGCGCCGCCGCTTTGCTTCACAATCCCGTAGACGGTAGATAGGCCCAGCCCTGTTCCCTTTCCCTGCTCTTTGGTGGTGAAGAACGGCTCGAAAAGGTGGGACTGGGTTTCGGCATCCATTCCGCATCCAGTGTCGCTCACTGCCAGGACAACGTAATTCCCTGGCATAAGGTTGATAGGCTGGCTGGGGAACGTGTCATCGAGCTCGACATGACTCGTCTCAAGAGTGAGCTTGCCGCCCCGAGGCATGGCGTCCCGAGCGTTAATGATCAGATTCACGATCACCTGCTCGATTTGTCCCGGATCGGCTCTCACCGCTCCCAGATCGGGTTTGGTATGGACCACGAAATCAATATCCTCGCCGATCAAGCGACGCATCATCTTGTGGATGTTTGCCACCGCCGCATTGAGGTCCAACACCTTGGGTTGAAGCACCTGCTTGCGGCTAAATGCTAACAGTTGCCGAGTCAGTGCAGCCGCGCGTTCCCCGGCTTTCTTGATCTCTTCCGCGTCCTTTCGAACCTTCTCGGGATTGTTAGTGTGCGTCAATAAGATATCGGTGAAGCCTATGATGGCAGTCAGGAGGTTGTTGAAGTCATGGGCCAATCCGCCTGCCAGGTTTCCCACGGCTTCCATTTTCTGCGAATGGCGAAGCTGTTCTTCCAGGCGCTTGCGGTCGGTTAGGTCGCGCGAAACAATAACGGCTCTCTGGGGTTTTCCGCGTTCATCAAATACCCAACTGCTCGCCGATTCCAAAGACCGCCACTCGCCTCCTTTGCGTTGACTTCGATATTCGGTGGTTTGCCTATTCTTAAAGAGGGAGGATTCTCGAAATACGGTTCTGACAGCTTCCTCATCGTCAGGATGAATCAAGGAGAAAAAATCGCGACCTATCAATTCTTCTGGTCGGTACCCTAAAACTTCCTGGACAGACGGGCTCACATAAATGAAGTTGCCGTTCCGATCCACCAGACAAATCAAATCACTCGTATTTTCCGCAATCAGCCGGTATTGGTCTTCCTTGCGGCGCAATGCGGTTTCTGTTTTTTCCTTTTTTTGCTCCAATTCTTTTTTTTTGAGGGCATTAAGCACCACTGCGGGGAGTTGCTTGAGACTGCACTTCAGAATATCGTCATCCACTCCCTCATTGAGGGACTCAATGGCCAACTCATCCGGGATTGAACTGTTGACCAGAACGATAGGAATATCAAAATTCTGTTCCTCAAGCAATCGACGAGCCTCATGGGAATTAAACTGAGACAAATTGGAATCAGCAAGAATAACATCCGGGGCAAAGGTTACAAGCTCTCTGAGATAATCTTCTCTGGTTTCGACGTGCTTTGAAGAAAAGTTGACCTGCGCCCGGCTTAACTCTTGTTCCACTAACTCACTGCCGGCCCCTACGTCTTCCAGCATCAGAATCCGAATTTCTCTGTTCATGAATTTCTCCTTGCGGCTACCCTTCCCTTCGGGAGAAAAGGTGACAGTGAACTCACTTTCGATGACTCAAGTTCGCGGCGGAGGGCGTCTTACGAACTGCCGGCACCGCTAAGCAAGCTCTTATCCCTTCTCCAATCCTACTCTTCCTCTTCCTTCCCACCACCGATGTTCCTTGAGGTGCGAGGGGCCCCCTGGCAGGAGCCCCTGCGGGGGCCCCACCTCCAAGGAATGGCGCGGCAGCGTGCTCCGCCGCTTATTGTGAAACCTCATCGAGGTTTTCGTCCCCCTGAAGAGGCTTGATTTTCCTCCTGATAGGGAAGTTGAAGAAAGGAAACGACCGAAGAGTCGTCAGTCAATTGACGCACCTGGTGTGGAACAAACGGCCCCACCTTACCCGGCGTCATAAAGGACCGACAGCGACGGCTAATCCCGAGGGCCGAAATCGTGATCCGTCTGTCGCTGTAGAAATGTAGCCGCTCCCAGGGCCGCCAATTCCATCATCGCAAAGCTCTCAAGGTGAAAGCTTCAATCAGTTCCAGAAATGATTGGATGAGTTCAGTCTTTTTGTGTGTCCGATCTCGACATTATCTCGACATTACAGGAACATAATGGCATCACCTGCACTTCGTTAGTCGGAATTTCCTGGTCAGTTTACTCCTCGAAGCAACCGAAGTCAAAAAGGATAGGCCAATATTTGGCAC
>QHZP01000270.1:3585-8850 GCA_003224715.1 Acidobacteriota bacterium | reverse complement strand
TACGAAACGCAGGATTCTCATCACCAGGCACTCCAAGCAAAGGTTCTGGAGCTGGAATCTTCCAGTGAGTCCTTACGTTCACAACTTCTGGATTGTGTGGGCAAGGTCGCCGCGCTTCGCAACCAATCATCGCAGCTTGAGGAATTGGATAAGCAGCTGGGACAGCAAATAGTGCGGTTGGTCACGGAGCGCGAAGAGGCGACGGTTGGTCTGCGGCAGTTCTCCCAAGCCCAACAGGCCGCCCAACAGCAACACCAGGAAGAGGAACGACAGCTTTTGGAATTTAAGGAAAGAATTTCATCGCTCTCTGAGGCTCTGGCCAATCTTGAAGGGGAAGAGACTCAGGCTCAACAACAACTCCTGGAAAGTAAGGAAAAACACAGCGCCAATAGCCATCGGTTGAAATCATTAGAGGAGTTAGCGACGCACCATGCTTATAGCACTGAAGCGGTTCGCTTACGCCTTTCTGTTGCCGCCGAGTCGGGGGCAAGTGGCTTCCAGACTGCGGGAATTCTGGCGGACTTGATTGAGGTAGAGCCCTCTTATGAGTTGGCAGTGGAAGAGTTCCTCAAGCAAGAACTGGAGTACCTCCTGGTGGAGTCAGTTTCGAACGTTCAAGAAGGGATTGCACTCCTGCGCAAGACTGGCGCCGGCCGGTCTACCTTCTTGCTGTGCGCCAATGGACAGTCAGCTTCTTCCACCGAGTTAGATAAGGCGGCCACCCAATTGGCCGATGAGGATTCGTCTCTGATTCCAGTCAGAAAAATTCTCAAGATTCCCCCTGCATTTGAAACGGCCACCCGGGAAGCGCTGCCTCAGTTGTATCGGGCTTTTCTTACCTCCGGCTACCAGCACGCTCTGGAACTGGCTCAGCGATTTCCCAACCTGGTCTTTCTTACACCCGAAGGCGAGGTTCTTCGTGGGCGCCTAATTTCGGGAGGCGGCAAAGCTGCCGGAGGACATCTTTCCTTAAAGCGGGAAATTCGCGAATTAGAGCGTAATGTTGGAGTTTTGCAAAAGGAAATCGTTTGCCAAGAAGAGAGGGTTCGAACCCTGCGCCAATCCCTGCAGACCCAGAAATCAGACTTGGGCGAAACTCAGCAGAGGGCCCAGGAACTAGAAAAATCATTAATCGGTTCTGACCTGCGGTTGAAACAGATTGACACCGATTTGAGTCGGATCGCAGAAAGCCAAAGCCTGGCTAGTCTGGAACTGCAGAAGACTGAAGAAGAGAAAGCGCAGATTCAAGCGAAGCGGTCCCAATTCGAAGAGGAAATAGCTTCTACCGAAGCTCGCAAAGCGGAAGTCGAAAACCAAATCTCAGCGCAACAGGCTAATCTGAGGCAGGTGAAAGATCAACTCTCGGCAGACTCACAACTCTTGAGCCAACTGCGATCGGAGCTGGCCACTTTTCGGGAACGCAAATTGGCTGCAGAAGTGGAGCTGGGCCGATTGGCTGCCAGCCTTCAGGAATGTCAGGAGCGAATTGGCCGGCTCAACTTGCAGATGGAAGGTTGGGCTGAGCAAACCAAAGTCATTGAGGAGTCGATCCGTCAAGGAGACGAGTTGCTCTTCAGTCAAGGCGTCAATAAAGCCTCCCTGGCAGCCGAAATCCGCTCACAAGAAAATAATCTCGCAGAAACACGAGCGGCCCTGACAAGCTTCGAGCAGGATCTGAAGCTGCGCCGGGCCGAACTGGAAGAAGTTCAAAACCAAAAGACACGTCTAGAAATTGAGCGAGCCACGGTTAGCTCTGATTTTCATCATCTGCAGGAAACTTGCTTCCAGGAACTGGGTGTGAGCCTGGACGAGATTCGTCCCGACACACCGCAACAACTGACGGAAACAGAACTCGCTCAACTTAACAGCGAATACGTGGAACTCAAAAACAAAATTGACGCCATGGGTCCGGTCAACATGATGGCCTTGGAGGAATATCAGGAATGTGAGCAGCGCTTCCAGTTTCTCTCCAATCAGCGTCAAGACCTGCTGGATTCAATTGAAGACACGAATGCCGCCATCAAGGAAATCGATCAGGTCTGCCGTGAGCAATTTAGCGAGGCCTTCAAAGCAATCAACGCCAACTTCCAGGAAAGCTTTAAGAGCTTGTTCGGAGGCGGTTACGGAGAAATGAAACTACTGGACGAGCAAGATGAACTGGAGAGTGGAATCGAAATCATCGCCCAACCTCCAGGCAAGCGATTGCAAAACGTGCTCTTGCTCTCTGGCGGAGAAAAGGCTTTGACCGCGATCGCCTTACTCTTGGCCATCTTTAGATTCCAACCCAGTCCCTTCTGCGTGCTCGATGAGGTGGATGCTCCTCTCGATGAAATTAATAACGGCCGTTATTCACAGAAGATCAAGTCAATGAGTTCGGGGACCCAGTTTATTTTGATTACTCACAGCAAAAAGACCATGGAAATCGCCGACACTCTCTATGGAGTAACCATGCAAGAGCCCGGCGTTTCCAAGCTAGTCTCCGTCCATTTTCAGTAACAACTAATGTAGATTAGACTTTTCGGGGCTGTCAGGCCGATTTGGTCTCATCCCCTCCTGCTGCTTGAGGCCTGAGATGTTGATCCTTGACAAAGGCCTTTTTTGTACTACAATGACCACTCGCTTTAATTGAAAAAACCCTGGATGACGTTTCTCAGCAGAGAGTAGCAAGGTTTTACCCGTGGTTCTTCGCTCACTCCTTAACTTTTTCCTCTTATAGTTTGGCTTCGCCCTAATATGGATCACTCAGCTATCCAATCAGAGGTCTTTTTGCCGAATTGCGAACTCATCGGGCGAGGGAAAGTGCGCGATATTTACGCGATTAAAGATCACCTGCTGATTGTAGCCACGGACCGAATTTCTGCTTTCGATTTCATCCTGGGGAGCGGAATTCCTGGCAAGGGCAAGGTATTGACCCAGATGTCTCTTTTCTGGTTCGAGTTCATGGGAGATGTTGTCTCAAATCATCTTGTGACTGCCAGAGTGGAGGAATTCCCCTCCGATCTCAACGAGTATGCGGACGTCCTGAGAGGGCGATCGATGTTGGTAAAGAAGGCCCAGCCTATTCCGGTGGAGTGTGTTGTGAGGGGATACCTGGCCGGATCGAGCTGGAAGGAATATCAATTTTCTCAGTCGGTATGTGGAATCAAATTACCTCCGGGATTACAGGAATCTTCTAAATTGCCTGAGCCAATCTTCACTCCCGCGACCAAAGCCATGTCTGGGCATGACGAGAATATCCCATTTGAGAAAGTGGTCGACCTTGTAGGAAGAAAAAGAGCTGAGAGTTTGAAGAAATGGACGCTTGATATTTACCGCAGCGCAGCCGATTACGCCCTGACAAAAGGAATTATCATAGCCGATACCAAGCTGGAGTTTGGAATTTTCCAGGACGAGATTATCTTAATCGACGAAGTTCTGACACCAGATTCGTCCCGTTTCTGGCCAGCCACAGATTATGTGGCTGGTCAAGCTCAAGAATCCTTTGATAAACAATTTGTGCGCGATTACCTGGAGCAGATCGGCTGGAACAAGCAACCGCCTGCTCCTAGCTTACCTCAATGGGTGGTGGAAGCTACCAGCCAGAAATATCAGGAGGCTTTTGAGCGGCTCACGGGACAAAAACTTCAGGTATAGAGTGCAATTCTTGCATAAGTAAATGGACCCGTTTCTGGGAGCGCGTGCCAAAGCTAGGCAATGAGGAAATGTCCTTTATCCTTGAGTTAAGTTTACTGGATTGGATTGCAGTTATCCTGCTAACCGTATCGATTGTGAGCAGTATCCTCAAGGGATTTGCGCGTGAGACGATTTCTCTGGCTTCTGTTATTGTAGGACTCTTCTTGGCTTCCTGGTTTTATCCGCTGTTCGGGCGTTTTTACATCAATTTCGTCAAGACTCAGGACATTGCTTCTTTACTCGGATTTACCACCCTTTTTTTGGGATCCATGTTACTGGGGGTAGTGATATCCCTTCTCGCGAATAAGATTTTGCAGGCCGCTAACTTGCAATGGTTCGATCGTATGCTGGGAGCCGCCTTTGGATTGATCCGAGGCTGGCTGATAGGCGCAGTTTTATTTTTGATGCTAACAGCTTTCCCCGTGCGACTCGAGAGCGTCAAAGATGCCAAGCTCTCTCCTTATTTACTTGCTGGAGCACGAGCTTTGGCGCTGGTCACGCCCACGCCGCTCAAGGCCAAGTTTTTGGAAGGGTATCGGAAAGTTGAAAAGTTTTGGAAGTAAACATTAGAAATTCCTGTTTGGGCGCATTTTTTGATTGCCAAGTGCCTTAAGTAATCTACGAAGGCTTTGTTTTTCTCTTAAATTCAATCAACTATTTGAATGCGTGATCTAAGACCTTAAATGGATACGCATCAAAGCGGGAGTGTGATGTGAAAGACCAGTTAGAAGCACTTGTGACTCAAATGATTGATCGTGGGCTGTTTTTTGAAGAAGCCATCACAGAGTTTGAGAAGAAATTCATCCTGAAGGTTCTGGAAAAAAACCGTGGCAATCAAACGAAAGCTGCCAGAGCCATGGGGATCCATCGCAATACCTTGAATAAGAAACTGGCCACCTATAATTCACAAACAAAGGTAAAATTAATTCACAAAAAAAAGTAAAATCGAACTCCTCGAGAGGCTATTTTCTAAGCTTCCAATTCGCTCAAGCAGGCCTTCCTCAAGGCGCTGTTCCGATGGGTGTAGTGGGCCTTTTCCGAAGAGGCTCGCTTCTTCCAGGCATCAGAATATGGCAGGCCACGCTCTCCAATTGATCAGTGGTGTGCAATTTCTATCTCATCATGACCAAAAAATCTGTAGGTACATAGCCCGACATTTTCTTTTTTCCCAACTCCTTGGGAACGACCCAATCGCGGATGTGACAAATTCAGTTCCAGTGGTTCGCAAAGCCAGGCGTGAGACTTGAAGAGAGCCCTTTTGGCAAGACACTTACAAGCAGGTCATATTAGGAGCCTGTTCAAAGGCAAATTTATTCCTTCTCGATTCTTCATGCTGCTCAAAGTGTCTTCTCCAAATGAAAAAAGGGTTGAAAGCAAAATTCAACTTTCAACCCCTTGCCAGGTCGATAAATTTCCAAAATCTGAATGGTCGTTTCTGGATTCCTTTGGATGGTGCCCAGGGACGGAGTTGAACCGCCGACGCCAGCCTTTTCAGGGCTGCGCTCTACCGCCTGAGCTACCTGGGCATCAATCCGGGCTTCCCTGGATGCGGACATCTCGGAAAGCTGGTGCAGTATAGTGAAACTCTGTTTT
>QHZP01000270.1:0-3570 GCA_003224715.1 Acidobacteriota bacterium | reverse complement strand
CGGCTGTGGCCCAGTCTCACGCTGCAGTCCCTGAGCAAGTTTGAGACTGCCGGATTGAATAGGTACCGCAGAACTTACGCCGTATTCAGATACCTTCTCCTTCGCACTTTGCTCCTTCTCGTGAAGCCTCAGTTATAAGCAGCAGAAACGACAATGGACAGCTGCTTGGCTCAGAGGCATCCCTCGTACCTGAGGCTTCTTCGTCCTATTTTTTTCCTTGACATTGTCCTTTCTCGGACCTAGTGTAACCGGATGCAAGACAGGGGACACGCACTTATATGAACTAGTAAGAAAGGAGAAACATACCATCATGGAACAAACGAAAACGAAGTCAGTTGAACCGCAACAGCGGTTTGCACTTCCCGAAGTTACCTGGGACGACCTTAACGAGCCAGGCGCTTATGTGGAACGCGGCTCAGGCGATCTCTATCGCGTTCCCAAAGAGGCGTTAATCCCCGGCGGTTCTCCGATCATTCACAAGGAGAGCGTCCTTGGAAGCACGGCTCCGTTGTGCTCAACATAACATAGAGCCTAATTTCTAATAACCCGTGCGTGTTTCCCCGGCCTTGCCCCAGCCTGACATCTTTTTCTTAGTCCTTTCCTAATATCTGGCTCCTCTTTGCCAGCAAGTCACCCAATATGAAATGTCCCTGACCTGCCTGTCTCAAAGCCAGCGGACTTTCCCAAAATCAAAGGCTGGATGAGAATCCAAAGGTCTTCAGTTGAAATTTTCTGTGGCTTCTGCCTCTTGCTGGTTCTTCCTCAGCCAATTCTGAAAGCCGACGCTAAGATCCTCGACCTTAAGCATACGAGTAAAGTTTTGGGGGAGGAGCGTCACTTTCGTATCTTCCTGCCTCCGAATTATGATGAGAAGCCGGAAAAGCGCTATCCCGTGATTTATTTTTTTCATGGCTACGGCGAACGGCACAACGTCCCAACTCGGGAAGGAGCCGGAGGATATGACAGTGGGGAGCAATACGGCGGAGACAACATCGCCAAGTTTGTGGAGAAGAATGATGTGATTGTCGTGAAATGGGATGGCTACAACCCGCGCATGGAGGGAGAGAACTATCCCCGTCCCTACAACATTGGCCCGGTGGAAACCTATCGTCAGTTCCCCTTGTACTTCCCCGAGTTGGTCCAGTTTATTGATGCCAACTATCGAACTCTTCCCGATCGTGAGCATCGAGCCATTTCAGGCCTCTCGATGGGCGGCTTCATGTCGTACTGGGTGGGTGGCAAATACCCTCACCTGGTGGGCAGCGTTTCCAACTTCATGGGGTCGCCGGAGTTCGTTGTCGGGCCAAAGGAGTTTCCAGACGAGTATTTACATACCGACGTCTACCGCAATTACGAAGGCATATACACACGGCTGGTGTTGGGGTCCAAGGATTTCATCCGCTGGTATCACTGGCAGATGAATAAGGTTTGGGATTATACCCGCCCTCACTACGAACACGAGACCTTCGACTGGGACCATGGCACACCAGGGATGTCCAAACAGTTAGGGTTTCACATGAAAGCCTTTGCCCACCCTTTGCCTAAGCCGGGCATGTGGCATCACATCGATGTTTATCCTACTTTTGAGGTTTGGGGCTATTCCGTAGCCACCGATCGCAATCGCCCCGGGTTTACCGTCCTGGAGAATGTGACCCCTTATGGGTTTCGTAGCAGCGTCCGAGAATGGCTGTGGGATGGGCAATGGATGCCATCAGTCCGCCTGGATGTCACTACAGATAGCCTTTACATCCAAGGTAAGGACTATGAGATTGTGGATGTGAATCTACACACCCGGGAAACGCGATTCATGAGACAAAAAGCAGATAGCAAAGGGCGACTACATGTAGAACTCGATGGCGGTTTGCACGAAGTGGGGATTAACACCGTTGATGCATTCCCCGTCTTAACCCTAGCGGGATTTTCGATTCAGAATGCTGACTGGGCAATTGTGGGTAAGGAGGTATCTCTCAAGATAGACCTGTTGAACAAAGGGACTGGACTTGCCAAAAACATTTTCGCAATCCTCAGTTCTCCCAATCCCGGCGTTACGATCAGCAGGAATCGGGTTGGCTTAAGTCAACTTACTTCAGGCCAAATATTGGCTCCAGAGACATCCTTCCTCTTTCGTGTGGACGATCTGACTCGGGAAATTGTACAGTTTGAACTCGAACTCAAGGATGAGTCAAAGCAAGATCGAAAGGTCCCCTTTGAGGTCAGGCTATTCCCAGATGTTACGGAACTTCAGAATGTGCAAATTGCCGATGGGCACAGTTTTCGTGTGCAGGTGGGCGGTAATCAGACAGAAGAGCGGTCCTTCGGTATTGGCAACGGCGATGGGATAGTGAACCCCGGGGAGTCGTTTCTGGTGTTACCCAAAGATCAAGGTGAATTTCGTCTGACCTATCTGTATACGACGGATCCCTATGTCAATCCTGCTGGTTTAAACCTACGCTTTGCGGATTACTGGGGAAAATATGACCACGTGGGTGGCTCTGCCAAATATTCGATGCCAACCGTTGCGGCCACCTGTCCGCCCGGCCACGAGCTGGTCTTTTTTGCCGAGTACTGGCTGCCTAGTGCCCCGGAGCACATTATCAGGCGCGGTCTGGTGAGAGTTCGGGTGCAGGGAAAGGATCAAACCGCCCCCAAAGCTCGATGGGCCGAGATTTCGTTGGGGAATGTGCTGGAGGTGCAGATGATTGAAGGAGACTCGGTCAAGACAGCCCGAGCTATCTTCAGCAGAATAGATCAGCCAGCCTTTCACGTGGAGGCCGAACTCAATGACGAAGGAAAAAACGGAGACAGGTCGGCTGGAGATTACATTTTCAGTGGAACCTTGCCTTATCCGCCGGCCGGGACTTACCAGGTCATCATTGAAGCTGCCGATGAATCTGGAAACCGTGGTTCGTCAACGCTCGAGTTACACAAAAAGTAGGGCAGGGGTCTAAAAGGCTTCTTATTCATAGAATTTTTCAATCCTGGCATCGGTGAGGCTTTTCTCCGATCGCTTCCAGAGCCGCCCGGGTTCGGTTCGAGGATATGTTGTCCAATTCTTCGACACATCGTCGAAGTCAACACCAGTTCTTGCGCTATTCCGGCCCAACGGTCACTTATCTAGCCTCTCAAAGTGAGTCCAAGCTTTGCGACCTACCTAGAGAGCGCTTTACCACCAAATAGGAAAAAACGTATCCTGAAACCAGGCCGGACGTTCCCGAAATTTTTTTCTTGACACGACATAGACAAATGTCTACATTGACTTTTGTCTGTATAGAAACCCTTCCTTATAGGAGGAAGAATGGAACTCACCGAAAAGCAGGAAGAAGTTTTCCGTTTCATTCAAAACTATCTCGCCAAACAAGGAATGGCCCCGTCAGTCCGGGAAATTGCCGAAGCCCTGGGGAAGTCAGCGCAGGCAATTCAGCAGCTCATCGAAAGTTTGCGGGCAAAAGGCTATCTGCAGCACCAACCTTCGAAATCGAGAGCTAATGTCCCTCGGCAATCCACAATTTTCACCTCGGAACAAATTAGCGAGGTTCCCATCGTGGGCCGGGTGCAAGCAGGATTCCCGGT
>QHZP01000269.1 GCA_003224715.1 Acidobacteriota bacterium | reverse complement strand
CAAAGAGTCTTCCTAGCTGTACGTCATCAAAGGCGATTTCGCCGTCATACAAGTGACCGGCGTAGCGGCTGAGATAAGGCTCGGCTGGCCGATAAGGGCTGTGCGGGTCGTAGAGATGAACCCAGAGAAAGAAGGGCCCGTTGGGACGCGAATCAAGCCAGGAGAGAGCGCGGTTCATGGTCCGGTCGCCGCGCCGCTCGAGGAGAGATGGGTTCTTGTTAAGCCGCGTTTCCCGGTCGGTCTGGTCGTCATAGACCTCAAAGCCGCGTGCGAGCCCCCACTTGGAGTTCAAGACGAACGAGCTGACGAACGCTGCCGTCCGGTAGCCGTTCGCTCGCAGGACTTCAGTAAGCGTCGGGACTGTTGTGGGGAGGCCGATGGACGTGACATCGCGCACGCCACTGAACATTGGGTAGGTTCCCGTAAGGATGACAGCGTGAGAAGGGAGCGTGAGGGGCACCTGGGCATGCGCCTGTTCGAAGCGAATCGCTTCTCTGGCCAGCTGGTCTATCGACGGTGTCTCAATCCGTCGGTACCCGTAACAGCCGATGTGGTCGGCGCGCACCGTGTCAAGGGTAACTAGCACCACAGAAGGAGGACGCGCTTGAGCGGTCTGGGCAACGCCCGTACTGTGATTCAGCCAAAACCGACGGCTGGCACCGCAGACCCAGATGGACACTGCCAGAAGACACAACAACGTTCGCCGACAGTTACGTGCGCTCACGAGCTCTATTATGCTAAAGGCCAGTCAAGCTCTGCTAGCAATTTGCTGCAGCGGGCGCCTCAGGCTCGAAGGATGGGCTTTGACATGCCAGTATAAGTCGGACCTGGCGAGTTTAGATTAGTTGCCACTGAACGACCGAACCCCTTCCGGAAAGGACATCCTGGAAAGGCTAAAGTTGTCGTCTTTTACAAACGGATGGGCACTTACGGCGAGCTTGCTACAAAAGCTCCATCGTCGCTCCGTTGCCCGGCCTGAGCACCATCGTTAATGACAGCGTAGGTTATGAAGGGGTTCGATCCCTGGGTACGCGTCACCCTTACGTAACCCTGAGCGATCCCTGGCGCATACTTTTCCAAAAGAGAACTAATTTGGGTCAATCTCCTGGCATGGATGGTGATTCCGTCGATTGTATTAACCTTCCTCCCTGTCTCGCCATAGAAAACTTCAATTCGAAACACGTCAGACTCTCCGTCTGTCTCTCCTGTATTAAGCAGCCCCAAGTTGGTTCGATTCTCAGAGTCCTGTTGCAGGCCATAGAGCCAGCTCTCCTTCGTGCTGGCTGCGCCGTAGGGAACAGCGGAATAGAACACCCCATAGCGGTTTCCTCCGCTTGCGGTGGTGGAAGTGGTGCGGGCACCGAGAAAAAGGCTGCTGACATCTCCTCCTGGAACCGACACGAACAACGGCCCTGCGTAAGCCTGCTGCGTGGAGCCCACTCCCGCCACCTTGTGCTGTCTCATCCATTGGACTACTTTAGATAGGATCAGTTGCTGTCGGGCCCCCATCACGATGGTAAAGTTGGCTGTGGAATCTGGAGTTTGAATCCCTTCGGCCACGAAAGCGAAGCGGACAGCCCTGCTGAACGGCGACCAGTTAGTCACCACCAACTCACTGTCAAAAGACCTCGTCTCCACAATAACCGGAAGTGTAAGGCCCGTGCGTCCCGTCAGCAAGCTTTCTGGGACGGGAGCCACAAACGACCCGTCGGAACTGGCCTGATCATTGATGACCGCATAGGCATAATAGGGTGCTGTGCCACGGATTGGTTCGATACGAACAAAACCATTGCTCAGCAATAACCCGTTCGACTGGAGGATGCCAGAGATCTGCCTGAAGCCGCCGGGTGACAGAGTTTCCTCATAAATCGCCGGTGGCAAAGGCACTACCAGGTCACCAGAAAAGACTGTCAAGCGGAGTGTAATGTCGCCTTGTTCCTTTGAACCTGTGTTCTGGAGGGCCACATTGGTGCGATCGGTGGCGTTGTGTCGCAGCCCGCAGAGGTAAGACGGTTCGGTCAAGCCGGTGCGAATTCCGGGATAGGCTAAACCAGCCCGCCCTTGACTCACGGCCGTGGTGGTTCGCACTGTCACAGCGCCTTCAAAAGAAGAGGTCAGCTCCGAAAAGTGGACGGCTAGGGTGCCTGCGCGACTGCCCGAATCGGGAATAGGCATGCCCAGGGATTTCAGGTAAGCGATGGCATCGGGAACCACTCGCTGCTGGCCAGCACCCAGAGTGTCGGTCGCAGTCCCGCTCCCTCCACCAAAGGCCGCCGTATAAGTAAAGCCGAGGGTGACGTCCTTAGCCGCCCGATTCGTCAGCGTGAGCTCTGAGGTGAAGAAAGCATTGTTTTGACCAGAGGAGGAAAGGATGACAGGAACAAACAGAGTAAGGTCATCAAACACCTTGGCCACAAAGACATCGTTGCTTCCGGAAGGAGGCTGAAAGGCACCGGGAGTGGTTGGAAACCCGGAGCTTGCATTGCCGGTCACGTAGACATCGCCGCCAGCATCCACCGCAATCCCGTTGCCTCCTTCATTGTCACTGCCACTGCCAAGCGTGAGAGAGTAAGCGAGAGCCGTTCCAGCAGCATCCAGCTTAGTAACGAAGATAGAGCCGACATTGGAGTCGAGAGAACCCGAGGTCGTGGGAAAGTCGGTTGAGCGGGTGACCCCTGTCACGTAGGCATTGCCAGTGAGGTCCACCGCTATTCCGTTACCGTAGTCTATGGAACTGCCACCCAAATAGGTAGAATATATGAGGTCTGTCCCAGCTGCATTCAGCTTGGATATGAAAGCGTCTCGACAAAGGGAACTGCCACATAAGCCGACTCCTTGAGGAGCCTGAAAAGGCGCACCAGCGGTAGTGGGAAAATCTTTGTAGGCGGTATAGCCGGTCACATAGGCATTTCCAGCGGAGTCGACCGCGATACTGGTGAGTGCTTCAACCTCTTCGGGTGGGGCAGCATAGGACGGAAAGGTCCCACCCAGCCGGAAGGAGTAGACTAGCGCCGAGCCATCAGCGTTCAGCTTTGTCACAAAGGAATCATTTCCCTCCCTCCCCGTTACATAGGCATTGCCGGTATGGTCTACGGCAATCGCGGAGCCTCCGATGCCGGCGGTTGAGTAAACAGCTTCGGAACCCGTGGGGTTCAACCGTGTCACAAACCCACTGCCGTCCCTGTCTCCTGTGATATAGGCATTGCCAGCGGCATCCAGGGCAATGGCGTTTCCACCTTGACCTCCACTACTTCCGTAGAGATAAGTTGAATAGACAAGGGCTGTGCCTTTCGCACTTAGCTTTGTGACAAAAGCATTGTTACAAGCAGGTGTGGTGCCACAACTCCCTTTGTTGGGGGCAGTCTGGAAAGCATCAGGCGTCGTCGGGAAGTTAGCCGAGGTGGTCGTGCCAGTCACATAGGCATTGCCTGCAGAGTCTACTGCGATGCCGTAACCATAATCAGAGCCACTCCCGCCCAAGAAGGTAGAATAGATGAGTTCTGTACCCGAAGGATTCAATTTCGCCACGAGGATATCAGGGCAGGGAATTAGGTTGGGCCCGCTGACGCAACTGCCACCTCCGGGACTGCTCTGAAAGGCCCCCGGTGTGGTGATAAAGCCAGGACTGGCAACTCCAGTCACATAGGCATTGCCGAAGGCGTCTACCGCAATGGCAGTCCCTCCGATTCCTGTAGTGGAGTACGAAAGTACGGGATCAATAATCAGCACTTTGCGCGGGTCATACGGTCCAATGTCAAAGCCGACCTCGCCCTTCCCTTTGAGCACGTAGCTTCCAACAATAGGCTGCCTGATACCGTCTACTTCTTGAAAGACAGCGGCCTTGCTTTGAGAAATCTGACCGCTTTCGGTCTGCAGCAAGAGATCACCCTGGGCATCGATTTTCAATGGAGGCCGGCCCGATTTTGCCACAGTGCCTTCAAAACGAAGCGTAATAGAGCGAGGATCGCCGCCCGGCACCACGACAAAGTCATACTCCAACTGCTGCTGGTTGCCGTAATAGACCAGGTCGATGCCAGGATACACGTGCTTGTAGTGTATCTTGGAGTAGTTGGGAACATCGATCCGCCACCTCCTGGGATCGTTCCCGATGAAGTATTGACTCTTGCCGGGGAGTTCCTGCTCTCCGCTGACTTCGGGGCTGGGGTTGGAACCTACCAGTTGCACTCTTAGCACCGCCAGGTCCGGATGGCGAGCTGTGGATTTTGGACGGAGCATCCGAATTGAGGAGCGGCGATGGACCCCGACTTTGCCATTGTGGCTTCTCGATCCTTGACTCTCAGATTTTTCGTTCCGCAAAGCGAAATTAGCCGTCGCAACCTGCAGCACTGCCTCGTTGGCCGTCAGAAACAGACTATGACGGCTGCCGCGGGAAAGAAACTTTACTGTGTTGTGTGCCTGGCCCCGATTCACTTCAAAGCTGAGGGGCAGGCGGCCGTAGGCCGCCTGCATTTTGCGTCTCGCAGCGCTGCCCTCAATTTGATATTTTGAACGACTCGGCTGAGGAATCTGAGGCTCGAGTCTTGGATCTGCGGAGTTTGTCAGAGACGCGGGAGAACCCTCTTTCACCAATAACAGACCCGAAATCTCGCTTCGTTCCAAAGCAAACGGCTTCATATCTGCGCCCGCGTGGGATGCCCAGAACACACCTGCCAGCCAAACGGTACTTTCCAACAACCAGGCACTCAAGTACCAGTGGAAAAGTTTCATTCGGCATCCTCGCACCGCTAGGCTATAATGTTGGCCTTAAAACCAGGCTGGGGCATCCATCGCGCTTTTTCGGAAATGCGTAGGGTTTACCGCAGGCATGCCACCGGAAACATGTCTGTGGTTTAGGTTGCCTACATCGAAAAAGCGCGATAGATATCCCAGCCTGTCCCACAGAAAATTAATTGCAGGCTACCCCAGCAGAATAACTCACCCAAGAATGGCCAGGCCAGCTAGCTTAGAATGTGTTAGCGCATTGTTTCTCACCTTCAAGAGTCCTTAGAAAATCAGCTTCAATGCCATGACGACCTGACGGGCCTCCTGCGGAAATCTATCCGGTGTTCCAAAAGAGGCCATCACGCCCGGTACTGTTGCTCCCTCAGGGGTGTTGAAGGACGGGGCTGTCACGTTTCCCGTGTCCACCTTGAAATAAAGGTTTGAATGGTTAAAAACGTTATAGAACTCTGCGCGGTATTGTAGCTTCATGCCCTCTCTCCCCGCCACGGGCGGCAAGTCGATATTTTTGATGAAAGCAATGTTCTGAAAATGAGTGCCGGGCCGACGAAACGTGTTTCTGCCCAACGCGCCGTCAAACGGTCCATTGACCGAGACCTGGCAAGCCAGTGGCATGGCATTGGGGATACAAGCTCCATCTGAGTAGCGAACTGGGTTGACAGGGAGTATCAA
>QHZP01000268.1:7291-12539 GCA_003224715.1 Acidobacteriota bacterium | reverse complement strand
GCTCTTGGGGCAACACGCCTGAGACTCGTCCGGCTGCTGCTCACCGAAAGCGCTCTACTCGCATTACTGGCAGGCGCTTTGGGCCTTGCGCTCGCTCAATGGGGAATCCAAGTTCTGGTCGGCCTCAGCCCTCAAGCCATCCCTCGCCTTGAAGAGGTCGGACTCGACGGCCGCGTGCTGGCCTTCACGTTTGTCGTTACGCTCTTCACCGGAGTGGTCTTCGGACTGATCCCGGGGCTTCACGCGACAAAAACCAACCTTAATGAGTCACTGAAGGAAGGAGGCCGAAGTGCGACGGAAGGCACTCGCCACAATCGGATTCGAAGTCTGTTGGTGATTTCGGAGATCGCAGCGAGCTTGGTGCTGCTCATTGGCGCGGCCTTGATGGCCAAAAGCTTGGTTCGTGTGTGGGAGGTAGACCCGGGTTTTAATCCCGAGATGCTTCTGACGATGCAGCTCACTCTCCCTGCGGTTAAATATCCTGAAGGTTACCAGCGCGCAGGTTTTCAGCAGCAGGTGCTCGCACGGATCAGGACACTACCAGGAGTAGAGTCCGTGGCGGCCGTCTCACCCCTGCCTCTCAGTGAAGGTTTTACGGTGGCTATCACGATAGAGGGGCGCCCGCCGTTGAGTGTGGCAGAAGGCCCTGCAGCTTTCTGGCACACAATAAGCCCTAACTATCTCCATACGATGGGTATCCGGTTGCTAAAAGGGCGCGATTTCACAGAACAAGACAAGGCTGATGCGCTGGAAGTTGTCATCGTGAATGAAAAGATGGCCCAGATGTTCTGGCCCGGTGAAGACCCAACCGGAAAGCGCATTACCATCTGGGACGCTCCGACAAGGCCCTGGCGCACGATCGTTGGTGTGGTCGGGAACACTAAACGTGAAGGCCTGGATGCACAGAGCGTGCCGGAGATGTACGTTGCATATCTCCAACGACCGGCAGGCTCCATGACTCTGGTAGTACGCTCGGCATCTAATCCAAAGGGTTTGGTAGCAGCAGTGCGGAGCGAAGTGTGGCAAGTAGACAAGGACCAGCCCCTGTACAATGTCAGGACCATGGAGGAGATACTCTCCAGCTCACTGGCGGCACGGCGTTTCAACATGTTGCTGCTAGGAATCTTTTCGCTTGTCGCGCTGGTTCTAGCGGGTGTGGGTATTTATGGCGTGGTGGCATATTCGGTGACGCAACGCACTCATGAGATCGGTATCCGGATGGCTTTGGGTGCTCAGGCGGGTGACGTGCTGAAGCTAGTCGTAAGCCAGGGAATGATTCTAACAATCATCGGTCTGGCCATCGGCCTAGTTGGAGCTTTCGGTCTGACGCGCCTGATGGCGAGTTTACTCTACGAGGTTGGTACCACTGACCCCGCTACTTTTGTGGGAGTGTCGTCTCTGCTAACTGCCGTGTCACTTCTGGCCAGTTATATTCCCGCGAGAAGGGCCACAAAGGTGGATCCGATGGTAGCGTTGAGGTATGAATGAAGCAGTGATGAGTGACGAGTGACAAGGGACAAGTGGCGAGTCGAAGGCAAAGCGAGTACAAAGCATGAAGCGAAGCGAGTAGTGTCCACGGGATCCTGACGATGCTGGGTCTTTCCCTCGTCACTAATCACTCGCCCCTAATCACTGTTTTCCTAACACCTAACACCTCAAACCTCGAACCTTTTTGGGGAGGAATCATGGAAACCTTATTTCAAGACGTTCGTTATGGAATTCGGACGCTGCTCAGAAGCCCTGGATTCACCGCCGCAGCGGTGTTGTCGCTCGCGCTCGGAATCGGGGCGAACACGGCGATCTTCACGATGATCGATGCGGTTCTGCTGAAAATGCTGCCGGTCAAGGAGCCGGAAAGCTTGGTCGCGCTTGCATTCGCTTCTCCCGAATATCCGAATGTCCCAGCAACCAGCTTTTCGTACCCCATGTTCCGGGACCTCCGCGACCGCAACCAGGTGTTCTCCTCAATGGTGGCGTACTGCAGTCTCCCCGTAAGCCTGAATGCCGACGGCCACACAGAGCGCGTTTCAGGACAATTGGCTTCCGGCAACATCTTCAGCGCACTCGGTGTCAACCCGCTGTTGGGTCGAGCCTTCTCGGACGAGGACGACAGGAAGCCGGGGGCTCACCCGGTGGCTGTGCTCAGCTACAACTTCTGGAAGCGTCGGCTCGGCGGGGACCCCGGTTTAGTGGGAAAAATTATCCACCTGAATGGCTATCCCTTCACTGCAATTGGAGTAGCGCCTCCTGACTTCTTTGGCCTTGAAGTCGGCGTGTCTCCCGATTTGTGGGTTCCGATGATGATGCACGCCCAAATGGAGCCGCGAAGGGAAGTGATGCCGGGATTGTCGCTCTTATCGGATCCCGGCAACCGCTGGCTCCGCATCATGGCTCGTTTGAAGCCTGGGCTCAGCGAGCCGCAGGCCCGGGCTGCTAGTGAGCTTCTCTTTCAGCAGCTGAATCGGGAGCATGTGGATTTGATCTTTCAACAGGGATTAAAGCTGTTTCAAGAGCTGAGTCAGAATCGAGAGCAGAAGCTGCCCGAGCTTCCCCCGAGGGAAGTGTTTGAGCGATCTCTCCAAGACCACCGGATTCGTGTTCAGCAGCAGCGGATCCAATTGTTGCCCGGCAGCAAGGGGCTCTCCGAATTGCGCCAGCAGTTTTCCGAGCCGCTCCTGATCCTAATGGCTGTGGTAGCACTCGTCTTGATCATCGCCTGTGGCAACGTCGCCAACCTTTTGTTGGCGCGCAGTGCAGCTCGTCAGCGGGAAATGGCCGTGCGTCTGGCCCTGGGAGCCGGTCGACTCCGGCTAATCCGCCAGTTGTTGACCGAAAGTACTCTACTCTCCCTGTTAGGAGGCAGTCTGGGAACGATTCTGGCCTTTTGGGGAATTGATGTCGTCGCAAGTTTTCTACCGGCTAGCCTCACTTCCATTGCGCTGGATCTCAGTCCTGATCATCGTGTGCTCGGCTTTACATTGGCCATGTCTCTCCTTACAGGCCTTCTGTTCGGATTGGCGCCGGCTTTTCAGTCTACGCGGCCTAATCTGGTGCCAGCACTCAAAAATGAAGTTTCGGTGCCGGAACGAGGCTTCCGCCGCTTAGGACTTCGTCAGATCCTGGTGGTCTTCCAAGTAGCGCTTTCCCTCCTATTGCTGATTGGCGGAGGCCTTTTTGTTCGTACCTTGGAAAACCTCAAGAATCAGGATCTAGGCTTCAACACCCAAAAACTGTTGCTCCTCTCGATGGACCCGAGTCTAAACGGATACCGAAAGGATCAGGTGGGTACTTTCTATGCCGAGCTGTTGCACCGAGTGGAGACCCTGCCCGGAGTCCAGTCCGCGAGCCTGGCTTCAGCCGGCCTGTCTGGTGGCGGAACGGACTTCTCCGTTGAGGGCTATCAGCCCGGTCCCGAAGAAGTGATGGACATCGCGATCAATTATGTGGAACCGAGGTTTTTTGAAACCATGGGCATAACGCTCCGCATAGGTAGGGACTTTGGGCGACAGGACAATAGGTCTGCCTCCAAGGTCGTCATCGTCAACGAAAGGGTGGCGCACCAATTCTTTGGCCGTCAAAATCCCATCGGCAAACGAATCGGTCTCGGCAGCCGCCACCGCGCACCCGACTTGGAGATCGTCGGTGTGGTCAGAGATGCGAGATACTTCGACTTAAGGCAACAAGCTGCACTGATGGCTTATCTGCCCTTTCAGTCTTACTTTGGATCGGAGAGGAATCTCGCAAGCAGAACCGTCTTGGTTCGCGCCACAGGTGATCCAAAAAGCCTGATTGCCGCTGTCCGCCGCGAAGTCCAAGTCCTCGATAAAGATCTCCCTATATACAACGTCATGACATTCACGGAACAAATAGGTGAATTGCTGGCACAGGAGCGACTCATCGCTGCGCTCTCAAGCTTCTTCGCTCTGCTCGCTCTGCTGCTGGCGTGTGTCGGTCTTTACGGCATCATGTCCTATACGGTCGTCCGAAGGACCAACGAAATCGGCATTCGCATGGCACTCGGCGCACAACAGGATGACGTCCTGTGGCTGGTCCTGAGAGAGACACTGGTCCTGGTCCTGATCGGTGTGGCCGTCGGCCTGGCGGCTTCAGTGGGAGCGACCCGTCTGATTTCGAGCCTGCTCTTCGGACTGAGACCGACCGATCCTCTGACCATTGCAGTTGCTACCTTAACCCTGATAAGTGTGGCTGCCTTGGCAGGGTATCTGCCAGCAAGAAGGGCCTCAAAGGTCGACCCTCTGGTGGCATTGAGATATGAGTGACGAGTGATCAGTGGCGAGTGATTTGTGATTGCCGATTTTGGAGTTCCGATTGGCGATTGAAACGGGTTCGCGAGTTCATGTTCAGGAGTTCCAAGCCTCTTGTACTCGGATCCAGACCTCAAACGTGGACCTTAGAATTGGGATTAGACTTTTGACCTTGGACTTTGAACCTTGGACTACTAACCACTAACCATATGCTCAATGACCTTCGTTTTGCCCTACGAATGCTCCTCAAGAGCCCCGCCTTCACGGCTGTGGCGGTGCTGACTCTGGCGCTGGGCATTGGGGCCAACACGGCCGTGTTCAGTGTGATCAACACGGTGTTGCTGAAGCCACTGGCTTATCGTGACCCCGACCGCATTGTCACACGTGCCAGACTTCCAGGATTGGCACGACCAGAGCACGTTGTTCGAGGCGATGGCCTACTATGCCAAGCGGCAGACGTCTGTCATGGCGGGCCCGGCAGCCGAGTATGGACAGGCGACCCGGGTGACGCCCGAGTTCTTTCGGGTTTTGGCTGCGGCACCGATGGTAGGTCGCCTGTTCACGCTCGAAGAAGAAATGCCGGGCAGCGGGGGTGCAGCGGTCATCAGCCATTCGTTTTGCCAGAGTCACTTCGGCGGTAATCTGAGCGCTGTGGGACAGACGGTTCGCATGTTCGACAGGACAGTGAACATCGTCGGCGTGCTGCCTCCCGGCTTTCATTTTCCCGATAAAACGGACATATGGTTTCCGGCCGGCACCATCGCTGGTCCCGAGACCACGGAATACCGTGCAGCATTCAACTGCCTAGCCATCGGCCGGTTGAAACCGGGCGTGGGTCTGGAACAGGCGCAAGCCCAGATGTCGTCGATTGCCCTGCGCCTGCAGCAGCAATATCCCCAAACCAACGAAGGCAGGAGCGTCACCGTGGCTCGCCTGCGCGACGAGATGGTCAGTAATGTCCAGCTCACGCTTTACCTCCTGCT
>QHZP01000268.1:0-7021 GCA_003224715.1 Acidobacteriota bacterium | reverse complement strand
TCCCTGATGGCGAGCCTGCTGTTTGGCGTCATCCCTGCTTTCCAGGGTTCGCAAGTGGACCCGAACGAGGCACTGAAGCAGGGCGCCGCGAGGACGCTGGTTGGCGCTGGCGCAAGCCGGACGCGCGCAGCGCTGGTCGTGGCTGAAATTGCTTTATCGGTCATGCTGCTTGTCGGGGCAGGTCTGCTCATCCGCAGCTTTGTTGCACTCCATAACGTGGCACTGGGTTTTCGGCCTCAGAACGTGCTGGTGATGCAGGCCACCGTGCCTGCGCCCGGCCCCGAGGGAGCGCGCGCCAATCAGTTTTTCAGGGATGTACTAGCTGACATTGGGGCGGTACCGGGAGTCTTGGCGGCCGGTGCCACGATGGCTCCGCCCGGGCACGTGGATGCCAGCGGTGCCTATTGGATCGATCACTTACCCAAGGAGCTGAATTTGAGCGCTCCGCAAGCCGCCTTCTCCGTAGTCGCGCCAGGAACTTTTGCAGTGCTGGGTATCCCCCTCAGGCGCGGGCGGGACTTCAGTGACGGCGATACCCGCGACGCACCCTTCACCGCTGTCATCAATGAGGCCTTGGCCCGGAGGGCGTTTCCTGGTCAAGACCCAATTGCCAGGGTGATTTTCTGCGGGTACGATTCTATGAAGCCAATGAAGATTGTCGGAGTGGTAGGCGACGTTCGGCAGTACGGGCCGGCGGTTGAGCCGCAGCCCGAAGTCTACATGCCGTACCAGCAGCATTTCTACAACGGAACCACGCTCAGCGTGGTGGCGCGCACCGCCATCGATCCCGGTTCGCTCGTGGAGGCGATGCGACGCAAAGCGCGCGAGCGGTCGGCCGAGGTCCCTGTGAAGTTCACCACCATGGAGGCATCTCTCTACGAAAACGTCGCCACGCCGCGCTTCCGCACCCTTCTACTTACTATTTTCGCAGGGCTGGCAGTGTGCTTGGCGATTGCTGGCGTTTACGGCGTCATGGCATACCTGGTCGGCCAGAGAACAAACGAGATCGGGCTGCGGATGGCGCTGGGCGCGAGCTCAAGCGATGTAATGTGGCTGGTACTCCGACAGGGGATGGCGTTCGCAGGCATCGGACTGGCGCTTGGTGTGATAGGCGCAGTTGCCGCCACGCGTCTGCTCACCAGCATGTTGTTCGAGGTGGAGCCAAGCGATCCGATGACCTACGTCAGTGTCGCGGTTTTGCTTGGTGCCGTGGTGCTGTTAGCCTGCTACATCCCGGCACTGCGAGCAACGAAGGTGGATCCGATGGTGGCGTTGCGGTATGAGTGAGGCGATTGATTTCGGATTTGGGATTGCCGATTGAAGTTGGCCGAGCGGTTGGCGTTCGACTCGGAGTTTCAACTCTTGGACATTGGACCCTTGAACGACTACTACGAACCATTCCCTACCGACCACTATGCTTAATGAGCTTCGCCACGGCTTTCGAATGCTGCTGAAAAACCCCGGCTTCACAATTGTGACCGTGATCACCTTGGCTTTAGGGATCGGTGCCAATACGGCGATCTTCAGTGTCGTTAACGCGGTGCTCCTACGGTCACTCTACAATCAAGATCCCCATCGGCTGGTGAAGGTATGGCAAAGGTTCAAGCAGCAATCCGGTTTCTTCCCATTTTCAGCCCCAGATTACTTGGACCTCAGGAATCAAAATCAGAGCTTCGTCTGGATGGGAGCTTTCACGGTGAAGACCTTTCTTATTCTAGGCGGGAGTGAGCCAGAAGGAGTCACGGGGGCCCGCGTCGAGCCCCAGCTTTTCCCTCTGCTTGGGGCAGAGCCTGCTTTGGGCCGCAACTTTCTGCTTGAGGAGGGGCAGCTTGGAAAAAACCGAGTAGTCCTCTTGAGTCATGGCCTGTGGCAGCGCCGCTTTGGCGGTGACCCTGGCCTGCTCGGTCGGGCGATTACCGTCGATGGACAAAGCTACGCAGTGGTAGGGATCATGAAGCCTTATTTCCAGTTCCCCAGTGGACAGAAGGAGGTCCCTGCAGAGCAGTACGATGCCTGGGTGCCTTTAGCCTTTGAGGCCAGCGAGCTGAGCCAGGCTGGGGCACCCTCTATGTTTCAGGTGATAGCCTATCTGAAATCCGGCATCACACTGAAGCAGGCCCAGGCAGAAATGGAAACTCTTGCCCGCCGAATCGGGCAAAAGTATCCCAATACAAACAGCAGTGACTTGGGTGCAACCGTCGTACCTCTGCACGAGGAGTACGTCGGTAATATCCGCCCGGCCCTTCTGGTGCTTCTTGGAGCAGTCGGTTTAGTGCTCCTGATTGCTTGCGCTAACGTGGCCAACCTGCAACTGGCTCGTACCGCCGCTCGGCAAAGGGAGATCGCCATCCGCTCAGCCCTCGGTGCCAGTCGGCTGCGCGTGATGGGGCAGCTGCTTAGCGAAAGTGTTCTACTGGCCGGACTGGGCGGGCTCGTAGGCCTGCTGTTAGCCTATTGGGGAACGGACCTACTGGTTTCCCTTATCCCCGAAACCGTTCAGCGCCTCTGGAAGATCAGTGTGGATGGCCGTGTCCTTGGTTTTACATTGGGGGTCTCACTGCTGACAGGAATGCTCTTTGGATTAACGCCAGCTCTTGAGGCCTCCAGGGTTGACCTCAATGCATCGCTTAAGGAAGCAGGCCGGAGTTTAGACCAAGGATTTCGGCGCCATTTGCTGCGCCGCCTTCTCTTGGTCTCCGAGGTGGCCCTGTCCTTTGTACTGCTGATCGGTGCAGGGCTGCTAATCCATAGCTTCCTGCGTCTCGTGCAGACGGATCGCGGCTTTCGTTCGGAAAACATTCTCACACTGCAACCGCGGCTGTCAGAATCAAAATATGCGAACCCGGATCAGCGCACAATCTTTTATCAGGAAGTCCTAAAACGAATAGAGGCTCTACCGGGCGTGGAATCGGCTGCTGCGACTACTGACCTTCCTCTAGGCGGAGGACTTTGGGGCGGAGACGTCACCCTTGGTAACGAGGCAGACCTACTCTTTAAAGTGAGGGAGGCGGTTGGCCTCATTGCAGTTACTCCAAACTATTTTCGAGCGATGGCCACGCCCCTCAGAATCGGCCGATATTTTACCGAACAGGACAGAACCCAAGCCTCTAGGGTTGTTATCATTAATGAAAGCATGGCCCGGCACTACTGGCCTGGCGAGAATCCTCTCGGTAAACGCCTGGGCTTGTTCTTAAGCGGTTCAGGACCAGGAAAGAAACCAACTTGGGCTGAGATCGTTGGAGTCGTAGGCGACGTAAAGCACTTCGGGTTAGCGGAGGAGGTACCGCCGGTGGCGTATTTACCTGATCTTCGGCTGAATCCATATCCCTGGATAACCTACGTAGTGCGCAGCTCCACCGACCCTTTAGCCCTAGCCAAGGCAGCACGACAGGAGATACAAGCAGTAGATAAGGATACGCCAGTTCAAATCCGAACCATGGAGCAGTGGCTGTCAAGCTCACTGACCAAGAGGCGTTTTAACACATTGTTACTTGGAATCTTCGCTGCCGTTGCCATGGTCCTTGCAGCGGTGGGGATTTACGGAGTCATCGCCTATTCAGTGACCCAGAGGACCCACGAGATAGGCGTCCGCGTGGCGTTAGGCGCTCAGTCCGGCGACGTGTTGAGGCTAGTCGTCGGGCAAGGGCTAGTGCTTATTCTAATTGGTGTGGGGATAGGCTTGGCTGCGGCTTTCCCTTTAACGCGTGTCCTGTCGAGTATGCTCTATGGAGTGACCGCCACAGATCCGGCGACGTTTGTAGCCGTCTCACTGCTCTTAACTGGGGTTGCACTGCTCGCCAGCTACATCCCAGCTCGCCGGGCCACAAAAGTCGATCCACTGGTGGCGTTGAGGTACGAGTAAAGCAGTGACGAGTGAGGAGTGACAAGTGACGAGCGATTTGTGATTGCCGATTTTAGATTTCCGATTGCCGATTGAAACGGGCTCACCGAGACCCTGGTTTGGCCCCAGACTTAAGACTTGGACCTTGGACTTTGAACCTTGAACCTTGAACTACTAAACAACCACTGACCACTATGCTAAATGACCTTCGTTACGCCTTTCGAATGATGCGGAAGAATCCCGGCTTCACGGCAGTCGCTGTTTCCTGCCTCGCTCTCGGCATCGGAGCTAACACCGCAATCTTTAGCATCATGAACGCGGTAATGCTGAGGTCGCTCCCTGTGCAAAATCCGGAACAGCTTGTGCTGCTCCGTTATGTTTCCAAAAAGGGTAAGCCGCCACAAATTCGCCGTACCTCGAGTGGCTACGGCGCCACGTCTCTGTCTTATGAAATCTTTGAGCAGATCCGCGAGCGCACCCAGACTCTGTCCAACGTCTTTGGATTCGTGCCGCTCGGCTTCAATAACCAGAGCGTCACCGTGAGCATCAACGGCCAGCCCAGTTTGGCCGCCGGCGAAATGGTGACGGCAGATTATTTCTCCGGTCTGCGGGTTTCACCGATCCTCGGGCGTATCCTTGTGGACGATGATCTGAAACCTGGCGCCCCGCACGTCGCGGTGATCAGTTACTCTTACTGGTCCCACCAGTTCGGCCGGGACACGTCCGTCATCGGCAGGACGATCGCGCTCAACGGAACGCCTTCCACCATTGTCGGCGTGACCCCGCCCGAGTTCTTCGGTGTGAATCCTGAGCTTGCTCCGAGCATCTGGGTCCCGATGCGCGATCAACCGGGACTGGGCCCGTACGGCGTTCAGCCCCCGCCAGGCCTGTCGATGTTCGCTGACAGGGGCTGGTGGTGGCTCATGATCATGGGGCGTCTGAAGCCTGGCCACACCGAGGAACAGGCGCGCGCCGAAGTGGAGCTTCTCTTCCACGACACGATCAGCGCCGGGCTGAACCCGTTGCCCAAGCCGGAGGACCTCCCCCACCTGGAGTTCATTCCCGCCAACAGAGGCCTTCATCTGTTGCGCGAACGCTTTTCGCAGCCTTTGTTGATTCTGATGACGGCCGTCGGCTTGGTCCTGCTGATCGCCTGCGCCAATGTGGCGATGCTGCTGCTGGCTCGGGCGGCGGCCCGCCAGAAAGAGATGAGCATCCGGCTCGCGACAGGCGCCTCGCGCGGACGGCTCATTCGCCAACTCCTCACCGAGAGCATTCTTCTCGCCGCGATTGGCAGTGCGCTGGGCGTGCTCCTTGCCCAGTGGGGCAGCCGCGCTCTGCTGCTGCTGATGTCGACTCGCGGGCAATCGATCGCCGTTGACGTGCGTCCGGATGCGACGGTGCTCGCCTTCAGCGCCGGGGTTTGCATCCTGACCGGCATGCTCTTCGGGTTCGCCCCTGCGCATCGTGCGACGCGAGTCGATCTCGCCCTCGGCCTCAAGGAGACGGCCAGCGCAAGCTTCTCTTCTGCTGCTGATCGGGGCAGGGTTGTTTCTGCGCACGCTCCAGAACCTGGTGAATCAGGACCTTGGCTTCGACCGCCGCAACCTTCTCCTGTTCGCGCTCGATCCACGGCGAAGCGACTACACTCAGGACCGCATCGCGGTCCGCTACCAGCAGTTGCTCGAGAGTATACAGGCTGTTCCCGGTGTTCTCTCGGCCACAGCCTCGCAGTCGGCGCTCCTCTCCGGCTGGACGAGCAACAGCGGGATCTCGACGGACGGCCCCCAGCTCGAGCCCAGCCAGTCCACCAACGTTTACTGGAACCTTGTCGGGCCGGCATTTTCTCACACCATGGGCATCGGGACCATTCTCGGCCGGGATATCGAGTGGCGAGACGTGCAAGGTTCCCGAAAGGTTGTGGTCGTAAACGAAGCCATGGCGCGGCATTTCTTTCCTAATGAGAATCCGCTGGGCCATCACCTCAGCTTCGGAAGCAGCCCCACTCCGAAAGAGCCGTACCAAATCGTCGGCGTAGTCGGCAACGCGAAGTACGGATGGATGCGCGAAGAGCCGCCGCGCACTGTGTATGTCCCCTACACGGCCGGAAGCGGCTCGCTGGGGAGGCTGTATTTTGAGGTGCGTACGGCAGGTGATCCTACCGCCTTGATTCCCGCGGTCCAGCAGATCGTGCGGCGCATCGATCCGGGCCTGCCGCTAGCCGATGTCAAGACACAAGCCCAACAGATCGAGGAGGCGTTGAGGCAAGAACGGATGTTTGCGTGTCTTTCCGGCTTTTTCGGTGCCCTGGCTTTGCTATTGGTGTCGGTCGGCCTTTACGGGACGCTGGCCTACGCGGTGACGCGCCGCACGAAGGAGATCGGCGTTCGCATGGCGCTGGGGGCGCGGCGTTTAGCAGTAGTCTGGATGATCCTGCGCGAATCCCTCCTCCTCGTTCTCGTCGGCGTGGCGATCGGCCTTCCCGTCGCATTGGCCACGACGCGCTTTGTCGCGAGCCAGCTGTACGGTGTGAAGCCAAATGATGTGCCGACGATCGCAATGGCGGCCTTGATCCTCGCAGCCGTAGGGAGCGCTGCCGGATACCTGCCCGCCCGCCGCGCCTCGCGCGTGGATCCGATGGCAGCTCTGAGGTACGAGTGAAGCAGTGTCTCGGGATCTGGGGTTCGCATGACGCAATCGACAATCGTCAATCGCAAATCGGCAATATGAACCACTAACCACGAATCACTCACCCCGAACCACGATGCTTAATGACTTCCGCTACGCCGTTCGCACGCTCCTCAAGAGTCGTGGCTTCACTGTTCTCGCCGTGCTGACGCTGGCGCTAGGCATCGGGGCTAATGGCGCGATCCTTAGCCTGTTGGACACCGGGGCATGCAGCGTGCTTTCACTCGTGATTGTCGAGGGGATAAAGCTTGTGCTGCTTGGTGTAGCTATCGGTCTTGTCTCAGCTATTGCACTGACACGACTAATTGGTAACTTCCTTTTCGGGGTGACTGCGACGGATCCATTGACCTTCCTCTCCGTCTCGTTGCTTCTCATCAGCGTGGCTTTGCTGGCCTGCTACCTGCCAGCTCGCCGGGCGACGAAGGTAGACCCGATGGTCGCTCTCAGATACGAATAAATAGGAGGAAAGATGGGAACTCTGTTACAAGATTT
>QHZP01000247.1:1662-9923 GCA_003224715.1 Acidobacteriota bacterium | reverse complement strand
TTCCAATCCGAAGCAATTGAAAAGGCAGGACAACGGTGAGAAGAAACTCACCGCTTTTGGCGAATAGTCGCAGGTTTCTGCGAGGTAGCAGTGCGGATTAGCCGGAACTGAACTGCTTTTTATCAATCTTCAGGGCCTTTATCCTGGCCTCGAGCGTTGAGGGAGGCATCCCCACCTTAACCGCAGCCCCGGAGCGGCCCGCCACCCGGCCTTTACTCGCCGCCAGCGCCGACTCGATCATTTCCTTTTCCTGTTCCAGCAGCTTTTCGGCCAGTGGACGCAAGGGCTGTGCCTGATCCGGTTCCTTCCCTAGCCAGCTCTCGTCCACCGATAAGGTCTCGCCTTCGCATAGGATCACCGACCTCTCAATCACATTCTGTAGTTCGCGCAGGTTGCCCGGCCAGTGGTAGGATTGAAATAGGTCCAGCGTTCTCTTGTGAATGTTGCGGACCTTCTTGCCGGCCTGACTGGCATACCGACCAATGAAGTACTCCACCAGCAGCGGGATGTCCTCCAGGCGCTCGCGCAGGGGAGGCACGGCGAGCGGAAACACGTTGAAGCGGTAGAACAGGTCGGCTCGAAACGTCCCGGCTGCCACCGCCGCCTTCAAGTCCCGGTTGGTGGCGGCGATCACCCGCACGTCGGCCGCAATCGGCTGGCCACCTCCCACCCGTTCAAATTCTCTTTCCTGCAAGACTCGCAACAGGGCGATTTGAGTTTCGGCCGGCAACTCTCCAATCTCATCCAGGAAGATCGATCCTCCTTCCGCCAGTTCAAAACGGCCCAGGCGCCGCTGCAGGGCTCCGGTGAAGGCGCCCTTCTCATGACCAAACAGCTCTGACGCAATCAGCGACGGCGGCAGCGCTGCGCAGTTGACCTTGACGAAGGCCCGCTCCGAGCGCCGTGAACGTTTGTGAATGGCGCGCGCAATCAGTTCCTTGCCCGTTCCCGTCTCCCCCGTAATGAGAACTGTGGAATCGGTAGGAGCGACCTTGGCCACATTAGAGAGCACGCGATGCAAAGCCCGTGACGAGCCCACAATCTCCTCAAACATCGAGGCCTGATCGATTTCTTCTCTGAGAGCCAGATTCTCCTTATAGAGTTGGTCCTTCAGTTTCGAGATCTCTGCGTAGGCTTCCTGAAGATAGAGCTTCTCATCCGTCAAGTTGTTGTGGAGTTCTACGATCTGGTAAAGAGAGAGAGTGTTTTCAATGGCGACGCCCATCTGATTGGCGACTTGACCGAGCAGCTCCACGTCGGCTTCAGTAAAAGCGTTCTCACTGAGACTCGCCACGTTCAAAACCCCTGAGACCCGGCCTGGCGAGAGGAGTGGCAGGCAACAACCCGACTTCAAGCCCGCGGCTAACAGCCCACTGGTAAGCTCCGAGGGAAATTGATCAAAATTGAACTGGTTGATCAAGACGGGCTGGCGCGAGCGGAACGCCAGGCCAGTGGGAGTACCCTCCATCGGAACCGGGACGCCTTCCTGCATCGAGCCCCTGCCAGCAACAAAGTCCAGCGCATGCAAGCGCAGTTGTTGGCTTTCAGGCTCATAGAGGGCAAGGCTGGCGTAATCGTGCGGGATGACGCGGCGCAGGCAGGTCGAGATGGCGCCTAGCAGTTCATGCAAATCGAGCGTCGAGACCACAACATTGTTCACTTCGAGCAAGAGGCGCAGGCGATCCCGTTCACGCGTCAGGGTGAAATTCTCTTGGTAGAGCTGGTCCTTCAGTTGCTTGATCTCTTCGTAGGGTTTCTCCAGCGCGCCTTTTGCCATCGCGACACCAATCCCCGAGTGTTCAAAAACCGTTCTCCAGGGCTGGTCGCCGCTTCGCAGTGACTCTGGCACCTGGTTCCGACGGGCAGAATCTTCGCCGGCTGTCATGATCGACTTCTGAGCCGTATTAGCACTCATAGACTAAACCTCGATGCGGAGCCGTCAACTTGCGGATGATGATCCTGTCCGAGTCAGCGGCCAGTTTTGGCATGGACGTGAGCACAATGTCTTCCACTACCTCGACGACTGCGCGAGGTTGTTCCAGGCAACAACAGGTGCAGCCGAGCTGCCCGGAGGAGCCAGCCACAAAAAGGGTTCGATTTTTTTTTAATTTGTCTCTCTTGCCCATTGTGTTTCATCCCCCTTTGGCGTAACATTAGGTGGATTCAGTTAGACAATCAATGATTGAAAAGCCAAAATTACTGTCCAATCGTCTAAAAAAGGATGATTTCTATGGATGCACTGAATGAAGTTTTGAGGACTTTACATTTGAAGAGCACGGTGTCTTGCCGTTCCGAGCTCAGCGCACCATGGGGGTTACGAGTTCCGCATTTCCCCGGGCATGCCGGGTTCTCTGTGGTGGCGCGGGGGAGTTGCTGGCTGGAAATGGAGGGAGAGAAAAAGCAAATTGCGCTGGCTGGAGGGGATTTCGTGATGTTCCCGCACGGAAGCGCCCATGTGATGCGAGATGCGCTTGGAACTCGCCCAGTCAACATCGAGACTCTGGTGGGGTCCCACAACTCCAGCCACAAGAGCCTGAGTTTGAGTTATGGAGGAGGTGGAGCTCTCACTACTTTGGTTTGCGGCTGCTTTGAGTTTGAAGGAGGGGAAACCAACCCACTGATTTCTGCTCTTCCAGCCGTCATCCATATCAAAGGAGAGGAGGGACGAGCCGTTCCTTGGCTGGAGACGACCCTGCAGTATCTGGCCAGCGAGACCGCCTCGACGTTGCCGGGAGCCGAAACCGTCATCGGTCATCTGACCGACATTATTTTCATTCAAGCGGTCCGCGCCTACATCAGCAGTGCCGGGGAGTGCAAGAGGGGATTGGTCAGGGCGATGGCCTTGGACAGGCCCTGGCACTCATTCACAACGCTCCCCAGCAATCCTGGACAGTTGCCTCGTTGGCTTTGCGGGTGGGCATGTCGCGGGCCGCTTTCGCTGCCCGGTTCCGGGAACTGGTCGGCGAGCCACCTATGCAGTACCTGACCCGCTGGCGAATGCACAAGGCGGCCGGGATGTTGAGATCGGGCCCGGAGAGTCTCGCCGAAATCGCGGGCCGAATCGGCTACGAAGCTGAGGCCGCTTTCAGCAAAGCTTTCAAACGCTGGGCAGGACACGCTCCGGGGGCTTACCGCCAAGGTACCCGCATACCTGCACCGAATCCGGCGGGATAAGGGACACCGCGTCGCCTCCCAGGGACATCAAGAGCTCCTCAACTTCTCAGGAAAGCGCCATGGCGATTCGACCTCCTACGCCTAGGACGCCCTCACCCGTCTGGAGAAGCATCCAACAGGTGGTTAAGACTGGCCGCGGCATTGGACAACCTCGCCCCATCCAGGTCATCAGAGCTTGAGCGATACCCTTAGAACCTCAATCCGCCCGTCGCGGCTCAAGAATTCTTGTGTCACCCGTTGGAGGCGCTCGCCCCAAACAACCTCGGGCTGGAGTTGCGCTGCTACCGACAACGGACGTACTAGCCAAACTACCGGATCTGATCGCGTAGCCTCACGTAGCTCCTGCCAGGTACTCAGGAGCAACCGTCCTTTCCAAACATCACGCGTACCTCTTTCACGGCTCCATTCATAAAACCCGAAGCTCGACCGAGGCAAATAGCTGGCGTACCGCCGCGGCAGGAACTGCCGCGCCACCGGAGGACAGTAGTGGACAACAAAGAGGGCATCCGGCGCAGCCTTACCAAGCTTCCGCAGATAATCCGCCACGCTCTGGTAGTCCGGCCGCGGGTACCATAGGTCCTCTTTCTCAGCGAATGGCCCAGTCCGGAACTCCGCGCTGGGCTTACCGGCCGCGGCAATATGAGACGGATTGAAATCCCCAGACACCGTGAAGGCGGCAACAAACAGGAGGAGTCCTCGCCAAAGACCAGCCAGTTGAAGTGCGGCGGCCGCCTCGGCCGCGAGCACAAGCGGATAGAACGGAAAGTGGTACCTTGCGGACTCACGGAAGTAGCGGACTAGGCCAAAGACCAAAATGCCGTAAACGAGGATTCCGGCTGGCCCGCGGAAGATTTCGATCCAGGAAGCGCGAGCCCTTGACATTAACAGGACAGCAATCGACAACAAAGTGAGCAACCCCAAAACGGGAAGGTTGGCGGCCCAAGGCTGAACCAGTGCGTCGGTCCAACTCGGCCAACTAAAGAAGGTTTTTCGCAGCGCTCCCATCCAACTACTGGCGCCGCTGATCTCGATCCAGTCCTTTCCTCTGGACGCACAGACGACTGCCCAGAACAAGAACAGACCGCCGGCAGTCGCCACCAGAAGCCTCTGGCAAGGCCATTGCCAGAGCGCGCGCCGAAGGCCGTATCGCAGAACCAGCGCCGTCGCTATGAGTGTGGCAAGCATGCCTTGGTGCAAAAGGGCTGACACGACCAGGGGAGCGAGCCCCACTTGCGGTCCCGAGATCACTCCTCGCCGGGCGAGGACGAGTCCGGTCACGAGCGCCATCGTCAGGGCGCCGAGGATAGCAACGGGGATACAAGGATGGTCGCCTGCACTCCAGAACAGAAATTCCGGGCCGCGCAAGAAAGCGATTTTTGGCGGCCTGTATCCAATCGGAAATGGAGCCATGACGCCCCATCGCCTAAAGTCAAATGTTGCGATTAGACCCGCCAGGGCAGCAACCACGGCGGTAAGAAAGGAATATTGGATGACCGATCCGCGATCAGGAAAACGTTCGCGGTTGTCCAAGTTGAGACAGGGCCAAAACAGCAAAGGAGCAAGGATCGCTCCCTGAAAGTGGCACAACGTGGCAATCACCAGCCAACCGTGCGCGCGATATTGGTGCTTCCAGTCCGGCCCGATGATTGAGCGATCGAAGCGATACACAAACGCCAACGTCGCGCATTGCAGTGCCGTATACATGCGGCCGAATCGCGAGAATTCGATCTCCCACGAAGATGCCAAAAGCGCCGCGCTCAACACCAAAGGTAATGGAGCGGGCAGATGTAATCGCGCGTAGCGATAAGCCAAGAGCGGGACGAGCAGGCCGAAGAGAAGAGCCGGTAATCGCACAGAGGTGTTCGTTTCCCCGAAAAGTTCGACTGAGGCTGCGGTCAAATACTGCGGCAGCAGGCCCTGGACATAGTACCCTCCGCCAGCAAAGCGTGGTACCCCTTGCTCCCGGATCTTGTCGGCGCCCTCGGCAAAGTAGTATTCGTCTTCTGTTAATTGCCGCTCACCGAATCCAGCCAAACGCCCGTAAAGGCCGCCGATCAGAGCGCATGCCAAAATGAGATACGCTCCCCACTGCAGCGTAAGGTCGCGACGAATCGTTACCGCGATCACTGGCTAGTTCCTCTCGAGGAATTCGATCGCGAGGTAGCGAGCAGGCTGCATTCCCACGCCCCGGAGGAAATGAGTTCTCCCAGCAGGGTGAAAGATGATGCCGGGAGCCTCCACGCGTCCACTCGTCGTTTCCACTGCTCCTTGGAGTACGACCACTGCCACATCGTGGGGATCCTGATGCGGTGGCGAGCCTTCGCCCGGGCGCGCGAAGCTGGCGTGGGCGTGTAACCGGCGCAACAGGCGGGTTGGCCCTTCGAAGATCAGAGTTCTGGATCGGCCTTCCGTCGCGGCAGGCTGCGCGGCCAGCAGGTCGCCAAGATCGAAGCTCCTCGCGGAAACTGCGCCATCGGGAGCTTGCTCGCCGGCCGGGGCGGACCAGCGGAGAACCAGATAACCGGAAGGACCCGGACCAACCGCGCGGATCGTGTGGGGCAACCTGGATGCATGGTACACCAATCGACCAAAACCGATTCGTTCGTCCTGCGTTTTGACCGAATCGGCCGCATCCGCCCGCATGATATCGACATCGCCGACGAGCGGGATGATGATCTCTTCATCGTCGTGAACATGGGGTGGGTGAGAAGTCTGGCCTTCAGCCAGGACGGTGTAGTGGCAATCCAGAGAGGCGAGATTGGGCGTTGCACCCAGGAAGATGCTGTAGCTGAGGTGGGTCTTGGAGCCCAGTTGTAAGGGGAAGCTCAGATGCCGGGTCCATTCCACGGCCCAATGTCCCAGGATCCTGCGCGTACCTTCCTGCCACCGGTACGGGACCATCTGAACTGCCACGTCACTCCAAGGTTCTGCCGATGCGCCCGAAACCTTTCGGAGGAGAAGCGTTCCCCTCTCCCTAACACCGGGAATGGCCACCGCGATGCCGGCGCCCAACGCGATAATGACTCCTGCTTTGGCAAAACGACGCATTGGTCCTATAAGATCCCACCTTTAGGCTGAGCGATTGCAAGTTTGTCCGACGCAGATGACAACGGAACCGACACAAGCCAATATTTCCGTTTGGATACCTGACTTCTGCCTGCGAGTATGCCGCTGCTAAATGATTGCAATGTCTGGTGGAGTGTGTTTGAAAATATCCGAACCCGAACTGGCTGGGCTCGGCGGCGGAATTCCCCCCACCCCCCATTCTGTCCGCCTCGTTGGGATCCGGAGCGGAAAGGACGATTTTAAGTTTTTCTTTGGCGGTGAATTCCTATTTCTTCTTTCTTCCCTTTTCTAAAATTTCCTTCACTCTATATTTAACAATTCTCTTCACTAGGTCCAATGGCATCGGTTTATCAAGCGGGAATTTGAGATTACCCTTAGGGCCTTCGTATGAAGATACTTCCTTCTTGAATACGGTGGGTGGCGGTGGATAGAGACCTATATGATTTTTAAAGGCAGCGAAATACACCAAGTACTTGCCATTCAGTTTGAACGTGGGTATCTGGTAACTAATGGCTTCTTCGGCTGCGGGTGCCGCTTTCTTAATTGTCTGCCTTATTTTCTCTAAAATTCTTTGAACATCCTCCGGGAAGGTTTTTATATATTCGTCTATCGTTCCGAATTGTTTTTTTTGTGTAAGCATCTAAGAATTTTGGCGGCAAACGCTTATTCCCCTTCCTATGCTCGCTTTAGAGCTGCGATATCAAATTTTTTCATTTTGAGAAACGCTTCGGTCACTCGCGCCAGTTTCTTCTCGTCTTTGTTCTTCATCATCTCGTCCATACCGGTGGGCACAATCTGCCAGGAGAGGCCGTACTTGTCCTTCAGCCAACCACACTGTTCTGCGGCAGGAACTGCCGAGAGCTTTTCCCAGTAGTAGTCGATTTCTTTTTGGGTATCGCAGTGCACCATGAGCGAAATCGCTTCGTTGAACGTAAAGTTGTGTTTATGAGCGCTGTCCATGGCCGCAAAATCCCGGCCTTCCAGCGTGAAGGCGGCATGCTTTATGGTGCCTTCTTTATCGGGTTCTTCACCTTGGCCGTAGCGGAGGATGTTGCCGATTCTCGCATTGTGGAACACCGAGGCGTAAAAATTGATCGCCTCTTCTGCTTTGCCGCAAACATCGCCGACAAACATAATGGTCGAGGTGATTTTCTGTTTTATTTCGCGTTTGCCCATGAACATCACCTGCCACGAGAGGCCATACTTATCCTGCGTCCATCCATACCTTTCGCTGAATGGATATTCGCCAAGCTCCATGAGCGCCGTACCTCCTTCTGAGAGCTTTTTCCACAATGAATCGACCTCGTCCTTCGTCTTGCAGGCGACCAGAAACGATACAGAAGGATTAAATTTGAAAAGCGGGCCGGCGGAAATCAGAGTGAATCTTTGTCCAGTAAGCTCAATGGTAACAATGTCCACGGAGCCCGAAGGGGTATTATGAAGCGTTGTCGTGTCCTTTACGTTTGAGTCCTTAAAGACGGATGTGTAGAACTCGGCCGCCTCCTTGGCTTCTTTGTCAAACCATAAATGTGGTGTGATTTTTTGCATAGATGAAATCCTTGCATTTCTCAAAAATGTGGGTTCGAACTTTATGCTGAATTCAAAACGGCTGAAATTTTCCCGAAAAACAGCTGGCGAGCCCGCGTAGCGGGCACCTGGAGTTTGGACATTCGCGGCACCGAAAAACGCGGTTGACCCTCACCCGTCGCTTCGCGCCACCCTCCCACAAGGAGAGGGAAAACATTAAGTGGGGGTGTGACTCAAACAGACGTTTCATGCCACCCCCCTGCCATTGTGTAATGAAACGTCTGTTTGTACCCTTGAAGTCAGCGCTCTAATCCGTGGATCTCTCCCTCGCCCTTGGGGTCCCTTGGGGAGAGGGTGGTCCGCCGGACGGCGGACCGGGTGAGGGTCAACCCACGGGAATTGCTCCCCAAAAGGTCCAAACTGGCGAGCCCGCGTAGCGGGCGACCCAACTGCTTCATTTCCTAACTGGCCCAGGCGGTAGGATTCGAACCCCG
>QHZP01000247.1:0-1620 GCA_003224715.1 Acidobacteriota bacterium | reverse complement strand
CACTGGCGGACCTATTCTACCTCACTGTGGCTCAAATTGTGCCTAGTAGTTGTGCACGGTCTCTATTTGTGTCCGCGACCCAAAGATGACGCCCACGCCTCACGGAAAGCGCTCAGCGTGGCGACCCATGCGGGGTCACTCCGCCCGCAGTTACTGACGCATTACTTGATCAGCAAAACTTCTTGACTTTCGCGAACCAATATGAAAAGAATTCTCCATATCTCAGCTCGCTAAAGAGTAACCTCATTAAAACAATCTTCTCGAGTCGCCGTTCGGAGGAAGTTCCCAATTCAAAACTGGCTGGAGCCCGCAAGTCTGAGCCTCGGCAACCTGGGATCCTAAGAGAATAGGGAATAAAAAAGTGGCAACAAATTTAGGGGGGAAATAAATGAAAAGGCAAATTTTTTTCCGCTTGGTAGTTCTGGCCGCTTTCTCTTTTGGCATTGGTCAGATCCTATTTGCCCAGAAGGCCGGAATCAACGGAAGAGTGACGGACTCCACGGGAGCCGTGATCGTTGGTGCTAATATCCTGGTGGCCAGTGAGGACACTGCGGTCAAACGAAAGGTAGTCTCGAATCAGGATGGTTACTACACAGTTGAGCTTCTCCAGCAAGGAAAGTATCAGGTTTCGGTTGAAATGCAAGGCTTCAAGCCAATCGTCCGGTCTGGCATTGAGCTGGACGTTCATCAAGTGGCTCGCATGGATTTTGTGATGGAAGTGGGAGAAATGACCCAAACGGTGGAGGTGACGGAGGATGCTTCACCTCTCAACTTTGAAACCCCGGAGGTCAAGGGCACCATCACTCGGACATCCATTGAGGCCCTTCCCTTGCAAGTTTCGGGTAGCCAACGTTCGGCGGCTTCTTTTGTGACACTCCTGCCCGGCGTGAATCCGGGAGGCACAGGGAACGCCTTCACGGCAACCTTTAATGGCGGTCAATTGTTTTCTGATGAAGCTACCATCGACGGGGTTAGCCTGCAGGAAGGTCTTCTGAGCCAGAGCGGCATGGTGGGAATTCATCTGGACTATCCGGTATCTCCTGAAGCGGTAGGCGAAGTTAGCGTGCTGACCTCGAATTACGATGTCAGTTTCGGATCGTCAAGCGCCGCGATTATTACCGCCAGCACCAAAGAAGGAACCAACGAGTTCCACGGAGGCGCCTACGAGTACCACCGTAACACCAGTCTGAATGCCCGCCAATTTGGCGTTGCCCAAAGACCTAAGAACCTGGAAAACGACTTCGGAGCTTTCGTGGGCGGCCCGGTTAAAGCGCCTTTGCTTTGGTCAAGCCGGAGGAAAACCTACTTCTTTTTCCACTTTGAGGGATATCGCTCCAGAGGCTCGACCACCAAGCCAATTCTCACTGTGCCGACGGAAAAGATGCGGAAAGGAGATTTCAGCGAATGGCCCAATCCAATCTTTGATCCGGACACGACTCGGGCTAATCCATCTTTCAATCCCGACCAGCCCACTGGTTCGAACAACCTTCCGTTTCTGCGGGACCAGTTTATGGGTTGTGACGGGAAGACGCCCAATGTCATCTGCCCCACTGATCCTCGGCTGGCCAATTCTCTAGCCCCACAGTGGTTGAAATTTGTCCCTCTGCCAAACCTTCCCGG
>QHZP01000246.1:5248-7610 GCA_003224715.1 Acidobacteriota bacterium | reverse complement strand
GACAGGATGCCAGGCTAGAAAATTGAAACACTCTGCGTTACTCAATCCGGAACAAGTGCCCCGCTCCGGGAGCGATCCAGTCCATTTCCCGCCCGAAGGATTCCTCCTGTCCTGAGTAAGGCGAGATATGAATCAACTTATGGTTTGGCTCCTTGAGCTCGATTTGATAGCGAAATGAGTTGTTAAGGTCTTTGTTCACCAGCATCAGATAAGATCGTCCCTGCCCGTCCAGAAATTCTCCGATCAAAAACCTTCCCTGGACCGGAGGTATCACATTGCGTTGACTCATTTCGACCGAACGGACCCATTTGCTCTGGCTCAAAGAACGACACTCGGGCGGTGCATCGGGAAAATGGAAAACGCCGGTGCTCTTCAGCTTCTTTAAGGTTGGCGCCAGCGCATGAATCTCATTATTGACGCGGCGGAGCATATCCCAGGAGGGGGTCTTGTTTCCAAACTGGTCAATAGGTCCCAGCCGGTAGTTACCGATGGACCAGGTAAAATAGCTAAAGTATTGGATACCGCGCCCACCGTGAGCCATGGTGGCGTATGCCTGCAGGTGATAGGTGGCATCTGTATTTTCCATGTAATTGAAGTGAGCATTTGAAAGGACACAATTCCAGAAAGGAACCCCGGTCTCCACTGACAATCTCCGCACCACTTCCAGATTGGTATAAAAGGAATCGAGCATTTCCCCCTTGACCAGGGAGTAATTGTCGTAGCTTAAGAAGGGCTGGTGAATCGTGTCCACCAGCAACCGGACGTAATCAGCATAGTTCGCCACACCCATGCGATCCGCCGAGACGCGCACCGGAAACAGGTTGACATAGGGCCATTTTCCAGGCATGATCTCGCGAATCAGCCGTGCGACCAACCCCAAACTGGGCATGGCTCGCGCATGAGGCTCGTCGCGCAGCATGAAACCAATCACCGCCGGGCTGTTCCCGACCTCTTTGGCCAGCGATTGGATATTCTCGCGAACCAGCTTCTCGTCCAATGATTTTTCGAAGTCATAGCGACTAACTCGAGGGTCAGAAACAAAGACCTGAAGCCCGGCATTTTCAAAGGCTGCCAGATCCTTGACCTGTGCAAATCCGGCGATATTGATGCCTGCTTCCTTCATCCACTGGAGTTGCTGTGGCTCTGCTGGAGTGGGGCCCCAGGAGAGAATGGCGAAATCGGTAGGTGGCACCCGTTGCTGCTTGAAAATTTCCTGCGCCTGGCCCAGCTTAAGCCAGCACGCCAGCAACAGTAAGACGAAGATTAAAGATAATAGCGTCTGTTTCCTTTTATCCATAATTTTGGCTCCTACAAAAATAGCAGAAATCCTAGCCCTGACTGGCAGGGAGGGCTGCTGGCCGATTCCCTCAACTGCTCCCTTACGGTCGCGGCTCAGTCCAACTTTTTCATGCGCTGTGGCGCCACGCGGGCGGCATGTGGAACTCCTCTTCCAACTTCTCACTTCTGTAGCTATTGAGTGCGAGAAACTCACGGACATGAATGAGATCAACACCGCGATATAGTACCCTTATTTTGGAATTAAAGGCAGTGGGGTTTCCCAAAGCTGTTGAAATCTCTCCCGGTACAAATTATAGTGAGCGCGCCGTCTCCACTGCTGGGGACTCGTAGTCCTTTCTGTCTTCTGTATTTCAGGGACTCATGCATTGATTCCGGTTCTTCTTTATGTGACTCTCGTTCAAGGAGCTTTCGCTTCCAAAGCAGCTCTCCCATCCCGGAGAGAAATTTGTCACGATGACCCTAAGACCTTCGGTGCTTCCACGCATTTACTTCGCTTGGCTCTGCCTGTCCACCTGGCTTTACGCCGCTGACTGGCTCACCTTCGGGCATGACCCCCAGCGCTCTGGGTGGGCGGTCGAAGAAAAAGTCCTTACTGTCCAAAACGTGAGTGGATTGGAGTTGAAATGGAAAATCCAGGTGAAGAATGAGCCCAAGGCGCTCACTGCCTTGACGGCTCCCGTGATTGCTTCCGAAGTCACCACTCCCCAGGGAATCAAGACCCTCGTTTATGTGGCGGGCAGTTCCAATTCCTTTTATGCCTTGGACGCTGAAAATGGAAACATCGTGTGGAGCCGGACCCTGGAGACTTATGCCACAGCCAGCAAAGAGAGTGACTGGCTTTGTCCCCAAGGGATTAATGCGACTCCGGTGATCGACAAAAGCATGGCGATCGTCTACCTGATAGCCGTGGATGGCAGACTGTATGGGCTGGATCTTGGCACAGGCAAAAACAGATGTGGGCCGATTCAGTTTGTACCTCCATTCTCCAAGAATTGGAGCCTCAACCTCGTCGATGGCATTATCTACACCTCGCTTTCGCAGGGCTGTGGCGGCGGCCAATCTG
>QHZP01000246.1:0-5220 GCA_003224715.1 Acidobacteriota bacterium | reverse complement strand
GAGGCATACTGGTTTCAAAAGGGGGAGGTGGAGGAATTTGGGGCAGGGGAGGTCCGGTGGTCGGAAAGAACGGTCGAATCTATGCCGCAACGGGAGATGGTCCCTTTGATCCTCCCACAGGCGAATATAGTAATACCATCCTGGCTGCTTCCCTGGGCGACTTGAAGCTCTGTGACTACTACACACCCACCAACTGGCGAGACATCCTCCGCTACGATTGGGACCTGGGGTGTACCAGTCCCGTCTGGTTTGCTCACCAGAATTACCATCTCCTTTCGGCTGGAGGCAAAGAAGGGGTCGTTTACTTGATGGATGCCGATTCACTTGGGGATAAAGATCATCAGACGCCGCTGTACATCACGCCGCGCCTGGCCAACGACGAGAATACGTTTGAAGGAAAGGGCGTCTGGGGCGGTCTTTCAGCCTGGCGGGATTTGCAGGACCAAACCTGGGTCTATGTGCCGATATTGGGACCTGTTTCCAAGCGCGCTCCAAAGTTTCCTAAGACCAACGGTCCTAATCCCCACGGAAGTATCATGGCGTTTAAAGTCGCTTTGGACGGCGCTTCCAAGAAACCCATTCTGGAGCCGGCCTGGATTTCCGGGGAGCTCAACGTCCCCGAACCGGTGGTTATTGCCAACGGTATCGTATGGGCACTTTCCAACGGGGAAGACGTTCGGCAAACCAAGGAAGGTGGGATCATCAGCTATCAAAATCTGACACTGTTGACGGTTGAGCAAAGGAAAGACAACCCCAACCGGGCTGTTCTCTATGCTCTGGATGCCCAGTCGGGCAAGGTGCTTTACCAAAGCGACTCCGTCATGGACACCTGGGCGCACTTCGGTGGCCTGGCATTGGCCAATGGCCGAGTCTATGTGGCGGATCACAATTCCCAGATTTATTGCTTCGGACTGAAAGGAAAGTAGTCTGGCGAAAAGCAGAAGGAGCGACCCCACCCTTGCACATTATCCAGGAGCATTGGGTGCCAAAGGCCTGAAAGGCCGTAATAGTTTAGCCCAGGGCAGAGCGTCAGCGGCGCCCTGGGTCAGAAAGATATTGCTTCTTTTGTGAACGGTGGAGCGGACGTGGCGTCGAACGTCTCGTGGCGTCGAACGTCTCGCGACGACGCGACGCCCGCTCCACCGTTTCTCATGATGGTTTGGCCAGGACGGTGAGCCAGGGCGCCGCTGACGCTTTTCCCTGGGCTAGCCTATTGCCGCCCTTCAGGCGGCCCGTTGTGACCGCCTGTGTCCAAAGCGCCGACTCATGTTTCCAGAGGGACGAGAACCTGCCCCAGGTAGCAGAGCCTCTTTCACGTCTTCATAGAGCCAAAGGGGGCCAAGTCGCCAGTCATCTAACATCGTTGGACCTAAATCCGGCAGTTGAAATTGCCACGGAGTTGAAGCTGTGAGACAGCTTCAAGAGCGCACGGAGCAAGTGAAAGGGCGGGCGGTTTTCAGATGCTTTATCCTCACCCAGAGACAATTTTTCAGGGCCTTGCGAAGATATAACTCCTTGTCTGCGGCCTCTGTGGTCTCTGTGACTCTGTGGCTAACTGCCGTTTTTAGGTTGAAACACCCTTTCGTTGCGATGAGAACTCATCTGCAACTTGTTGGAAAAGTTTTACCGAGAGCAGAATCTCCTGTGGGCCTATAGTATTGATTTCAATCGATTTCTCGTCGCCATAGTTTATGGAGCTTAACGTGCCATTCCAGAGATGAGTAGTGCTTGAAAAGGCGTCTCGCAGCGCCATCTCTTCTCACTGCTTACAAGGCTGGTCCTCACAGAGCCAGCCTTGCTGCAATCTAACGGGATTGCTTCTGACGTGAGAAGCGAGAGAGGGTTTCTGTCAGAACCTTCGCTGGAACGGATGAGTGAGGCTATGGCAAGGTTTGGAGTGAAATCAACAGTTGCAAGGGCAGCAACCCTTACGAGAAATGATCGAGGTCGGGAAAAGGAAACCTCGAAACTTACTGTAAAGGACATCGATACCAAGGAGATTTCTTTTCAGGAGGAAACCGAGACTTACGATATCAGTGACACCGGCATCTCTTTTTTTCTCAAAACCCCCGTCTGGGTGGACACTCATTTGAATATTGACATTGCTTCAAGCAATGCCTTTGGCGCGCATCATACTGTCCGAGCCAAGGTAGTTCGCCTCAAAGTGGATTCGTCCAAGAAACAGTTCGTGGCTGCCCGTTTTGACTAAAGTTTGGGCCGGCAGGAAGCAGGTTGGGTGTGTGTATGGCCCCCAATTTCCATTACCAACCCGCCTCCAGAAAGACCACCGCACTAATACCAACGATCTCCCCGGAGGAAAAATATCTGGTGAGATTGAGCTCGTAAAAAGCCTGCAAGAGGGGTTTAAGTACGACGCGAACAAAAAGTCAGTCTTTTTGGAAAAGTGGGCGTCGCGCGCAAGCTGTGAGCAACGACGCAAAAAGGGGGGGGTAATGTTCGAGGCACTGCATCTTATTGGTTGGGGAATTGTAGGAGCGGTGATTCTTTGGTTGCTCTGGCAACTACGGGATAAGCCGCGCGACCTAGGCAGGAAGAAGCAACGACCATTTTAAGCAGCAAGGATCGCGGCGGCGCTGATTGGGTTGTCGCTGAGGTCTATTTCTTGTCCTCAACCAAGACGCCGTTGACACAAGTATAGCCGCAGTTATGCAACACATCGGCGCTGCAGACGACCTTTATGTTGCCGGTTTCGCCACGTAGCGCAGGTTGTTGGGATCCGAAATCGGGATGGTCCGGATCTATTGTCCAAACAATTTTCCCCTTGAAATGTACTACGATTTCCAGGTGCGCCCCACAGGACACACACACGACCCTAGGCATAGTGGATGTGGGAGGCGCGCTCCGCGCGGCGACCGGCGCGGGCTTAACAGGAGATCGGGAGCGCGAGGCTCCCGCCGAGCCTCATGGGGCAAGCTGCCCGGGGCGATGGCTCGCCAGAAGGCTCGCCCTCCCATTTTTTCATACCGTTCGCCAGCTGAAGGCATTACAAACAGGGGCTCCGCGGCCCGTGGTTAACCTCACGCCAATTCAAACCTCTTTATCTCAATTTTATTTTCGTCCCATTCTCCCAACCCCAGAGCGCCGGCAATTTCGACATGTTCAGGCTGTCGCCTGAGGAAGGTGCTGTGCTGGTCTGGTTTAGCCTCAGCAATGGTGGCCATGCCCTGCTGCAGACGCTTTTCGTCGATTGCCTTCCAACCGATACGATCGAGGGCCACCGGATCAGTGGCAAAGTACAGAGTCTTGTGTTCCCAGACAAACTGAGGATTTTCCGCCCCAGGACCGCCATGATAGAGCGCTTTAATTCCATCCATTACATGTAGTACGGTCTTCTGTCGGATCACCGGAAGCGAGACCACCGCAGGAATAAAAGCCCCGCAGGCATTGAGAGTGGAACTGGAGTGGCTGCGATAAACATTATTTACCAGCCCGTGAGAAAGATTCTTCAGCGCCAGAGTGACACCAGCGGATTGATGGTCCTTGAGCACGGGAAGATTGATCAGCTTATTGACCTCCCGCGTAAGGAACCTTGCGACATAGGAACGCTTCGCCTGGACGCTATCGGGATTCTGACCGGGAGTGACCAGAGCCATTTCCAGGTAGTGCTCAGGGTCATACCCATTGATATCCAACTGGACCTTATCAAAGTCTTCGACCGCGGCGGACTGACGCACTCCCTCCGGCAGCATTTTATCAAATCCAGCACTCAGGAATTGGCGCCGGTAGCGGTCATAAACCACAATGTCCTTGGCCTTCAGGCCTACCGCCTTTAACCCATCTACGATTTGATGTATGACCTCGGCGCAAGAAATAACCTGGGGTTGCCCGACCGGGTTGACCTTAATGCCAACCACGTCTCCAGGCTCGAAAAAAAATCTCCAGGCCTCGACCCAATCACCTGCTCCCGTCAGTTGGAGCATTCCCTTATGCATCATGTTGCGGATAGGCTCTGACTGGAATTTCCCAGACACAATCGAGCCAGGATGGTGAACTGCAATGACACGCCCTCGATAGGGACCAGGGATCCCCAATTTAGAGTTGGACGATTGGGAAAAACCTCGCATGGAAGATAGTAGAGCTCCCGTGGCAGTCGCGAGACCTCCCATCAATACCAGGCGCCGGCTGATTTCATGCTGAGACGCCATCTTCCCTCCTTCCGAGTTAAGGGGTTCTTAAATTTTAACTGAGACAAATTCCGTACCCACCTTGATCACCCCTTGGGATTTATCCCTCCCATTATGATTACAACAGTCCGTCATGTCAAAGAAGACTGGTCCGGCGGGTGTGCGAAATTTTTGTGGGTAATGACAGAAGCAATGAGCCTCGTAGAGGCGAAATATTTATAGTTCAGAGGCCCAAAAAAAATGGACAGAGCTCCGTAGGACTGAGGCAGTACACCAGACAATGTGTTAGATTCGGGTGGAAGCTTTGGTAACCACGGTGAGCGGAGCGAGCTGTGGTCTTTCCACTGTGGAACGAAACCCTCCCCTCGCAGAAAACGCTGGGGGTGGCACGCGCGGTCCCTCGCGCGTTTGTCCAGCGTGCGCAGGAGCGCCCGCTCCACCTCTCGTGTCTTCATTGCCCCCAGGCCAGATTTTGTGTTGACAAGCCTGAAATGGAGAACCTATGATTGAAATCCTGGTTCGCTCGCGGTTTTGAAAAAGAGTGGAACGCGTACCTGAATGATTCTGAATTCCCGGACCCCTGACCGCTTGGGCAAACCAAGTATTGTGGAATCGGAAATTTCTCTAAGTCCTATAGTGGTTGATTCGTCGATTAATACCTCGTATTTCATCTAACCCTAATTTTCTCAAAACTCACAGGAGGACAGCCGATGGCAAAACCTGATGATCCTGAAACCAGGAGAGCCCCTGAAGTCTCTCGCCGAGATTTTCTAAGAGGAACTGGTGCGGTGATCTCTGCCGGGATTGTGGCGGGATCGGAAGTCTTGGAAGCCGCAGATACCTCGGCAGGGGCAAAAATCCTTGGGCCCGATAAGGTGCCCATCGCCTTACGAATTAATGGGACTACCAAATCTCTTAGCCTCGAACCGCGAGTCACTCTGTTGGAAGCGCTCCGCAATGAGTTGGAGCTGACGGGTGCTAAGAAGGTTTGTGACCGTGCCACTTGCGGGGCCTGCACGGTGATTATCGCTGGTAAGCCAGCTTATTCATGTTCCGTCTTAGCCATTGAAGCTCA
>QHZP01000245.1 GCA_003224715.1 Acidobacteriota bacterium | reverse complement strand
AGCTCGGTTCAGGCATGAACCGGGGGCTGGATTTTCTTTTGGGCGGCTGGGAGTTTTCACCCATCATCACCTTGCAACAAGGGTTGGGATTGACGATCACTCAGCCGGGACTGTTAAACCTGGGTGGCGAACGGACCTCTCGACCGGACCGAATTGGTAATGGCACGCTGCCAGCCAGTGAACAGACGGTCGATCGGTTCTTTGATACCAATGCCTGGGTCGTTCTACAGACTGACCCTGCCAAACCTGGCTTCGTGCCCAATCAGGCTTTCGGCAATTCCGGCGTGGGCGTGGTGCGAGGGCCAAATTTAGTCAATGTTGATTTTAATCTTAGCAAGACCTTTGCCATCAATGAGCGGCACTCCCTGCAGTTCAGGACCGAATTTTTCAATGCTTTTAACCGGGCCAACTTCGGTGTTCCGGGCGTGCAGATCAGCGCTGGTTTTGGACAGATCGTCAACACGATTACTGAAGCCCGGATTATCCAATTCGCGCTCAAGTACCGCTTCTAAATCACAGTCCGCTCAACTCCTGAACCTAAAAACGGCAATTAGCCACAGAGGACAGAGACCACAGAGGCGGCAGATAAGGAGTTATATCTTCGCAATGCCTTGAAAAATTGCTACGCCTCTGGCTGAGAATAAAACGTCTATCTTCTTTTCCACTTGCTCTGTGCTCTCCGTGACTCGGTGGCAATTTCACCTGCCGGTTTTAGGCCGAAGGCGCTTGAGGAAAATACCCAGCCGTCTGGGGTGCTAACAAAGACAGCCCACCGACGGTCTCTATGAAGAGGAAAGAAAAAGTATCCAGAGGAGTCATCCATGCCGCGCGGCGGCGCCACGAAGGATGAAAATTATTCCCCTCCACCGGAGGGGTGCAGGGGTGGGTTGTCGCGAACCGGAGGGACCCACCCCGAAGGCTGACGCCTTCTCCCCTCCCAAGGAGGGGATTTCCAGAGGAGAGCGGAAGCCGTGACTCGCCGCCAACCCGTATTTTTGCAAGCTCTTTGCCGTGAGATTGAAGAGGGAATAAGTTCCCGACCGTGGAGCGGCCAGGATCTCCCCTTCCCATGTCTGTTCACGGGAAGGGGAGGTTGGAAACTGCTTCCTTCAGTGATGGGCGCCACTGGTTGCGCTTGGACCGATGGGTTCGCCACTTTTATTTTTTATAACTTCGCATGCTTACGGATTCGGACCAATGGGGTCCGTTTTGGGGAGATGGTTGGCGATGTCTGTAGCGGGTGCCCCTGCGCCACAGGTGGGGTGCCCAAAGCCACTGGTACTGGTCGTATGACCTGTGGCCGGGTCTACGGTTGTATCATGAATGATGTTGTCGTCCTTGGTTGGGCTTACTCCCGCCGGGACATTGTCCACGTTAAGGGCGTGACGCACCCTCCAGGCAACGATGTGATCTGTGCAAGAAGTGTCGCCACTCACGCCAACGGCTCCCACCAGTTTGCCTAGCTTGTTGTAAAGCGCCAGACCACCGCCAAACACGTTCACCCCACCAATTTTCTGGCCCACCATGGGGTCATTCGGTTGTCCGTAAAGTTTCGAGTTGCCGAAGTAGGCCACTTGAGGGTTGACAGGATTGCTATGCTGCAAACCAAACAAGCTGCCTCCGGGTTGAACTGCGGAATAGAGATTGGCCGTGGATAGGGCAAGGCCAGGGAGACTAAAGGCATTAGCCGTATTGGCCTTCTGGGCTGATATCACCCGGCTCCCGGGCCATTGCTCCCCTCTGTCTGTCCCCGTGAAGGTGATAGAACAGACTTCACCATCGCGGTTGACCAGAGTTGCCCACATGTTTAAACCCAGACCTCCATTCTTTTGCGCTTTCACTACTGTCCTAAGTGCAACCGTCAACTCGCTGTGGGACGGCAGGTCCCTGCAACCACCATCCTGCGCAAATGCCAAACTTGCAGTCAGTGCAACAAGAAGTGCAGCCTGAATCACGCAGCGAATCTTGGCGTTACAATTCCTCATAGGTTCGACCTCCTCGATGTGTGGAGTGCAATCTTTTCAAACTTATGAAAGTACCCGACTGCTGGCAATTCTGTTCCAAAATCGCTGGCGGCCTCTATTAGCCGGCTAAATGAACTTGCCGGCTTAAAAGCTTGCCGAGTGTACTTTCATCGATCGCTCGCTACTTGTTTACCGTTACTAAACCGGCTTGTCAACAATTTCTTGGCGTGAAGGCGGCAGAAGAAGATCTGGCCTATATTTGCCACCTCGGCAATATAATTGTCTACCGGGAAGGCGACGATAAGTTACCTATCAAAGAGAAATGGAAAAGGCGGAGGACTGACGCTGTTCCACTTCTTGAAACTATTCTAAGCCGAGAATGAACTCTGGAGGAAAAATGAAATACGTGGGAAGGCTCATCTTAGGAATTACTTTTCTGCTGGGCATGTCTGCGAATGCCGTTTCAGCTCATCTGGAAGACAGAGCGGAGCGACTCGCCAGTCAGGCCGAAGAGCTGGCCAGCAAGAGCTACAGTGGTTTTAACGATCGCGACCGCGGCAATCGGGCTGACGTTGAAGTGCTCTATCTGACTCAACAATTTAGCTCGGGAGCCAGTCTTTTTCGCCGAATGATCGGCGACCGGCGTCCTGACTCGGAACTACGGGATGCGGTAGACATCCTTTCCGATCTGGCGCGCAGTTCCGAACGCTTCGCCTTTGCCAGGCATCAATGGGACGAGATACAACGAACGCTGGATGACATTGGCAGAGAGCTCAACATAGGAAAGTCTCGTCGTGGTGATGAGAGAGCTCGTTGGAACGACGACGAATCAGACTCCCATATGAATGGGCGAATGCGCTGGCGTGGGCGTGTCGATAATGAGGTCTACGTTGTCGTGCAACGTTCTAATGCTTCCATTCGGACGGTCGCAGGTTCCCCGGTAAAGAATGCTGGCGCTAACTTCAGTTCACCCTTACCCAGAAGGGCGGTGAGCGTAGAAGTGAAGAAGCTGAAGGGAAGGGGTTCCGTGGAGGTCATTCAGCAACCTTCCCGCGATAATGACTACACGGCGATCATCCAGATAAAGGATGAAAAAGGCGAGGCAGCAGATTACGAATTCGAGCTCTCCTGGTGAGATTTTGAAGCCTCGCTTTATCTTTTCTTCGCGTGAAACCCTCTCCAGGTCCAAAGGGCTGGCGTTTTGACGACGCCACCCATCCTTCAACGAAGGTTCAGATTCCCTCAGGCGGTGCCTACTGCCTTTCGTTTACATTTACTCTGCTTTAAAATGCCTGCTCCCTATTTGACGTTGCAGGAATCCCTGGATTCCCTCCAGATAGGTCTTTCCGCCCACCCAGGGGAGATCGTTGTGATCGGCCTCCGGAATCGGGAACCATGTCTTGGGCTCATTCGCAGCTTCGTAGAGTGCTCGACCTAACTTCATAGGAATGATTGAATCCTGCTCGCCATGAATGAACAGGGCCGGACGGAGGATCTTGGCCATCTTTTGCTTTGAGTCAAAGCGGTCCTTCATCAAGAGGCGGACGGGCAGATAGGGATAGGCTTTCCGGGCCACATCCAAGGCTGAGGAGAATCCTGATTGAAGAATCAGCGCAAGCGGGGGCTGCCGCTTTGCCATCTCAACCGCCACCCCGCACCCCAGAGACTCACCGAAGTACACGAGATCCCGGATCCCTTGTTTCTCGAGCCACCGCACAGCCGCTTCACCATCGCGGTAAAAGCCCTCTTCGGTGGGAGAGCCTTCACTTCCTCCGTAACCACGATAATCGAGGACAAAAACCCCATAACCCAAGCTGTGGAGATCTTCGATCCAATCCAGCCGATGGCCCCGGTGTCCGGCATTTCCGTGGAAAATAACCAGGGTCGCGGGGAAGCGTCCTGGCCAATGCCAAGCAAAGAGACGCAGGCCGTCAGTCGTGGTAAGGTTCACAGTTTCGATCCCGCGGTATTTTGGGTCGGGTGGCAGAGGAACACTGGTGGGATCTGGGAAATACTGCAATTTGCGCTGGAAAAGATAGACAAGGCCCGCGAAAACCACGTAAAGCATGGCCAAATCTCTAACCAAACGCCAGTAGAAATGACGGAAAAACACGAATCGTCTCCTTGAGAGACCCCACCAAGGCGGGACCCGTAGTGTGTATCAGGCCCCACGATACCTCATAAGTGTTAAGTCCCGCACTCGAAATAGATACTTCGTTTGGAATCCTCGAGATTTGTCAACGAAGCGTTCTTTCCCCGAAGGGGAGTAATAATCCAGCCCAGGGTTGCGGCCCAGCCGCTACCCTGGGACAGCCATCTAGTCTAGCCACCTTCCCATTCCCTGAAGGGGATAGATACCCAATGCCCCGGCGTATTCATCCCCTTCAGGGATGGAACGAATGGCCCCGACCTCTTCCCAGGGTAGTGCGTGGCCGCACAACCCTGGGCTGATTTATGCATCCCCTTCAGGGAATAACCGAGTTGCGGGACTTCGACGAGGCTCTGCTGGATGCGCCAGAAATTTGCGCGTAATGACATGAGCAATGAGCCTCGTAGAGGCGAAATATAGTTGAGAGGCACCAAAAAATGGACAGAGCTCCGTAGGAGCGGCATGAGGCCCCGCGGTGGCTTGGAGCGTCCGGAGGGTAGGCGCCTTTCTACAAAGATGCCGCCTCTGCGAGGCTCCCTTCGCTTCAAGCGGCACATGCCTGCATGTCAGGAAATGACCCACAAATTTGTCGCCCTGTTTCCGACCTTGACCGCGGATACTTTCGGCGTATACTTCTTCTTTAGAACCTCATTAGGCTCTTGCTGGAGGGTGACATGAAACCAAGTCAGGCTCTTACCTCAAGGTATGCGATAACACTGGCTGTCCTGGTGATATCGCTGCTTGATTTTGCTCTCCTCACAATTCGAGCACAGGCACTTGACGCCTGCGAGCCCGCGCCGGCGGTGAAGGCGGCGCTGGATCAAGTTCCTTCGGATCAATCACCAGACCAAACCGATTGGCATTTTAAGGAAAAGAAACTCTCCGCGATTCAGTCTCTGCTAAAGCAATTTCCGGACGACCTGTTCGTTCAGCGGGCCTTCATCAATTTCATGACCGGGGCGGGCCCGGACGAACTCAGCAAGACGACCGACGAATACAAGGCCCGGCACGAGCAGAAACCGGACGATCCGCAACTGGCTTACCTGTACGGGTT
>QHZP01000244.1 GCA_003224715.1 Acidobacteriota bacterium | reverse complement strand
AGGATTTATTCCTCTGCTGGGAATCCGGCCCTTGGTCGGAAGGAATCTTTCCGAGAAAGAAGAGAAGAGTGTGTTGATTAGCTATGAGCTCTGGCAAGGGCGGTTCGGCGGCGACAAGCGGATCCTTGAGCGGGACATCGAAATAAACAACTTCAAAGCCAGGGTGGCAGGTGTGATGCCGCAAGGGTTCAGATTATATCTGGGTCCCGGCACCAACGTGCCGGCTCAAATTGACCTTTATTTTCCCGTTTCATTTAGTGAGGGCAGCCTCGGCACGAGCCGCGATTATCGCGGAATGACCACCGTGACACGATTAAAACCCGGAGTGACATTTGAACAAGCTCAGAGCGAAATAGACGCTGTCAGCGCGAGGTGGTCGAAGCAGTATCCGAAGGTTTACGAGAACGGAGGCGTCAAATTCCACCTAACTCCGCTTCATCAGGACTTGGTGCAGAAGGTTAAGCCGACCATCCTAGTGCTGCTCGGCGCGGTGAGTTTTGTGCTTCTCATTGCCTGCACTAATGTCGCCAACCTCCTCTTAACGCGCACCAACGCGCGAGAAAAAGAATTAGCCATCCGTTGTGCCTTGGGCGCGGGGCGAAAGCGGATCCTTCGGCAGCTTGTCACCGAAAATCTACTGCTCACCCTGGTCGGTGGTGCCAGCGGTCTCCTGGTGGCGGTTTGGGGAATCAACCTTTTGTTGTTCCTCCGGCCGGCTGATTTACCCCGTCAGGAAGACATTGGTATTGACGGCCCGGTGCTCGCGGCGACCCTGGTCGTGTCTTTGCTGGCGGGCATAACGCTGGGGCTGATTCCTGCTTGGCAGGCCACGAAGGCCGACCTCAATGAAAGTCTGAAAGACGCGCGGCGCCTGTCGGGCAGCAGTAAGAGCAGGCTGCGAAACGTGTTGGTAATTTCGGAAGTAGCGCTCTCATTCGTCCTACTGGTCGGCGCTGGATTGATGATCCGCACCTTTAGGAAGCTTAACCGAGTCGATCTGGGATTTAACTCCGACCAGGTGCTGACGCTTCAGGTCAACCTCCGGCCGTCAAGTTTTACCAGCTTTGAGAGCCGATGGCAGTTTTACAAACAGGCGCTGGAAAAAGTCCGCGCCCTGCCAGGGGTCGAATCAACCAGTGGCATCAACCCTCTTCCGTTGAGCGGGGTAGAGTTGATTGATTCATACGCCTTGAACGAGACGACCGAAGTATCTTTGTCGGCTTCGTTTCATACGGTGCTGCCCGATTATTTTCGCTCCATGAAAATCCGAATGCTTGCGGGGCGTGATTTCACTTCGATTGACAATGAGCAGAAACTTCCGCTCGCTATTATCGACGAGACTCTCGTCAAGCAGGAGTGGCCGAATGAGAATCCGCTGGGCAGAAAAATTCTGTTGTGGCCGAAGACTGAAGGGCGGCGGTGGACCGAGATAGTCGGGGTGGTCGAGCACGTGAAAGCAGGCGGCTTTCAGGAAGATGGCAGACCCCAGATTTATTTACCCTATCTGAGTTACCCACTTTTTGATCTAACCTTGATTGCGAGGACTAAAACAGAGCCTCTCACCCTCGCATCAGTAATGAAAAAACAGGTGGAGAATCTAGGTACTCAACGACCGGTTCACACGATTCGCGTTCTGAATGACTATGTTTCGGATCAACTGGCCAAAACTCGCTTTGCGCTGGTTTTGATCAGCATTCTCGCATCGATTGCCCTGATACTCTGCCTGGTGGGGCTCTACAGTGTCATTGCCTACTCCGTGAAACAGAGGACCCGCGAAATCGGGATTCGCCTGGCGCTCGGTGCGCAGGCGTGTGATGTGCTGCGGCTAGTGCTGCGCCAAGGCCTGGTGCTGATTACCGTCGGCGTTGGAGTTGGCTTAACCGGGGCGTTGGTTCTGACACGAGCGATGTTGAGTCTGCTTTACGAAGTGAAGCCGACCGATGCTGCAACATTTGTAGGCGTTGCACTCCTATTGACCGCCGTCGCCGTGATCGCCTGCTGGCTTCCAGCCCGCCGAGCGTCCCGCGTCGATCCGATGGTGGCGTTGAGATACGAATAGGTTTCAGGTGCGAGGTGTCAGGTACCAGAGGGTTGAAGGTAGTGACAGGTGACAAGTGACGAGCCATTTGTGATTGCCGATTTGGGGTTTCCGATTGCCGATTGAAGTGGGTTCACGAGATCGTTTCGGAGCCTTTGAACTTTGAACTTTGAACTTTGGACCTTAGACCTTGGACCTTGAACTTTATCAATGCTGCATCGAGTTTTGAATTCAGAATCATGAATTGAGGGTCCTGCTCGGCGAATCGCCGCACGCAAACTATCACGCCGGCGGTCTATCCATCACATAGAACCCATAACTCAGAGCTTTCGAAAATTCCAAGGAGGTTGGAGATGGGAACGCTGCTTCAAGACTTGAAATATGGCCTGCGCATGCTGGCTAAAAACCCTGGCTTCACGGCCGTCGCTGTCGTTACCCTGGCCCTCGGCATTGGTGCGAACACGGCGATGTTCAGCGTGGTTTACGGCGTGCTCCTTCGCCCATTGCCTTATCCCGACCCCGAGCGCATCATCCAGATTTCGCGCACCTACCGCGGCCAAATGGAGTTTTCGAGCTTTGATGCGCCCGCCTTTGATTTCTGGAACCAACACAGGAATCCGTTTCAGTACCTTGCCGCCTCGACAGGCGTGGGTTTCAATCTGGCGGGCGCGGGGAGGCCCGAACGCTCAAACGCCCTGCGCGTTTCTTCGGAATACTTTCATGTCTATGGTGTTGAACCTTATCTTGGCCGCGACTTCAGTCCTGAGGAGGACGGCTTCGGTGGCGCCAACGTTGCGATTCTGAGCTATAGGCTCTGGAAGGCGCATTTTGGCGGCGACCCGCGCGCCATCGGGCGGAACATTCTGCTGGATGGACTTTCTTACACGGTCATCGGCGTGATGCCTGTCGGATTTGAAAGCATCCCTCCGGCCCAGTTATGGACCACTATCGGGCAGGTACGGGATACCACCGGCAGCGGGCAGAATTTTCGTGTGATCGGCAGGCTGAAGCCGGGGGTTTCCAATGAGCAAGCCAGCGGCTACTTGGCCGGCCTTAGCCAGCCATTTGTCACAGAGCACTACCGGTGGATGCGCGAAAGTGACAGGCGACTCCTAAGTTTCGTTGCCGCCCCTTACCGCTATGTGATCTCGAAGGACGTTCGAACGCCTCTGCTGGTTCTCTTCGGCGCGATCGCGTTCGTCCTGCTCATCGCCTGCGTCAACGTGGCGAATCTGTTGCTCGCCCGCACAGCCGCCAGAAAACGCGAAATCGCTCTGCGGATCGCGCAGGGTGCAGGCCAGGCGCGTATTTTCCGCCAGCTTCTGACGGAAAGCATCCTGCTTGCTGTTCTGGGCGCAGTTTTCGGCCTGCTAGTAGCCCTCTGGGGACTGCATTCTCTCCTGGCGCTCGCCGCGGAGGCTTTCCCGCGCGGGCAGCAAGTCGCTCTCAACGGATGGGCGCTGATCTTTACAGGGGGAGTGGCCGTGCTCACCGGCATCCTCTTCGGGCTTGCTCCTGCTTTCCAAGCCTCGCGCACCAATCTGAACCAATCACTTAAGGAAGGTGGAGCTGGTACCGGCTTCAGTGTCCGGCGCCACCGGCTGAGCGCGGGCATGGTTTCTGCGGAGGTCGCGCTGTCGCTGATTCTCCTTATTGGCTCCGGGCTGCTGATTAGGACCTTCGCCAGCTTGCTGACCACGGATCCTGGCTTTGACCCGCACCAGATGCTCACACTCGAAATCTGGACTACGGGCTCGAAATACGACTCCGCTGCGAGGCTCGCCAATTTCTACCAGGACCTCGTGAGGCGTATCGAGGCGATCCCGGGCGTCCGAAGCGCCGCCGTAGTGGCCGCAGGGCTCCCGCTCGAAAGGGGAGGAAATACGAATCCTGGAGTGCGAATTGGGGGTCAGCTAAAGTTTCCTTCGGTAGATTACCGCGAGATTACGCCGGGCTACTTCCGAACATTGGGTGTTCCGCTGCTTGCAGGGAGGTGGTTCACTGAGGCGGAGGCTCCAACCTCGGCCAAGGTAGCCATCATCAATTCGGCCTTTGCCCGCCGGTATTTCCCCAATCAGAATCCTGTAGGCCAGCATCTCATCTCAGAGGACGCCCCGGTGGAGATTGTAGGTGAGGCTGGTGACGTGAGGTCGAGCTTGAACGAGGCCGCGCCGCCTACGTTCTTCGTTCCCGTGGCGCAAGCATCTTATGAGACCGATCAGCTCTTCCAGGCCTGGTTTCCTACGTCAATCCTGGTGCGGGTGGTGGTGAAGCCGCTCACCCTCAGCCGCGCGGTGGAGAACGCTGTTCGTGAGGCTGGCCCAAATATTCCCATCGGCCATGTTCAATCGATGGAAGATGTGCTCTCAATTTCACTGGCTTTTCAGCGTCTCCTGATGACCCTCATGAGTGTCTTTGCCGGGTTGGCGCTGATGCTTGCGGCAGTGGGGATTTACGGCGTACTGTCCTATTGGGTGCGCCAGCGGACCCATGAGATCGGCATCCGCATGGCGCTCGGCGCTGCTGCGCATGACGTATTGAAGTTGGTGGTGAAGCAAGGAGCAGTCCTTACGGCCATCGGTCTGGTCGCTGGACTGGTTGCCGCCTTCGGGCTGACGCGACTGATCACTGGCCTCCTCTACGGTGTGCGGCCTATCGACCCGCTGACGTTCATCGCCGTCTCATTGATCCTGACTGCTGTCGCGTTGCTGGCCAGCTACATTCCCGCCCGCCGGGCGACGAAAGTTGACCCGATGGTGGCGCTGCGGCATGAATGAGCCAATTGCCGATTTTGGATTTCCGATTGCCAATTGAAATTGGTTCGCGACTTCACGTTTCGGAGCTCCCAAACTCTTGCACCTGGATCCAGACTCAAAGATTTGGACTTTGGACGTTGAATCTTGGACCTTGGACTTTCAACTTTGAACCTCACTATGCTCAACGATCTTCATTACGCCGTTCGAATGTTTCGCAAGAACCCCGGCTTCACGGCCGTGGCGGCGCTGACGCTGGCACTCGGGATTGGCGCGAACACGGCGATCTTCAGCGTGGTCAATGCCGTTCTCCTTCGTCCCTTGCCCTATCAGCAGCCGGATCGACTGGTTATGGTATGGAGCCATAACACGCGAGAGAAGACAGATCATCAGGCGCCCTCCTATCCCGATTACGTGGACTTTAGAGCTCAGAGCCAGGCGTTTGAGGAGTTGGAAGCATTCGGCAGTAGCTGGAGCTTGAATCTGACGGGTGACGGCCCGCCTGAGCGGCTGACCGGGGCATTTGCTACCTCCGGTCTTTTTCCTCTATTGGGGGTTTCACCGGCTCTGGGCCGTACCTTCTTGCCTGAGGAAGAAAACTCG
>QHZP01000243.1 GCA_003224715.1 Acidobacteriota bacterium | reverse complement strand
CTGCCCGACCCGCCGTTGTTTTGAGAAGGATCAAAACTGGGCAGACTGACCGGGGGCGCGGGAAATCCATCGTCTAACTTGAACGCCGGATGAAGTCCCTGGTCGGTGCTGGACACCGACTGCACCAAGCCGAATCCGGAGTTCCAAAAGACCCCACTGTTGACACGACCGTAGTTAGGATAAATACGAAATAGCCCGTAGCCCAGACGAAACACCGTCTTCGGATTCATCGAATAACTGAGGCCTATCCTAGGAGAGAAGGATTTGTGGTAACCAGGAAAAATTTGATTGGTACCCGACCGTCCCGAGCCATCGCCCAGGAAAACGAGCGCCCCAGGCCGCCCGTCAGCCCCTGGATTGGGTCGGTTGAGATCGAGGAAGGAGAAGATCCCATCCTTCTCGGTCACGTAAGACGGAATCTCATAGCGCAAGCCGAGGCTCAAGGTCAGGTTCGGTCGCAACTTGACGGCATCATCCACATACCCGGCCCAAAACCAATCCCGTAAGTGCTGCAAGGGAGCAGGAATCTGACGGAATGAGGAAAGAACTTCTCCCAGCATGAAGCTGGCGAAGGCATTGCCGAGGCTGGAAAAGTCGGGACTGTTGGGCTGTGAGGTAGAGAGCTGGCTGAAGTTGAAGGTCCCGGCCACGTTATCGAGGTCCCGAGCCAGATTGTTTCGCAGCCGCAGCATCGTGCCGAACTTGAGCTGGTGCCGTCCTTCGATCCAGCTAAGATCATCCACCCAGGTCCAATTAGTATATTTCTGCGGGTCATATCCATTGTACTGGGCGTTACCGAGCAGCGGGTAAACGGAGTCGAAGGTGAGGTTCGGAAAGCCGTTGGCATCATCTGGAATTCCAGGAATCTTGAGGATTTGATTGCCCTTTCTGTCGTCTACTTTCCAGAGGGTCCAGGTGGGTTCAGTCAACGTGTATCCAAAGCCGATGTGGTTGAGCAGAGTCGGGCTGATATTATAGAAGTGGTTGAGGCGGATGCCCGATGCATTGGTTGGAGTTATTCGGAACCCTGGATTCCACTCTCCAGCCACGGAACCATTGATCACGGTGTCATTGGTCACATGCCAGAACGCACCGGAAAGGCGCTGCTTGTCGCTCAGGACCTGGTCCACCTTGACGCTGAAAGCATGCTCCTTGCTGGGCTGGAAGGAGCGGTCAACATAGTTGTTGAAGAGGGCACCGGCAATATCCGGGTTGGGCAGGAGTTCAATGGCTCGCTTGGCGATAGGGCTGATCCGATCCTCTGGAATGACGTTGCCCGGAAAAGGGGTGCGCACAAACCCGCCTTGACCATCCGGTCGGGTGGTGGCCGGATCAAAAATCTGAGCCGGATAGTCCGAGAAGTCGCCCGTGCGTTGCTTCACGGTCGGCAACGTCACCAAGCTTCCATGAGGCAGCCCGCCCCGTAACGTGAAACCCGAATAGGCCACAAAGAAATGTGTCTTGTCCTTTTTGATGGGGCCGCCGAACGTGCCTCCGAACTCGTTCTGCCGGAGGGGTGGTTTGTCCGAGTTAAAAAATCCCCTGGCATCCAGAATGTCATTGCGAAGAAATTCATAGACATTTCCATGATAGTTATTTGTCCCCGACTTCAAACTGAAGTTCTCCACCCCGAATCCCAGACCATACTCCGCCGGATAGAGGGTATTCTGGACTTTGAATTCGCTCACCCCTTCGTAGGGTGGAGTCGCTTCAGCAATAAACCCAGGGGCTCCGAACGTTTGCATGTCAATCCCATCGATCAGGATCTCTTGACTGAACGCCGGACCCCCATTTATGGACTTGTACCACTGGTTCCCGGTCACACCCGGCGTCAGAAAGATGAAATTCTCAATCTGCCGGCGACCACTGGCACCAATCTGGGCCGCACCCCCCAGGGAAATCGGCAAATCCAGCATGTCCTTCTCTGGCATGACGGTGCCGATTTCGGGTGAACTGGTCTGCAACTGCACCACATCGGCGACCACCTCCACCGTCTGGGTCACTTCGCCCACGGCGAGGTCGAGGTCGAGGTTAAGAGTCGTCGTGGTCGCGGTGCTGACTTCAACCGGTTCGCGGGTTGTTGTCTTGAATCCGGGCTTAGTCACGGTCAATCGATAGCGTCCCGGTGGAAGACCGCTGATGAGGTAGATACCTTCGGCGGTGGAAGTGCCGGAGTACGTCGCAGCCGTACTCAAATTAACTACCTTGAGGTTGGCATCTGGAATGACTGCCCCGCTCTGATCGGTGATGTTACCGGTCAGGCCGCCAAAGCTTCCCTGGCTCCAGGCCAGGACACTAAATGCTGCGAGAGCCAAAACCCCCAAGAAAAAGAACCGCAGTTGAAATCTCATACCGCCTCCTTAGGTGATTATCGATGACCCATCTTGAAACTTATCCCCTTTCAAAAATAACGTCAGGAGTATTCATCCCCGCGCGAACTCGGTTGCCAGTTCGAGACAGGCGGTTAGTTTCGGAAGCGCAGGCTTATTGCGAACATGTTACGCTTTGACAGCAGTGGCGAGAACGATGCTGCTTTCCCGAAACTAACGCATTACTTAATTCCCGGCAGTTGGGAAAAACTTTCTGCTGCTTTGTTCTGATGAATCCATTTCACTGACAGTTAAGCATGAAAGTATTTATTCAAAGGGTCTTTTGTCAAGTTCTTTTTTTTGCCGGGTATTTAGAAAATGGGGAATGGAATTTGGACATTCCACATGCATCGGGTCCTCTCAGCCCCTCGATTTATCGAGGGGTCTCAAGTTTGGACATTTCACGTAGAGACAGGCATTCTTGCCTGTCGTGGGCTGCTTCAGAGACGAGTTTGACAGGCAGGAATGCCTGTCGCTACCCCCTTTTGCCGCTGAAATCGCAAAATGTTCCACTCTCTAAAGTCCAAGGACAAGGGAGAGATCCAGGGATTAGAGCGCTGACTTGAAGGCTAGTTTCATGACACACTGGCAACGGCGTGGCAGGAAACGTCGATCTGAGCTACACCTCCATTTATTGTTCTCCCTCTCCTGGTGGGACCTGGTGGGAGAGGGTGGCGCGAAGCGACGGGTGAGGGTCAACAGCGTTTTTCGGCGCCACAAATGTCCAAACTCGAGACCCCACATTTAAGAATATGGGGACATCGTGAAGAGTTTTGTTTGAGAGCTTCCTGTAGTAGAGTTAATGATGTCCGAAGCCTTGTCGTCAGCCTACTCGCTTGAAAGTTATCCATGAACTCTGACCTCGTCTCCCCACGTGTTCCAAGCCGTCACCGTTGGGCCATTGTCGCCATTCTTTGTGCGGTAGCTTTTGTGCTTTATATCGATCGCATCAATATTTCGGTTTCAGCTCCACACATTGCCACCGAGTTCGGCTTGTCATCCCAGTCACTCGGGAATGTGCTCAGCGCCTTCCTTTTTGGCTACGCGTTGGGCCTGATACCAGGCGGCTGGTTGGCGGACCGATTTGGGGCTCACAAAGTCCTAACTTTGGCAGGGATTTTCTGGGCTGTCCTGACTGCCGTGGTGGGCTGTATCCCCAGGGAACATTTGAGAGAGGCTCACCATGCAGTCACACTATTATTTTTGGTGCGATTCTTGCTGGGCCTGGCTGAAGCTTGTGCTTATCCCACTTTTGCCCGGGCTCTGGCCAACTGGATGCGACGCGGCGAAAGGGCCATGGCCAGCGGATTGATTCATATGGGCTCGAACCTGGGCGGCGTATTTACACCGGTATTTATCGCCTTCATCATTAGTCGTTTGGGATGGCGCCATTCCTTTGTACTCTCAGGCTTGATTACCTTCGCAGTAGCCTTCTGGTGGTGGCAAATGGGTACTGACGAGCCCTCACAGAACCAGAGGGTTTCCCAGGAAGAGTTGCGAATCATTACTTCTGAAAGGGAAGAGCCGCACATCGAGAGAGTTGATTTAGGCTGGTATAAGCAATTGGCACGCTCTCGTGAGGCCTATATCCTTTGCATCAGTTGTTTTTTTATGGGGCTGTCAGGATTTGTCTTCCTGACCTGGTTTTACACTTATCTTGTTCAAGTGCGCGGGACGGGCGACCTCTATTCGGCTGCGCTCACCTCCCTAACATACGTAGCAGGGGCAGTCGGAGCCCTGTTCGGTGGCATTCTCTGCGACGCTTCTGTCAGGAAGTGGGGGAGCCCCTGGGGGCGCCGAATTGTTCCCTTAGTTTCGATGACAGTTTCTGGATTGCTCTGTATTATGGCTCCGGCGATCCGGAATAACACGGCCTCTGCCGTCCTTTTTGCTTTGGCGGCCGGCCTGCAGGTCGTGCCCGCTCCTGCGTTCTGGGCCACCATCATTGATATTACTCGACGCGGCCCAGCGATTGTCGGCGGATTCATGAACGGATCAGGAAATCTTGGCGCAGCTCTCGGCACGATCGGTTTCCCTTGGTTGGTCTCGCGAATGGATTGGCAATTAGCCTTGCAGCTTGCAGGATCAACCGGTATCGTTTCCGGGCTGGTCTGGTTGCTAATCGATTCCTCTCGTCAAATCGATGTGTTTCAGCCAGGCACTGCGACCTCGGTTTCAGAATCCACCACACTTGAAACTACATCATGAAAATTAAGAATTACCAAATCATCGTAAGAGGTGAAGAAGTTCGAGACCGGCTTGGATTGGGCGGGCGAGGCTCCCGCCGAGCCTCATGGGTCAATAAATTTCGAGAATGGCGGCTCGCCAGGAGGCTCGGCCTCCCAATTTTTTCACAGCTTTCCTTCCAAAGGGGAATCCGTGCCCAAGGAAGAAATATTTATGTCTAAAATCGCCAAGGTCGAAGTACTCCCGTTAGCGTTGTCGAACAAGCCCAATAACCAAACGGATTGCGACGGCACAGTGGATACCCTCGTCGTCCGTATTACTGATGAAGACGGGCGTTGCGGGATTGGTGAATGCGATGCGCCCCCCTCCGTGGTGAAGGCTTTTCTCGAGATGCCGGGAGCCCACATTTGGAGTATGAATCCTATTGGGATTCTGATGGGTCGAGACCCGCTCGAAGCCCCAGCGATTTGGCAGAGGCTCTATGAAGCCACCAACTATCCTGGCCGTCGTGGGTCAGGCATTCACGCAATTTCTGCGATGGACATCGCTCTGTACGATCTGGCAGGCAAGCAGGCGGGCAAGCCTGTCTACAAACTTTTGGGGGGTGCCAAGCGGGAGTTTCTTACGCCGTACGCCACGATCTTCCAAGGTATGCCGCAAGGCCGAAGCCTTTCCCAGATGATGGATGTCACCCAGAAATTGTTTGACAAGGCGATCCAGATTGGTTTTAGAGCCGTGAAGATGGAGGTACTCTTCTACGATCTGGTGACCGACCGCCAGTTGGTCGAAGTCATTAAAGAAGGCCGGCGGATGCTCGGCGACGAGATCACCATGATGGTGGATTTTGGCTACCGCTGGCGCGACTGGCACGCTGCTAAGTGGGTGCTGGACCGCATTGAAGACTGCAACATCTATTTCGCTGAAGCCACGCTACAGCACGATGACCTCTATGGTCATGCGCGTTTGTCGGAAAGCTGTGGCATTCGCATCTGCGGCGCCGAACAGGCTGCTACTCGCTGGGAGATCCATGAATGGATTCAGACGGGCAAGGTGGCTATTGTGCAACCCGATATCAACCGATGCGGCGGGCTTTCTGAGATCCGACGTATCGCGGAACTAGCCGAACTTTATGGCGTCCAGGTGGTTCCTCACGGATGGAAGACAGGCATCACCGCCGCCTGCGGGCGCCACTTTCAGGCTTCCACTCTCAACGCTGAAGCCTTTGAGTTTCTTTCTCCTTACCTTTATGACTCGCCGCTGCGACAGTCACTGGTTTCCCCGGAACCCATGATTGTCAACGGCCGAATGGAACTCCCTGCTGCTCCTGGGCTGGGCGTCGACTTGGACGAGGAAACGGTCAGAAAGGGCTTGGCAGGCTTTGAAGCCCTCCAGACGGGTTGAGTTCTGGCCGTCTTCCATTGGAAGATGGGAGGCATTGGTTGAATCAGATCCTATCCATGCGAGGAAGGCGGGCCAGAAGCTACGCTGGCTTCGGGGTAGCTGTAGCGCTCCAGCATCTCGAGGTGAGGGGCGAGGCCGTGACCGGGTTGAGACGGCGCGATGGCATACCCGTCTTCGAACCGGACTGGGGACCGTGGAAAAAGATTCCAGGCGAGATCAGAAAACTCCAGCCGATCGACCCGGGGCAGGGCTGCTGCCGCATGAACACTCAGTTCGAACATTGAGTTTCCGAAAACCAGGGGAACTCCGAACTCAGTGGCAATATCCGCGCAGGCCAAGGCGTGGTCCGGGTCGGCCATCACTCGCAGCCGGCTGAAGGCTTTCTGCTCCACAAAGTGACGTAGCTCTTGGAGATCGACAATATAATCATGACCGACAACATCGAGGTCGATTGCCGAGTTGAGTCGAACAAACCCGTCGATGTCTGTACGAGGCAAGGGATCTTCGACATAAGCCACACGTAGACCCTCTTTCTGAAAAAAACGAATTCGCTCAAGAGCCTCTTCATAGGTCCAGGCCTCATTGGCATCGATAGCCATCTCGACTTGCTCGCCCACAGCCTCCCGCACGATTTGCAACCGGCGTAGATCGCGCTGAACGTCCGGGTGGCCTACCTTCACCTTGACCGCTGTAAAGCCACGATGGACGAAACTCTTGAACAGCCCGATTGCCTCTTCCTCGGAAAGCGGCAAGTCCAGTCCGCTGGCATAGGCGCGGACACGATTATGATCGGCTCGGGCGCCGAGGAATTGATACAGAGGTAGCTCCGCCACTTGAGCCATCAGATCCCATAAGGCGATTCGGAGCGCCACAGAAGTGAACGAATGGCCGGAAAAAAGGGCGGGCCGGTGCAGCTTCACTTGAAAGGGATTTTTGCCTTGCAGGGCAGGCCAAATGTCTTTATCGAAATCCCGGCGGATTTGAGCCAATGAAGGCATGGGAGTAATCCACGGGGCTGGTTTTGTGAACACGCCGCTGGAGACTGTCTCTCCAAAACCCCAGCCGTCCAGGCCCTGGTCGGTCTTGAGGGAAACGACCAGCAGGTCCAGCTCATCATAATGGCAGGTGCAATCGCCTATAGTTCGTCCCGTCGGCACCTTAACTTTCCACAGGTCATAGGAGATGATAGTCACTTTCACCAAAATGCCTCTCAATCATGATTGCGGGTTAATTATAAACATTCATATCTTAGAATTGTTAGAATCCTTTCGCTGGATCCGAAGGACATTTCATTTCGGCCGCTGGGCTGAGTACCGGGTGTCTGTGCCCAAGGAGACGAAGAATGCTGGTGAGGCTGATCGGTCATTCCTGAAAATAAAGCTTTCGCTGCCCCCGACCGCGGCTGCCCCTGCACCCCGATGTAGTCACGACCGATCTTGTTCTGGAAATCCTCGCGAGGCGAAAAGCTTTGAGGCTTTTCGATAAGTTATTGGCCTTCGACAATCTGGATTGTGGTATTTAGTGGGGCTGCCTTCATAAGTGTCTGGTGCTGACCGGACGGCCACTGCACTTCGATCCGGTCTATTTGCTCGCTGTTTCCTAAACCGAAGTAGAGCGGTAAAACACTCTGCGACAAATAACCGGACTTGCCATCCTGTACCTGGGTGATTCTCATCTCTTTGGTCCAGACAGTGACTGTGGCACCCAGTCCATTGCGATTTGATTTGCTCCCGACCAGTTTGACCTTGACAAAGTGAATGGTCTTCCTCTGAGCCAGATTGCTAATCAGAACCTGAGGTTCAGAGTTGAATTCGTTGGTCACGATATCCAGATCGCCGTCCTCATCCAGGTCAAAGATGACGGATGATCGGGAACTTAAAGACCCCATGACCGTGAATTTTCCCTCCTGAGTTTGACAATCCCGGTGGTCCTCGTCTTCGCCTGAACAGTCGACATCAAACCAGGGCTTGAACGTTCTTTCTCCTCTTCTTGGTTCCACACCGAGAATGAATTCACTGTCCAGGAAGGATCGCCCCAGGTTGTTCAAGAGAACCGAATTGACTCCGTAACGATAGTGGTAGCTCATACCGGCGGTGATGAACATGTCTGCATAACCGTCGGCATTGAGGTCGCCGACGCTGACTCCCCAGGGCCAATAGTTTTCAACGCCGATCTTGTTGGAAAT
>QHZP01000242.1:8820-9205 GCA_003224715.1 Acidobacteriota bacterium | reverse complement strand
ACTCATATCATATTAATATATGGAGACGTTATTTTGGAGCTGGCATTCAGATCGTTCCCTCCAGCGCAGTCCTGGCGGCTGATCTTTTGCTGTTTCTGGGCTGACGGATGGATAGTTGAATGCCTACGAATAAGAATAGCCAGATCCACGTTACATCAGGCATTTCACTCGAGTTTCGGGTTCCACTCGCCAATCTTTGCCATTCTTCTTTTTCAGACCGGCGGTCATAACGACTCCGCCGCGATCCGATCGTTTGAAGTCTTCATTGGCGCTCGATGCATGCTTTCTAAGTTGAGTCACCTTCGCCCGCCCCTCTGAACCGCAGAAATAAAGAGACGATTTCCCCTTCTCTTCGATTCTCTCACTAACGACTCGCCAGATTTGT
>QHZP01000242.1:7072-8751 GCA_003224715.1 Acidobacteriota bacterium | reverse complement strand
CCATAAACCGGCCTCCCTTACAGAGAGTCCCATTCGATTGAATACCACATAGGAGTATTTCAGCGAACCTTTCCGGTTTCCCACCAACGCATCAATTTTTTGAATGAGAGAAGGGGGAGACCAGGCACGATCCTCATGACACCAATCCGAAAGGTTTTCGGGGGCAACGGCAGGACAGCCGAGACTATGTACACAAGGACTGTAGATCTGAAGATCCGACTTCTCCAGCAGGAGGTCTCTCAAGAGCAGCAGCTCTCTCGACGTTTCCTTTAACGCGGGCTCAATCAGAATCAAAAAACCCTCAGGCTTGAGCCACTGCGTCCAGATTGCGGAAACCGCCTCGCAACGCTTCTCGATACGGTCTTCCGTTTCAAGAAATAATTCGTTAAGGACATTCCCGAAAACAATGAAATCAAATTTCCCCTTCGGCTCGAGCCGCAGTCCATGGCTGAGTTCAGTCAGACAGGTTTGGAGAGTGCACTTCGGAAAGTTTATGGACTGATCCACCACCCACCCGAGATATTGCTCGAACAAATGCTGGGCATCCTGTAAATTTCCTCTTGAAGAATCAAGGGCAACACAATCGAGCCAGTTGACAACCTGCGGTTCTTCAGCCAAGAAATCCAGAAACCCTAGCAGGTGTGTGCCAGGCCCACAGCCCACATCCAACAAGCGAAGATCCCCTCTCACCAATCGGGACACTTTCGGATGAGCCAGAATCTCTCTTAAGATTATTTTCAGTTTGAAAAGGTTGCAGGGCAAGAAATAGATCAGATAGGCCTTTCGGAGGAGTGGATCATTCAGCAAGTTTTTTGATACGTCCTGTCTGCGTCTTGTGTAGATCTCCGAGAGTTCCGCCACTCCCCTGGCGATTTCTGAAAGTTTGGATTGCACCAGCGAGTGAAAAGTCTCGTTAGAAAAAGATTCCCCATAGATGGATTCGAAGACGAGCTTAATAAGTGAAACGGAGCGATCAGGCATGATGGCTGTCTTACGCTGTCGGTCCCTCCTCATATTCGCCAAAGACAGTTCGCAATCGGTCAGAGATTTCCCCAAGGCTCGCATAAGCTTCAACTGCCTTTACGATGGCAGGGAGCAGATTCTGTTTAGTAGCGGCCACCTGCCCAATTTGGTCGAGAGATTGCCCCACCAAACGAGCATCTCTCTCGTTCTTGACCCTTTCAAGAGAGGCAATTTGATTTTTCTCGATCAAGGGATCAATTCGATGGACCGGAATGGATCCCGCCTTTTCGGAGACGAATTCATTAACCCCGACAATCACTCGTTCGTGATTTTCAATCGACTTTTGGTACTCGTAGGCGGACTGTTGAATCTCCTTCTGGACATAGCCGCGCCCTATAGCCGAAAGCATTCCACCCATTGATTCGATCTTGTCCAGGTATTCCAGACTTCGATATTCAATTTGATGCGTCAGTGATTCCAAAGCATAAGCCCCGGCCAAAGGGTCCACAATGTCAGCGACACCACTCTCATAAGCAATCACCTGCTGGGTTCTCAGGGCCAGACGAGCGGCCTCTTCAGTAGGGAGTGACAGCGCCTCATCACGCGAGTTTGTGTGCAGAGATTGCGTGCCCCCTAAAACCGCCGCCAGCGCTTGTAGGGTCACTCGAACCGTGTTGAGCTCGGGTTGTTGCGCAGTCAGGGTACTGCCCGCTGTC
>QHZP01000242.1:5502-6836 GCA_003224715.1 Acidobacteriota bacterium | reverse complement strand
TGCCTCTCGAATGTGGTATCCGCTGATCGATATAGGATTCCATTGGGGCAATTGACCACTACAAAAGGAAATAAGATCCGTCACCAATCTCATCGAGGGTTGGGCCGGAAAAATGTAGGTGCCCCGAGCAATGTACTCCTTCAGAATGTCATTTTGGACTGTGCCGGCCAGCTTTTCCTGCGGCACATTCTGCTTCTTGGCGACTGCAACGGCCATGCCCAGGAGAATGGCGGCCGTAGCGTTGATGGTCATGGAAACGGACACCCGATCCAGCGGGATCCCCTCGAACAAAATCTCCATGTCGCGCAAAGTGTCGATAGCCACACCAACCCGGCCCACTTCCCCGGCCGCCAAGGGGGCATCAGAGTCCAGGCCCATCTGGGTTGGCAGATCGAAGGCCACTGAGAGACCCATCTGTCCTAGCCCCAGCAGGTACTTAAAGCGCGCGTTGGATTCAGACGCCGTCCCATAACCGGCATATTGGCGCATGCTCCAGAGACGGCCCCGATACATGTCAGGTTGAATGCCCCGTCCAAACGGAAATTCTCCCGGGTTTCCCAGGTCGCGGGAGTAATCGAAATCCCGCAAGTCTTCTGGCAGGTAGTAGGATTTCAGTGGAATTTTCGAGGTGGTTTCCACCTTGCGCGCTTTTGACATGATTGTGCCACTACAAACCGCCCCTACGTGTCAACTCAGGTTTCACTTCATAGTTCTCACACGATAAAACGAATGGACGCCATATCCCAGCATCAAGACTCCAAAGATAAACGTGGAAATCATTTTGAGATAAGAAATCTCTCCAAAATCCAAGAAAGTTCGAAGCTGTTTATAGCCGCTAAAGAGGATCATGCCACCAATGACCAAGAAAAAGAACCCCGTAGTTTCCAAGAAAAGTTTGTGTAGTGTTCTGAGGAGGTCCTTAAAAGCTGCCTGCAGAGATTTGAGCATCGCATCCAGCATGACTGTAATTCGTTAGTTATCAGCGGCCATTTCCTGCCGGTTAAAGGCGTTCCGCACCACCTGTTCAGGACCGCGAGGAGTTGGCAATTCCCCCTACGGCGTGACTGATGGCCTTTCAATCATGTTTCAATTATAAAGTGGAAATGATAGCACACTCAACTTCCAAGCAGCGTTAATCCGCCTGTTCGACATGAATTAGCTGGTGAGTCGTTTGTGAGTGCATGCCAGAATTTCTTTGATGGGTAGCAGGCAGTTTCACCTGCGGGAAGCGTAGCGTGCTTGTCGACTCCGAAGCTTCGACGCCTGACAGGGGGAAGGTGTAAAAAATCCATTTCCGTCGCCGGTTCCATTGCTTGTTCTACACCTGCCTGGTT
>QHZP01000242.1:0-5444 GCA_003224715.1 Acidobacteriota bacterium | reverse complement strand
AAACGAATTTTGCAACTTTCTTTTTCCAAAATCCGATACATAATTGGATGTTAGAGGTGGTAATCTGACACCAAAAGGGCGGAGGCCTTGTGGAACCATTGGATGAGAATCTGAAGCAACTGATGAAGGAGCTGGGAGCCGCGATAAACGACACTCTCTCAAATTCGGAAAAGATCGGCGAGGCCATCGCCAAAATTCGTAGTGCAGGCTATGACGTGTTTCTTGTTCTTGAAGCCACCATTGGCTTCAATAAGCGCTCAGAGGAAGCTCAAACGGAGTCTGCCCTTAGCAGAAACTACAACGGGGAAGGCAAGCTTAACATTACCTCCCAGGACGTCAAGTTTCTCAAATCTCTCAAAATTAGCATTGATGACAAGGAATTAGAATGAGGACCCTTGGTTTTATCCCAAGATCCAAGCTCGTTACGGGGTTAGCTTTCCCGAAGTTTATTCTATGGGCGGTCCTTCTTGCATTAATTTCGTCCTCTACAGTTTCTGCAAAGCACAGCCTAAAGACGGACAGGTTTCGGGGCAGTGTCGTCGTCATAGGCCCGAAAGCGATCACCGTAAAGAGCGAACAAAATACTTACCTGGTTCGAACCTTTAACTATACCCCACAACTTGAAAGAAAAATCCAATCTAAGAAGCCTTCCCTCGGAGTGAAGGTGACGGTTCATTATCTCCGCGGGACGGACATTGCGGTCAAAGTAAATTGATATTGGCTGCCTGTTGAAGCTCGGCCTATTCTTAATAGAGATGCCGATTTCCACAACGACCATTAGGCCAGCCTCTCTTTTCATCCGTCACAACAGTTCTTAGTGCCTCGTTCCGATGGGGCGGGCGTCCTGCCCAAGGTTTGGAGCGGCAGGTTGGCAACGCATTACAATTTCGGTACTTCCCTCCGTCGCGGCGGCTCGACCCCGGCGGGTTCGCTCACAACCCCGGGCCTCGAGCGGGCTCTGCCGCCCTTCAAAGCTCCCCATTTAATTTGCTAGCTTCTCGCCTTTCCACTACAATCGCGTCTTGCTCGACCTGAATGGCTTTTGGCATTCACCCTCGTCCTATGAAGCATCGCTCCAATTCAACGATTGGCTTCCCTCACCCGGCTTACCTGGCCACAGTTCTGAAACCAAATTTCCAGCATTCGGTTACTCATTTCTTGCGGCCTTTGATAGAGATCAATCAGGCTCATGCCATCATGCTGGCCCACTGCGGCATTATCAAGAGTCACCATGCCTCCAAGATTTTGGAGGCCCTTCACCAAATTATCAGTGAGCAAAAGAAACTGGAAGGTTATCGTTTTTGTGGAAGTGAGGAGGATCTCTTCTTTTATATCGAACGCTGTCTGGCAAGCCGCTGTGGACCTGACATTTCAGGCCATCTGAGTGTGGCCAGAAGTCGCAACGACGTGGATATCACACTTTACCGAATGGTGTTGAGAAAGGAGCTTCTGCAAACGACTGCCCAAGTTGACGGGCTCCAGCAAGTGCTGCTTCGTTTGGCTGAAGCTCATACCAAAACAATTTTCCCCGTCATAACTCATACGCAACTCGCCCAGCCATCGACCCTGGGACATTATTTGCTGGCAGCCGTGGAGTTTCTGGAAAGAGATTTCTTCCGGCTTTCCCAATCCTTTCGCTCTGTGAACCACTCTCCACTGGGGGCCTGCGTCGCGACCACAACCGGTTTCCGTATTGACCGCGGATTAGTGGCGCGGTTGCTCGGGTTTGAGGCTGTCTTGGAAAACGCTTACGGTTGTATTGCCAGTGTGGATTATCTGGTAGAAAGCGTCGGGGCCATTTCAACCCTAATGGTCAACCTCGGCAAATTTATTCAGGATTTGCTGCTGTGGAGTTCCCAGGAATCCGAGCTTATGGTCTTACCTGATGGCTTTGTTCAATGCAGCAGTATCATGCCCCAGAAGCGGAATCCGGTTGCTCTGGAACACTTGCGGATTCTGGCCAGCAACGCGATTGGACAATGCCAGGCAGTGGTCTTAGGCTTGCATAATACTCCTTTCGGCGACATTGTCGACGTTGAAGACGATATTCAACCAGCCGTCCGGGCCACTTTCGAATATGCTTCCCGCGTTCTGGAGTTATTAACTGCCGTCTTAGAGTCCGCCGAATGCAATGTTGAAAGAGCTCTGGCAAAATGCCAGGGTGGGGAAATAACCTTAACCGAGTTGGCCGACTGGCTGGTGAGAAGATATGAGTTGCCTTTTCGGAAGGCTCATCGCATCGTCAGTGAGGTGGGGCAGGAGCTACGCAAGCATCCGGCCCGAAGGCAAGGAGAGTCGCAATCCAAGAGGGTATCGGCGCTACTGGAAACGACCAGCCAGAAGTTAACCGGCAAGGTTATCAAGGTTCCTCCGCAACGGGTCGCCCAAATTCTAGATCCTGCAGGTTTTGTGATGATCAGAAAGGTCTTGGGGGGGCCATCTCCACCAGTGGTTGGGAAAAGCATCGCCAGGCACACCAAGCGTGCCAGCCAACATAAGCGATGGCTGGCAGAAAAAAATAAACTCCTCGCCAAGTATGTTCAACAGCTCAACAACGTGTAGCCCAGAGTCTACAAGAACCCTGTCCCAAGGGTTGCAACGAGGCCCAGCTGCCTTCGTCTCCCGGCGACCATGGGTTTTCCTTCTCTCTCTAATCCTGATGACGGTTGTCGCCTGCTCAAATAACTATGAAGGTAAGACTTCCTTTGTAGTCTATTCCACCCATGGTAAAGAACTCTTAACCGAGTACGAGACGCTCTTCGAAAAGGAGAACCCGGACATTGACGTGAAATGGTTGGACATGGGAAGCCAGGACGTAGTAGACCGCCTTCGTTCGGAAAAAGAGAATCCTCAAACCGATCTTTGGTGGGGCGCACCTTCGACCCTCTTTCAACAGGCGGGAAAGGAAGGACTGTTGCAGGCCTACCGGCCTACCTGGGCCGAGCAAGTTTTGCCGGAGGCCCGCGGCCAGAGGGATTTGTGGTATGGGACCTACGAAACGCCTGAAGTCATTGCATACAACAGTGTCGCGGTTAAGCCCGAAGAAGCACCTCAGGACTGGGATGACCTGTTAAATCCCCGCTGGAAAAACAAGATTATCATGCGGGATCCCTTGGCTTCTGGAACCATGAGGACGATTTTCTGTGCCATGATTCTGCGTTTTTATAAAACCTCTGGATCACCGGACGCAGGCTATCAATGGCTAAAGAAGCTGGATGCCAATACCAAGGGTTACGTGGCCAATCTAACGCTTCTCAGCCAAAAGCTGGCCCGACAAGAGGGATGGGTGACGGTATGGAATATGCCTGATATCGAGCTGCAGAGGTCTCGATATAACTATCCTCTCGCTTACGTGATTCCCAAGAGTGGGACGCCGGTGGTTACCGAGGGCATCGCCTTGGTAGCCAAAGCGAACCATGCAGAGACGGCCAAAAAGTTTTATGAGTTTGTAACGAGTAAACCCAATCTTATCTTGGCGGCCCACAAGTTTTATCGGATCCCCTGTCGCAAGGACATTCCTGTCGCCAGTTTGCCAGAGTGGATCACTAAAACTCCCATCCCGACGATGACAGTAGACTGGAACATATTAGAAGAGAAGTCCAATGAATGGATGAAATACTGGGATACCCACATTCGCAATAAAGGCAAGCTCTAAGCCGTGACGCGGAATCGTAAAACATGACCTAAAACGTGAAGCGTCAACGAAGGCGGCCTGCTTTCAATTTTCATATGACGCGTCCGCATCACGTTTCACGCATCACGTTTCACTCCCAACATCATGGGTTTCACTCCCAACGTCATGCCCCTTCTCCAATTGCAAAACCTAACTCAACGGTTCGATGATCTTACGGCCCTGGACGACCTTAGCCTGCTCGTGGAGCAAGGTGAATTCGTCAGTCTGCTCGGACCGAGCGGATGCGGCAAAACCACAACCATCCGCCTGGTGGCAGGATTCCTTACTCCGACCCAAGGAAGGATTCTAATCAAGGGGCGAGACATTACGTCCCTTCCCCCAGAAAAACGCAACATGGGAATGGTATTTCAATCCTACGCCCTGTTCCCTCACCTCGATGTCTTTGAGAACGTCGCCTTTGGATTGCGAGCAAAAGGGACGGCACGTCATCGAATCACCGAAAAAGTAAAGCAAGCATTGGCACTGGTCAACCTGTTGGGTTATGAAGAACGGCTCATATTCCAACTTAGTGGCGGTGAGCAGCAGCGGGTTGCCCTTGCCCGTACGCTCGTCACGGAGCCACAAATTTTGCTTTTGGACGAACCCTTGAGCAATCTGGATGCATCCCTGCGTGAACAGACTCGCAAACAACTCAGACAACTGATTAATTCATTAGGCATGACAGCAGTTTTTGTGACCCATGATCAGGAGGAGGCGTTTGCGTTGTCGGATCGAATTGCATTGCTTTCCAAAGGAGTCTGTCAACAGGTTGGAACAGCCCGCGAGCTCTACCATTCGCCTGTAAACGAGTTTGTTGCGCGGTTTATCGGCAAATCAAACATTCTTTCTTTGCCGTTTAAAGACTACGGTAAGGACTGTCTGATTTTTCATCTTCCCTCCGGCGACGAACTTCGCCTTCACAACGATCGCAATCCGCAATTACGTCCGGGAGAAATTTATCGCTTGCTGCTCCGTCCGGAAGCAATTGAATTCGAGAAGACCCCCATGAATATGAGGCTGTTCGAAGCCGAGGTCCTGGCCCGCAACTTTGCTGGGGCCTTCTCGGAATATGAGCTGAAGGGCCAAGGATTGAGCTTACTGGCAATGCAGCCTAGCCTGCCTCAGGCAAAGCCATTTCAGGTAGGGGAAATATTGGAGGTTCATGTTTCGCCCAAGGCCATTTATCTTTTTCCCTGAGGGCTCGTGAAGACTTGATAAATCTTCACCAGGCCGGGCGGGGAACAGGCCCGAAAGAAGCTTGATGCAAAAAATTGAGCGATCCACTGTCGTCCTGCATTTTGGAATCTTAGGCTTGCTACTCTGGTTGGTGCTGTACCCTAATCTTTATGTTTTAATCCAGAGTTTCAACCAGGGAGGAAACTGGTCTCTTGCTAATTATCGAGAGTTTTTCTCCAATACTTCCCAGCTTGAAGCATTGCGAAATAGCATTCTCATCTCTCTAGGCAGTGTTCTGCTGTCCGCCGTCATTGGGATCCCTCTGGCCTTTATTTTCAATCTATATGATTTCCCCGCCAAAAGAATATTGGCTGCCCTGGCCTCTTTGCCCGTTTTGCTACCCCCGCTGGTAGGTGTGATTTCTTTCATGTTCCTCTACGGTGAAAGCGGAGTTTTAACGCGAAGTTTACAGCACTGGCTGGGTCTCCAAGAGCCTCCTTTTTCCTTAAAGGGAGTCTGGGCCATTTTGTTTGTTCACGCCTACAGCATGTATGTCTACTTTTACTTGTTTGTATCGGCAGGACTCAAGCGAATG
>QHZP01000241.1:6444-6824 GCA_003224715.1 Acidobacteriota bacterium | reverse complement strand
TTGCCAGGGCTGCTGTGACGACTCCGCCTGAATATCCAGAGCCAAGAGAAACAGAGCAAGAGTAGAGTCAAAATGGATAGGGTGGCGCCAATCGTCAGCGAGCGCGGCTGGTAGCGGAAGAGCACGCGATGCTTGCCCGGCAGGACTTTCACCGCCCGAAAGATTCCATCAGCTCTAATGATCTCTTCTCTATGGTCATCCACACTGACGCCCCAGCCCGGATAGAAGATCTCGCTCAGCAGGAGAATGGCCTCCCGATCTGTTTCGACCGCCAAGCTAATTGCGTTGGGTCTAAAAGAAGTGATCTGAGCGGAACCACGTATGGGGCTGTGGTCGTGGGCTGCCGATGAGCCCAGAGTTTCAACCAAGGGCGCCATAGC
>QHZP01000241.1:5820-6340 GCA_003224715.1 Acidobacteriota bacterium | reverse complement strand
CAAAAAACTCGGGTTCAAATAAACCCGATAGTACCTGTCCCCCACTAACCTGAACTTTGGGTTACTTTGAAGGATGTCCCTGTCTCGGGAAACCACGACAAACTTAACATTCAGAAGATCAAGGAGCGTGGACTCGGGCTTCTTTAGCGCAAACTGCCGTATGTACTCGACGTCGCTAAACAGGCTCCGGAACCGGAAGTAGTCTCTTAACAGCCATGGCTCATTTCCGTTGGCATTCTGCAGTTGCCATAGCCGGCAGGCGAGTAACCAGAGTTTGCCAGGGGTAAGGGTTTCGATACGGAAAAAGCTTCCCTTTTGATAATCAGGGTCTGCTTTGATGAGGTCTAGAGGGTAGGGTGCGCCCTGGACAGAGTCTGGAGTACTCAACGATGCTCTGGTCTCCTGGAAGGTATTGAAGGTTTTCGCAGAGCCAGCAGTGAAAAGATCGAGAGCTGTAATGAAAACGAGAAGCCAGGCCACTACTCGGCCTTGCAAATGGCCACTACGGCGCCAGTAAATC
>QHZP01000241.1:5258-5786 GCA_003224715.1 Acidobacteriota bacterium | reverse complement strand
CCCTTGAGTGATCGTGACCAGCCGCTGCCGCTCAGGCTTTCCGTAGTCCGTCCAAGCTGCCTGCCCGTGCAATACAAGGTTCAGGAGGACCAGAGCCATGGCGAACAGCGCTAGGAACTTCAGAAGTAATCCGATGCGGTACAGTTCGGCCGGGGTCGAAAATTCATCGCTCAGTAGTTGGAGCCCAAAACCTGCGAGTAAAGCGACGCCCAGATCAAAGAACGCCCTGGCGCAGTAGGTGTAAATGGCTCCTTTGACGCTCACCGGTGCGACCATCCAGATCCAGGAACTAAGTGGAATGACGTCTCCCATGGCCCAGAACAGGGAAAACAAAGTGAGTGCCAAGATGAGAAAGGTCCCAGGCCTATGCGGAAATAAGAGTGCAAGCAACGCCAAGATCAAGGAGGCTATACCCAGGTACAAGTAGCAGTAAGTCAATTCCGTACCGGCCCAGAAGCCAGCTCGACCTGCACCATAAATAGCCGGGACAAGCACTGACAGATAGGCTTGTGCCGGCATTCCCTCCAA
>QHZP01000241.1:0-5244 GCA_003224715.1 Acidobacteriota bacterium | reverse complement strand
CGATGGTGTTCTCCAGTGACCGAAAGGTGAGCCAACTCAGCCGAGGGCAGGAGTTGAATGGCAGCTAGGCCGACGGCGGACATAAGAGTTATGGCTAGTGCGAGAACCATGAAAATACCCCGGCTCCAGCAACCCTGCCTGAGCTCCACCGCGAAGAGAGTCAAACCCGCCAAAAGGGTGACCACGACCGTGGCAAGAACCATTGCCGGGAATCCTGCCAGAATGGTCAAGGCCAGGAAAACACCTGCGCTGCCGGCATAACACAGGCGTCGGGTATCGTAGGCTCGCTTTAGGAAGTAAAAGATCAAAGGAGCCCAGCTAGCACCGTTGATCACGCCCAAGTGCTGTATTTGTGAGGCGAAAAACTCGCCAAATGAATAGATGATTGCGACCAGAGTAGCTGCAGCCCGGCTCAGAGAAAAACTTCGTGCCAGAAGATAGGCGCCCAGCCCAGCGATCAAGTAGTGGAATATTTGGAGGTACTCCATCATCCTGAAGGGAAACGAGCCCAAGATCCAATCGCTCAGTTTTAACAGCAGCAGGGTTGGCGGATAGAACAGCTGGGCATTGATGTTGCCTAAGAGAGGTATCCCGGAATAGACGTAAGGGTCCCAGAGAGGGATATATCCTTCCTTCAGCCCGACGAATACTTCGTGTGTGAGCGGATAGTGATATTCGTAGAGATCGTAGGGGACGTGGTACCTTTCTGGATAAAACAGGACTTTCCAGAAAAAGAGGCAAACGAGACTGGCCAGCAGTGCGACGGTCGTGAGAGGCCGCAGTGCCGGGAAAGGGTTTCGACGGATCGCGGGAGCCACAGTGGTTCTTGTCTCGGAGCTCACAATAAGAGTGCCTCGCTTTTGATTCCTGCTTCCGTTGCTCCCGCGGAGCAGCTTTTACTTTATCAACCCTGAGGCGACCTGATGTGGCCGGCGTCACTGCGTTGTGCAGGATGGCCGTGGTTCAGTCGACTCACGACCCTGGACGGCCCAAGTTTACACCCTTTTCAAAGACAGCGATCAAAGACAAAGGTTGAGACGGAAGCCATCGTTCCAGCCTGCGGAACAGAGGTACCAGTAAGTTCAATAGCTTGATTTGCCAGAGTCCGAATGTTTTCCTTCTCAAGATGCGACCATTGAACCACCAGGCAGGGACGCCCGCTTTGTTGAAGCCGTTCACTTCGAGGGTCCGGAATCCAGCTCGCTCTCCAGCGGCGATCAATTGTTCTCGAGTATAACGGCGATGATGTCCCAGCGTCTCGTCCAGGCTTCCGAAGAGCCGGGGACCTTGAGGGACCAGGATGATGGCTCGGCCACCCTCTTCCAACACGTCGTAAATGTTCTTCAGAGCTGCCTTATCGTCCTCCAGGTGTTCAACCACATTCAGACAAATCACTGTGTCAAACCGCTGATTGAGTGGAAAGGATTCCGGTCTGGTCACATCGGTCATGGCCGTTTGTAAATAGGGACGGCTCTGACTCAAGTGTCGTTGATCGTTCAGGTAGAGAGGATTGATGTCAGTTGCCCAATAGACTGATCGAGGAATCAGATTGACGGTCAGATTGCCAATTCCCGCTCCAATTTCCAAAACCCTGTCACCCACAAAGGGCCGAACAGCATCCGCCATCCATGAAGTAAATCGTGGAGCCCGACCTAAGCGCGCCAGGATCTCACTGCCATGCTCGTCTCTTGTATAGATGCGGTCTGAAATAGCAAATTTCAAAATCGCTCCGAGGGCCCTGACACCGTCTCTCCAGTCGATTTTTTTACCTTCCTGGTAGGTGCGGCCAGAATAGCTGATTGGAACTTCAAAGAGAGAAGCGCCGCGCTTGGCCAGCTTGATGGTCAGCTCGGGTTCAATCCGAAAATCAGAACTTTCCAGGGGAATGCTTCTCAACAACTCCGTACGGACCATCTTGTAGCAGGTCTCAATGTCGGTCAGGTTCAGGTCACACACCAGATCACAGAGGAACGTAATCAGCCGGTTGCCGAGAGAGTGACGGTAGAACAGAGCGCGTTTGAATTCACTCGGCAGAAAGCGCGAACCAAACACTGCATCCGCATCTTGTTCCAGAAAGAGAGGAATCATTTTCAAGAGGTCGCGTGGATGATACTCCAGGTCGGCGTCGTGGAACACAGTGAGTTCCGTATCCGCCTGCTCTAAGCCCGTTCGCAAAGAGGCTCCTTTGCCCTGGTTGCGCTGGTGACGAATGAATTTCCATTCAAATTTGTCTCCCCAGTCTTCGTCTCCCAGACTCTCTTGGAAGTGCTCGAGAACCGACGGAGTTTGATCGCTGGAGCAGTCATCCACCACCACAGTTTTGATTCGGCTCAGCAAGGAGGATCCGCCTAACACCCGAAGACGGCTGAGACTCGCCTGGACCAGAAACTGTTCGTTGAAGACCGGTACAATGATTGAGAGGCTGGTGTTACGCGTCATGCTTATTGTATCATCACAGGCCATGTGACGAAGGATCTGGACATTCCGGATGCAATACTTCGGAAAAGGGAAATGAATCTCTCAAACCGGTTGAGCTTCTGGTTCAAGTTAGCGAGTCGTTACCCGAGGGTCTGCGAGGTCGTGTTCGTCCCTATTGTTCTTTCGATAATCTTCGGGATTTTCCTCGGGAGATTCCTTGACGGCGATCACTCTGCAGCGACCTGGCAAGACAACACTTTCCTAATTCTCCCCATCTTTTCTTTTATTTCCAAATCTTTTTCATCGGGTCAGTTTCCCTATTGGATCAACTCGATTGCAGGAGGCATTCCTCTTTACAACACACCCCAGTTTTCTGCCATCTACCCTTTCTATTTCCTGGGATTTGACCTATACGTATCGCCTCTCAGCGCTTCAATCCAGGTCCACTTCCTGACTCTATTTCATGTGGGAATCCTCTATCTGAACACTTACATAATGCTTAGGATTTTTCAGTTGCCTGTGATTGCTTCTATTCTTGGAGCAAGTCTCCTGGCATTCAGCGTCAACACTCTTCAGTTGATTCCGTGGATCAACATCATTTCACCTTATAGCTGGTTCCCGCTGGCATTGGGATCGGTCTATCTCATCCTGGAAAATAAGCGCCCAAAGTTGGGCCTCCTGCTGGGCGCGGTCTCGTTCTCTCTGTTAATTACAGCCTCTCCTGCGCATGCTCTGATTCATCTGGTGTATTGCACAGGGTTTCTTTTCCTAACTGTGCTGATTGTCCGGCGCACAGACGGATACAAGCTAACCGCATCGCTCCGAGGTCTCATTCTGCTTAGCGGCATAAGCATTCTCCTATCCGCACCAGCACTAATCCCTTCTGTCATTTCAGCCAAGAACATGATCCGTTGGGTTAGCGCTTCAAAGGCGGTCATTGGGCATGAGAGAATTCCCCTTGATTGCTTTGTGGCTAATCAATCGCAGCCGAAGGAATTGGCCAACACGTTTTTTCCTCTCAACATGAAACACGAGGTGGGTAATTCCTATTTAGGCGTTCTTCCGATTTTTCTGGTAACCTTCAGCCTTTTTAAGGCCAGGCGAAACTGGCTGATCATCCCTTTTCTCATCCTTGGACTCTATACCTTGTTCTCGTCCACTGGAGAACACCTGGGCTTAGCTTATCTAAACTATCGATTGCCACTCTGGAATAAGATCCGCGAACCAGAGCGCCATTTGATTATTTTCAACCTCACTTTTTGTGCGCTGAGTGCTTTTGGTTTCCATCATCTGACAGAATGGGTCAAGAAATCCTCGGACCTCGATTTCAAAAAGCATCTTGTTGCCTTCGGTGTGTTTATGCTCGCGTTTCTATCTTCTTATTATGTTCGCCAAAGTTACAAAGTCCGGATGCCCGATTCAATACTAATCGGGTCTTTCCTGTTGTTTCTCGCAATCCTACTCGCCTTGCGGCTTAAGCCAAGACTGAATGGAATAATTTTCCAAGGGGCATTGGCAGCTATCGTGATCTCCCCTCAACTATGGTTTCCCGATACTATTCCTTTAATCAAAGATGGCGATTATTTCACCGAGCCCAACCTCCGCTCCCATAGGATTCTGAACGAAATCTCAAAAATCGACAATATACGCAGTTATCGATTGATCATTCAGGATGACCTTCCGAGCACCCGATGGTGGTCTATGAACGCAGTTTACTACGGGCTGCGTACTTTCCAGGCGTACATGAATCCCTTACCCTATAACCAGTTTCAGGAGGTTTTTTTTGCTTTTAACGCAAAAAACTATTTCAAGCTGCTTGGAGCCAAGTATTATCTCTGTAAATCTTGTAACACGATTCCTCTTTCTGATTACCAACTTGAACGTGAAATTGAAGGCTATAAGCTTTATTCCACGGAAAACGCCAGGCCACATTACTTCCTGGTGAATCAAATTGCCCAAACCTACACTGATAGCCAAGACTTCTGGTCTAAGCTTAAAGAAAACGACGATTACCTTCACAAGGTATATATCCACGCAAATGATTTAACCAAATTCTCTGCTTGGCTCGGCTCGAACAGCAAGCTTGAATGGGAGGTGCTCAGGGAGGCGGCTGCTCAGAATTCTCTGGAACTTATCCTGCGAACCAATGCTCGCGCGATGTTGGTGCTCAATGAATATTTCAATAAAGACTGGACAGTGAAGGTGAACGGAGAGAGCCAAAGGCCGATTAAAGTCAATCTTAACCAGCTAGGCATTCTCCTTCCCAAAGGCACCAGCCAAGTACACTTTGAATATTATCCGTCTTTGTTTGTCTGGCTTTTGCATCTGAGGAAGGCAGTGATCTTTGTTCTTATATGCTACTTCTCGGTCATTGCTTTTCGAAATAGGAGTAAGGTTAAAGACTGGTTTCGGAAAGAGTCTGGACTGGAAATTCCATCGGCATTGCCGTGAGGTCTAATGAACTGGAGATCCAAAAAGGTATTGGTTACCGGTGCCGGTGGTTTCATCGGCAGTCATCTTTGTGAGGCCCTGCTAGCTACGGGGGCTGAAGTAACTGCCATGCTCCGCTACAGCTCGCGCTGTGATTGGGGCAATCTTGAATTTCTCAGTCCGGAGGACAAGTCCAGCCTAAAGGTGGTGGCAGGTAATATCGAAGATAGTGACTTTGTTGCACAACAGGTAAAGGGCAAGGAGGTTGTCTTCCATCTCGCCGCCTTGATTGCCATCCCCTACTCTTACGTGGCTCCCAGAAGTTATGTCAGGACCAACGTTGAAGGCACCTTAAATGTTCTGGAGGCCGCGCGAAACCACGGAGTGGAAAAGATC
>QHZP01000262.1:7148-12381 GCA_003224715.1 Acidobacteriota bacterium | reverse complement strand
CGCCATCCAATGAGGGTCCCTTGGCTGAGTGCGGTCGTTCAGGCACTTCTCTCTGGTCTTTTGGTGCTAACTCTGGCAGGTATGATCTCCCCTGAGCCAGTTCTCGCGGCGAACCTAACCATAAAGTTCGTCGATCCTGACCGGAAAACCCTTCCGAGAGTGGATGTCCGGATCACTCACCTGATCACCAAGCGGTTCGAACAGGAAGTCTCCGACCGGCAAGGAAAGATCGAGGTTGCAGGCCTGACCGATGGTAAGTACGAACTCCTCGCCCAGCTCAAGAACTTCATCCCGATTAAGGAGGAAATCGAGTTGACTGGAGATCTGAGTATAGAAAGGGTGATGTTCAACCAGAAATACGTAGACAAAGCCAACAAAGAAGTCGCCGAAGCCGTGGAAAAGGCGGAGTACGATCGGGCCGCCGAAAAACTCCAACAATTGTTGAAGCTTTTTCCAAACAGCGCGGCGTTGCACGCCAACTTGGCAGTAAGCCAGGGCGGATTGCTTAAGGAAGAAGAGGCGATGGCTGAGATCGACACCGCCATCCGGTTGGAACCTGGCACAAAGTACCAAGACAAAAAGAGAGAAATCCAGCGTGACCTTTGGCGCGAACTCGGTCAAAGAGCCTTAAATGACCGCGATTTCCCAAAAGCTACCTCCCTCTACCAAAAGCTCACCGAGGCCCAGCCTCAAAACGCACAAGCCTTTTACGGTTTGGCTCTTTCCCTTGGACATCAGCGAAAGTATCAAGATGCGCTCGTAGCGATTAACCAGGCGATCAAGCTAGCGCCGAGCGAGCAACAGTACCAGAAAGTCAAAGAAATGCTCGAATCCAATTCTAAGTCCAACTAGCCAGGGGCTTCACCCCTGATATCCCTGCTGCCCCCAACCCCCGACTGGGAGCCCGAAGCGCCAGCGAGGGATAGCCGCCCGATGACCCTCGCTGGCGCTTCGGGCTCTCAGTCCATCCCCAAAACGAGAACAAAATTCTCGTTTCGATCCACGTAACGCTCTAGGGCCGACACCCTGACCTGACTAGTTGGATAGCCGGCAGCCATTGGCTGTAAGGGGTGACCATGCGATCAACTGGGCCCGGTGGTCATTTCCTGTAGTCGGTGTTGACCCGTGCCGATGCGGGTTTGGCCCGAGCGGAGAGCTTGTTGCGGGTTACTGTACCTTAAGTGCGCCGATCCGCGGGGGTCTCATAGGATATCAGTACGCCCGCGACCAGGGCCAGAAGGACGCCGAACCACTGTAGAGGAGTCAGCCTTTCGGCCAGGAATGTCGTAGCCAGCAAGATCGTAATCAGAGGATAAAGGGCCGTCAGGGTTACCGCGATGGAGGCTTTGGCGCCGATTTCAAGCGAGGCAAACAAAAACCAGCTTCCCAACTGACTGGTTACGCCTACCAAGAGGCCGATCAAGAGATATAGAGCACTGGCAGTGATGGGACGGCTGGTCGCCACGAAATAGGGAACAGGCAGGAGGAAGCCGACGGCACAACAGACAACCGAAGCACTGGCTGAAATTCGGTTGGTGGCCAGCTTTTGAAATAGACCCACCACTCCATAGAGCAATACAGCAATCAGCGCATAGAATAGCCAGCTTTGCATGCAGTTCCTCCAGTTAATTAACCCCTCTCAGGTCTCCCTTCATACGCCAGGAATGCCTTCGCCAGCATCCTCTCTCGGATCGAGCGCATAGCCGTAGAACGGGAAGCTGCCCATCAAAGCCATTCTGACTTCTGGCTCCTGACTTCTTGTGGCGGCCTGCGACCCAGCAGCTTGCGGAGCACTCACGGATATCAAGGGCAACGGCCTTGCCTGGTAAGAATTAGATTGAAAGAATCCATAGCGCGACCAAAGCAAGGATGACGCCCGTAACTTGAATGCGGTTCATCCGCTCCTTCAGTACAATTACCGCCAGAACAACTGTCACCAGGGGATAAAGTCCCGTTGCAGGCTGAACGATCGAAGCTTGACCTTCCTTGAGGGCGGCAAACACAGCGAGGTTTGCGATTACTGAAAACAGTCCGGTAAATGTTCCGTATAGTAGTCCCAGTTTGTCGCTGCTGGCTGCGATACCCGAACGGAACCAGGCTGGAATCGTCAGTATGAAAACTCCGGCTGAAAACAGGACCTGCATTTGCACAGGAGAAAGTTCTTGGGAACCCACCTTGGATAGAAATCCAAAGACCCCCCATGACAGCAAGGCCAGCAGAGAGAACAGCAACCATTTGGGGAAGGCAGCCTTCATGGTCGATCTCCTTTGGACATTTCACCCACTTTGCGCCACCGACGTCTTAGGCACACCCTTTGGTTTCCCTGACCTGTGCTGCGCAAGAAAGGCCGCGCCTGGCCCTCGGAAACAAACGCGGTGTCTTTTGCCACCGAGTTTTTTTGGAGCGTGGGCGTATAATAGCCGGTTATGTGGATCGAAACGAGAATTTTGTTCTTGTTTCGCTGCGCACAACCCCCTCTCAAGCCCCCCTGGAGGCGCGAAAAAATTCGCGGGTCAGCCAGGAAGGTGTCCGTTTTAGAGTCTCCGCCTTTCCCGGCGAACGACTTGTGGAACATGATCAGCTTGCCAAGGGGACCTGCAGGGGCCGATGTTTGATCGTGCCGTTAGACGCATGGGGCAAAAAGTCGGACACAGGTTCATACGTCAGCGTAATTGCAGAAGCGGTACCAATGACATGCAGAAGAGTTCCCCATGCCGCTCAAGGCCTCGCCACAGTGCATGAAAAAGTTGGACCGAGCCGCGACCGTTAGGGAGCGGTTGAGGCAATTGGCCGGGTCTGCCCGTCCCTGACGGTCGGGGATCGGATTTCTGCTATTTTCGTAGGAGCCATGATAAAAATCCTCCTGGTCGATGATCATGTAGTAGTCCGCATGGTCTGAAAACAATCTTTGATAGAGCAATTCGGTGAAGCCGCCTTTGGCGAAGCGAGCACGGCTCAGGAAGCCCTCGAACCGCCAGCAGGCGAAATTCCTTCTAATCGCTAACGCGAGGATCTCTGACATGAATCCGTCTTATTCAGCTAAATGGATCCTATTGGTCGCTTTGCTTTCAACCCTTGGTTTGTTGGTGGTATGTGGTAGTAAGAAAAAGGTGACGACACTTTATGTGGCAACGAACGGTAGCGATAAGTGGTCAGGGGGTTTGCCAGCCCCAAACCGCGAAGGTAGCGACGGCCCGCTACGAACCATTCCCGCGGCCCGCGACCGCATTCGGGCGGCGCGTCAAGCTGATCCTTCCAGTGCTCCAGCGGAAGTTCTGATACGAGAAGGCGATTACCAGATTTCCGCGCCCTTAGTATTCGAACCGCAAGATTCTGGCACTGCCGGTAGACCCGTGACCTATTCCGCCTATCATGGCGAGCATCCACGCATTAGTGGCGGCGCCGAAATCACCGGCTGGAAGAAAGGGTCGGGGAATCTTTGGACAGCAGAAATTCCTGCGGTTCGAGAAGGTAAATGGTACTTTCGGCAACTTTTCGTTGACGAACAGCGTGTTCCCCGGGCACGAACGCCAAACCGGAATGCTGATCCGCCTTACTTTAAACTGACCGGCGTCAACCTGAGTGCCGACCTCCGGACTCAAACGCTGAGGCTTGCGCCAGGGAAAATTAAAAGCTGGCAGACCGCTCCTGACGCGGAGGCTGTCGTGCTTGGGAACTGGGAGATTACACGAAAGCTGATTCGAAACGTGGATGTGGCGAAAGGTGTCGTCACGCTGTCTCCGCCGCACCTGATTGGGCATCTCTCCATTCGTCCCAGGGCCGGGATGGCCTGCTATATCGAGAATGCCCTGGAACTGCTGGATCAGCCGGGTGAGTGGTATTTGGATCGTCGCAGCGGCCTCGTGAACTATTGGCCACCCGACGGCCAGGATATGACTCGGACGAGAGTTGTTGCTCCGAGACTGACACGGTTGCTCGAGCTCAAAGGGAAAGCCGGGCAGACAGTTCATGACATTCATTTCAAGGGAATCAGCTTCGAACATACCGACTGGCCTGTGCCAGCCCACGGGTATCATGGCCAACAGGCCTGTTTTTACTACCCTTTGCCATCGCCGGCACTCGCCCGAGCTGAAGACCTCGACATGAAGATGGAATTCCCGCAGATCGAAGCGGCGATTCTTTGGGAGTTCGCAGAGTCCTGCCGCCTGGAAGACGGGAGAATCAGCCATCTGGGTGGGGTGGGCATCAGGTTGCGCCGGGGCTGCTCCGACAATCTTATCCAAGGCAATGAAATTTTCAGCGTCAGCGCCAATGGCCTGATGATCGGAGAATATCTCTCACATGTTTTTGACAAGCCCAATGGGAACGTTCCGCCCGCCGAAGTGCCGAGGAATAATCGGGTGCTGAATAATCTGATCTACAACTGCGGAGTGGATTACTATGGCGCCGTCGGCATTTGGGCGGCATTTACAGACGGAGCCGTGATTGCCCACAACTTAATCTATGATCTGCCCTACACGGGAATTTCGCTGGGATTTGCCTGGAATGCGAACCCAACACCCTGCAGAAATAATCGGCTCGAATCCAATCACATTCATCACGTGATGAAGGAATTGGCAGATGGGGGCGGTATCTATACCCTGGGACTACAACCCGGCACGGTATTGCGCGGAAACCTGATTCACGACGTCTATCGCTCTCCTTTTGCCTTCGGTGGAGCGCCCAACAACGGCATCTTTTTTGACGAGGGAAGCACAGGCTTTTTGATAGAGGATACTGTCATCTACAAAACCTCCGGGCAGGCAATCCGGTTCAATCGTTGCGGCAAGGAAAATCACAGCTGGAAAAACAATCACCTTGGCATCCCGCCGGATGCCGCTGATTTTCCAAAGGAGGTTGCCGCCCGGGCCGGGTTAGAACCCGCCTACCGGAAGGCACTATCGCAGGAGCAATAAGAATTTTGCTAAAGGGTTATTTCTGAGATTTCTAATGCGCGGTGGAAATACCTAAGCAATTCGGTCCGCATCTTGCGCGCTCAGAGTGGAAACATCCGGGTGAATTCCGTCACCCCCGCTGCGAACACCCCGGTTCTCCATCGCGAGCTGCACCCACGGGAGCTCACTCAGACGCCGACTAAGGACTCCAGCCTCTCGCGCGCTCTTGCGCTGGAGATTGGACATTTCAAGTAGAGACAGGCATTGCCTGTCTGGAGCTGCTCCAGAGACGAGTTTGACAGGCAGGAATGCCTGTCGCTACCCGCTTTTGCCGATTA
>QHZP01000262.1:0-7136 GCA_003224715.1 Acidobacteriota bacterium | reverse complement strand
TGTCCCTCTGGAAGGATCAGCTCATTGGCTTTGTTCTGGGCGTGCTGCGGCGACGTCTCGGAATCCCAGGCCGGCGGGGGCACTTTGCCTTCCGGGTAGAGCGACTCCATCGGTTGCCAAACGCTATCCACGCGGTCCATGAAGAGGTCGCCGATCAATAAGTCGGTAATCGTGCCTTTGAGCTGAGGGTAAGTGCGGACGAATTGGCCGAAGCTGAAGCCGTCGTAGTACTCGCAGACGAGGCGCCGCATGCGGTCTACACCCTGGTTGAAGCCCAGCCCCCACTTCCCAAGCTGGGCGGCAGACAAGTCTCCAAGCCGCAGTCCTTCCACGATCGCGTCGGCGGCCATCTCCCCGGACCGCAGCGCCAGTAGCACTCCCGAAGAGTACAGGGGATCGAGGAAGCCAAAGGCGTCGCCGACCAGCACCCAACCGTCACCTGCGACTTGCCTCGCACGATACGAATAGTCCGTGGTGGCGAAGTAACCGGTTACGCGGCGGCCCACCGACACGCGTTCCTTGACGGCCGGACAGCGGTCCACTTCCTCCCGGTAGGTCTGCTCATGGCTGACTCGTCCTTTGAAGAGGTAGTTGAACGGTGCCACCACGCCGACGCTGACGCGGTCCTCGTGCAGGGGAATGTACCAGAACCACCCCTGACGATTCGCAGTCTGCAGGACGAGCGTGGCGCCTTCATCCCTGCCGGTGTCGCGGAAGGCCCCTTGCCAATAGGTCCATATGGCCCCTTTGTTGAGTACCGGATCCCAAACCCGCAGCTTGAACTTGTTCTGCAACAACCCGCTCTGGCCGCTGGCGTCCACGATCACCCGAGCCCGCACTTCCTGGCCTGAACCGTCCGCCCGTTGAATTCTCACGCCGACCGCACGTTGCCCTTCGAACAGCACGTCGCGTACACGCACACCCTCGTAAGCCTCCACGCCGTATTCCCGAGCGTTGTTCAGCATCATCAGGTCGAACTCGCTGCGGACGACTTGCCAGGTCTGCGAGCACTCGTGCGGCTTGTTGTCCCAAAAATAGAAAGGGGCCGACTGCTTGCCGTTGCTGCTGATGAACTGGACGCTGTACTTCTTGACGAAGGGGCTCCTCCTCAGCTTGTCGAGCATGCCCAAGCGCTTGAGTACCCAGTAGGTCTCGGGGATGAGCGATTCGCCTATGTGGAAGCGCGGGAAATGCTCGCGTTCGAAGAGTTGGACGCTGTAGCCCTGCTGCGCGATAAGGGCCGAGACAGTGGAACCGGCTGGCCCGCCGCCAATGACAACCACATCCGGATTACCTCCGAGGTTTGTGACAGGCATCTCCATGGGACTCCTTCAGGTGGATTCTTCGGAATCGAAGGCCCAGCCGGAAGAGGTTCACATCATGACTCCAGAATCTGTGCGGCGGCCTTCTGGTCAGTTACGATTGTAACACAAGGAATAGGTGAGTTCGCAGTTACACCCGCCGTGGGCTAATGTCTTGCGCCTCTCCGAGGCTAATATCAGTGGTGCGTAACTTCGGTATCAAGCGTTCACCCCTCTCGCTGTTGGGGCGAGGGAGTTAAGTCTAACGATTACTTTCCCCTGTCCGTTGAGGGAGAGGGGCCAAGGGTGGAGGGGGCGCCCCTGTGGTTCTCAATTTTCAATTTTTCACAGCTTCCCTCCAGCGGATGGGAATAATTTTCATCGCCGTGGCGATCCGAAGGATCATGAGAGATTCTTGTGGCCTCGTGTAGGTCGCGTTCCTCGAGGCAACTCCGTCCTTGACCGGTCGGGCTACTGATATTTCGGTCTCGTCCTCGTCCCCTGTGACAGATCCAACACTGCGGTTACTACGGAGTTCCTTCCGCCGGGGCCGGGCGTTTGTGAAAGTCGCGGAAGAAGAAGTGTTGATCACTCTTAACCTCATAATCAGAAGGCACCTCGAAGAGCGAGTGGGCTGGTTCGTTGCGGTCAATATGGGTCAACTGGTAAACCGTCTCCCCAAATCTTGGATCCGAGTGCTTGCTCAACAAGACGGTCTGCAACTCGGGGGAATACCAGCGCTCGGAAACAATCTGGATGGGAAGTTCATTGCCGATATGGCCTGCCGGAATTGTAATGGTCGTACGGGTCCCCTCGGCTTGCAACCCTTCGATCACTTGCTTTCCAAGAGATTCGGTTTGAGGCTTCTCCTCAGGCGAAGTCATCTTGAAGTAATGGAACTCTGTCGGGCCAGGGATTACAGGTAGCGGCGGCGGTTCGGCGAAGGCAGCTTTCTTATTATCTTTCGCTACTGTGGCGTTCCGGGAAAGTTCAGGAGGTTTCTTGTCTAGGGAAGGGATCGCCCGCTTGCGCGCCGTGTGGCTGCTCGGGTCAAGAATATAATGCACGCCGGCCACAGGATCCTGGATGATAGTGGTTTGGGGAGGCTGGCCGGCCGCGGCCCACGGTCCGATGGCACCCAGAGTCAGATCGCGCCGCGTGCGCCCCTCGCTATCCCGATACATCGAAGTGGTGCTCTTCTGGGTGATGCGGTTACCGTCGCTGAGCATCTGCACGGTTTCAGTGGTGGCCTCGGCCGAATAAGGCGCTCCTTTGACCCTCTTACCCTCGAAACTCATTTCTGATGACACGAAGCTGAAGGTGACCCCACCCGGTGTACCCGATGCGGCTGCGGCGCCGAACGTTAACGGACCGCGGCCTTCTTGAGCGACTCCCGCCGCCAAAGGTTGTTCCTGGATGATCACATCGTGCTCCTGCTTCGACTCCCGCTCATCCTTAGGAGGTTCTTCACCCCATACCCTCGGCTGGCCGAACCCGACAACCAGCAACATCGCAACAACTAGCCATTTTCTTTCAATTCGCATGAGCCCTCTCTTTCTCTCGCTCAAAATTGCATCAGCCCAACATTTGTCAGACTGTCCCTACCAGACCCCCAGTGTCTATTGAACGAAACGGATGGCACGGGCCAGGCCATCCTCGCCCAGCACAACGTCAGCCTTAATAGGCTCTCTCGATCGCTCCTCGTTCATCGGCAGGCCAAACGAGATCAGCGCCGAGCGCGGTAGCTCGACTCGTATGACCTGTCCTCGCTCGAATTCGTTTGCTGCGCCCACGAGCAGTAATGGCAGAAAATCGGTTGCTGTCTCAGTTCCGGTCCGGTCCGGCCCGGTCTGGCTATCGTCCGCAGAACGGCGAACCCTCTCGGTGACACTGTCATGCCGGGGCAGAAAACGGGTCCGGCTCGCCTTGGACCGGGCAGCCAACCGAGCCCCGCCCTTGGACGCTGGCTGAACGGCTGTGGCAATCGGCCCAGAGGAGTCCTGATGTGCGGTTCCTGGAACGGCCACGACGCTACCTGTTGGCTGGGCGTGCCTGGAAATCGGAGTGCGCGGCCAGAGCCATACGACCAACGCCAGGACTGCTGCCAGGGCGCACATTACCAGAGCCCGACGACGCCACTGCCAGGTGAAAGCGGGAGAAGAACCAACGCTGCGCTGCTGCAAAATGCTGCACTGACGGAGAAAGGCCATGCGAAGTTCTGATTCGACTCGTGCGGAAGCTTCCTTCCCGGCGTCGTTGGAAACGACGGCTCGCAAGCCGGCCAACAAAGTCCGTTCCTCCTCCAGGCGTGCGCTGCAGCCTCGGCACGTTTTGGCATGGGCCAGTCCGCTCAGACGCGTGGGAGTTTCCACCGGTTGGCTATTGGCCAGATCGCGGACGATTGATTGAAACTCTTGACAGTTCACGCGAAACACCTCGCATTCATTTTGGATGAAGTCGAGCCGGGGCGAGTCCCGTCTCGCAGCTTGTCGATCAATAAGCCGTGAGCTCGATGTAGCCGCGAACGGATAGTGCCAACAGCGCATCCGATCACGGCGGCGACCTCCGCGTAGCTCATTTCATGCAAATCACAAAGGACCACCACTTCGCGATAGTGAGCCGGCAGGGCCAGAACCGCCTGCCGCACAAACTTGATCTTCTCGTGACGCGTCAAGTCATCCAGGGGATCATCAGGAGACACGAGCGGAGGCGCAGCGCCTGCCTCGCCTCCATCAGGCTCATCCCTGATTGGGTCGTGCAACCGGTCCCGCTCCAAATGACGCAGGACATGATTTCGCGCGATCCCGAACAAGTACCCGGCCAGAGAGCCCCGGTTAGGATCGTAACCCCGTGAGTCCTGCATCAACGCCAGGAATACCTCTTGGGTGATATCTTCGGCGATCGTCTTGGATCCACTCATCTGGAGCGCGAACCGGTAAACACCCCCCTGCCGTCGCCGGTAGAGTGTGGTGAAGGCATTTTCATCTCCAGTTCTCAGCTGCTGCAAGAGTTCGTCGTCGCTTGGGGTCATGCGGAGTGTCACCCTGAACTTGTATCATAAAGCACCGGCTGTTATATGTAATTCACTTTCCAGCCTTGAAAAGTTCCAAAAAATTTGATCTTCCTACCAAATGCCGCGCGCTAAGACACACCCGACGGTTCTAACTAGTTTCTGTCGCGAAACTGGCCTTTTTCCCCGCTCCGCCAGTCGGTGTCAGATGATAGCTAGGGTGGAACGCGCGCTCCGTCGCGCGTTCAACAAGCGTGCGCAGGAGCGCCCGCACCACCTCGAGCGTTTCGCGACAGAAACTAACTAGGCAAGGGCGTCGCCCTTGATATCCCAACCCGCCTGGCGCGTGCTGGGATATGAGAAGTCAGGAGTCAGGAGCCAGGAGTCAGAAGGGCTGAGTGTTTTGTCCCCGCTAGGGGCGAAATATGGGTAGCCCAGGGTGCAGCGCCAGCGGAACCCTGGGTTTGCGGCCCCATTCCCAGTCTTCTCCCTCTCCCCGCCGAGGCGGGGAGAGGGCTGGGGTGAGGGGGCGTCAGTTTTGGGGACGGACTGAGAGCCCGAAGCGCCAGCGAGGGACAGGCGCGCGATGACCCTCGCTGGCGCTTCGAGCTCCCTGTCAGTGGTGGGGCGGCGCAGGGATATCAAGGGCCAGAGCCCTTGATTAGTTAGGTTAGCTTGAGTTTAGGCTACCGGATCAAAAATGGAACCACACAGGTATAAAGGTTTGACGTTGGGGAAGAAGCGGGGAGCAAAAGGAGGTTTTAGAAATGAGCTTTCCTCTGATTGCTGCGCGTAGTCGTTGAATTCAGAGTAATTCAATGTGAAACATTTCCCGTTCCACCGATTGTTGACGTTAAAGGCTATGCGAACCGTGTCTATCACCGAAGCGCCCGATCGGAGGGTCTCAGACGGCTGTCCGGAAGGAGAAAAGTATACCGTCTTATTGACGGTCTCGTCTTTCTTGATGGTGAAAGCTGAGAAATGGGAGATGAGCCACGGTTCATTCTTAAAGCCTTCATGTGGGAATGGTGTTTGATGAAATGCTTTCGGCTTGAGGGGAAAAGACACAGCTTTTCCCTCTGGATCGCGCAGAGTAATTTCCATATCCAGAATGGCTGCTGGGGTTCTTCCATGATTGAAGAAAGTTAAATCCAATACCAGAGACGATTCGGCTCGATTCAGGAGAACAACGGCTGGAGGATAGACAATCAATCGAAACGGCGATACCCTGACCGCCCAGAGTGTGTAGAGCGAGATGGCAAATGAGAAGGCAGAAAGGATTATGGCAATATAATCTGTCGTCATGACGATGTTTCCTGTATCGGATGGATCGTTCAGATCATTACCAAAAATTAGGCAGCGAACTCCTTAAGAATCGATAGGGCGTTCACCTTGGGAAGATGAACGGTTCCCAGCGCATCTTCCACGTAGGCTGGACGTCTCATGCCATTCAACACACAGGATACGCCTTGAAGGTTCAATAAAACACTCATGGCGATCTGGCTTAGCGAATGGGAGGTCGCAGGATACCCGCATTGCTCCAATCGTTTTCTCACCCGGTCCGATTCAGACTGTTGCTGAGCACGCAGATAACGTTCGATCTCTTCAAACAAGAGTGGATTTACCAAGCGAACAAATTGTTCCAGCCAGTTTTCCCAGGTCAGGTTTCCCTGATACTTCTGCCGGCAAGCTCCGACCCATTGCTGGATGGGCCAAATGACGTGTCGACCCACGATCTGCTCCCAGTGGCCGGCGGACCTCACCTGGGGCAGGAGTTTTTCGAGCAAATCGGCCAACCCGGAACGACCTCCTTGCAGGAGCGGCATTCCCAATTGCTCAAGCAAAGATTCTTCCAGCGCCCGTAAGGGCTGCAAGACTGCTTTCAATTCCTGTTTGCCTGGAGGGCTCTCACCCGGTCCGCTGAAATCTGCCAGGCGAATCATCTGGTTGCCGTAGAAGGCATTGAGCGGGCGATTGATTAAGACTCCCAGCCCCTGGTTGTGACAGTAGTCGAGGACAGACACTCCCTGGTTATTGGATTCGAGCGCTCCTCCGCTCTCGTAAAGGTTCAGGGGAAGCTGAACGACCCGGAAATGGTGGCTCGAAGAGATGTTCCGGGCTGCCTCCAGGCAACGATGGACACTGGTCATTGTCTGATCCAACAGCGGAAGCCCGTAATTGTTAGAGCTGATGCCGTACCAGCTAATCTTTCTTTCAGCGACCTGCTTTTCCAAGAAACGGAAGGCCTGTCCGATGCGTCGATAGAACTCGCGGTGGTCCTCTTCGAGCAGCGATCTGTCATGAGACCGGTGGCTCAGAAAATATTCCGGGTTATGCAGTAAAAAAATATCGATCATTTCCAATTGCATTCGCTGGGCCGACAGAGAGACTTGCGTTTCCAGGAACTCCGGATGAATGCAATGCCATAAGTCTTCGCTATATTTGACGACTTCGGGAAAGGAGCGCGCCTGGGCCAGCCTCATATTCTGTCCCTGGATGTAGCCGGCCTTAGTCACAACAATGACCTTTTCTCGTGAATAATTTTTCAAGACTTTGCCCACCAGGATTTCCGATTGGCCGTCGGTGTAATTGGCGCTGGTGTCAATCAAGTTGCCCCCTCGATCGAGATAGAGGCGGAGGGCCGACTCATGCTCCGCATTTCCATCTGCAATGCGATAACAGCCGAAGCCCAGGGGGAAGCAATGCAGTCCGGTCGAGCCCAACGGGCGAAGGAAATTATTTTTTGCGTTGTTCATTCGCTTCTTGTCTGTGGTCAGGTGTCCGTAGGCAGTAGTCAGGGGCTGATGACGTGGGTTCACGTATCC
>QHZP01000261.1 GCA_003224715.1 Acidobacteriota bacterium | reverse complement strand
CTGCCCCTGCCCCTCTCCCCCCGATTGGGGGCGACGGGAGAGTGTTTCTTTTTTGATAACCGGCGTCTCCCAAGGAAAGAGGCGAGAGGTGAGACGTGATGCTTGAGAAGTGTTCACAAGAGCGGGTGGGGGGACCGTTACTTGGGGAGCGCAGCAACCTTGCTCTCGTCATTGGCAGGCGAACCGTGGGTTCCGGCTGGGCTACCTTTTGGGCCCCGTACCGGGTTTTTCGCAGCATGATCAACCGTGATTCTGGTTCCGGTTCCGGAGCCGCCTATTCAAGCACCCACGGTCAATGTCCTTTTTGAACCGTGGGCTTTTGGTGGAGAACTGTTCACGATCACCGAAAATACGCGGTGATCGTGGCTACCCCTGATGGGCCGGGGTATCAAGGGAAAAGTCTTTGGGTAGTTCCTGTCCTGGCTATCGTGCTTTTCCCGGTAAATGTCACGACTGGCCTTATTCAATTCTCCATTGATCCTGGCCCGTTCTTTGGGAGTGAAATTTCCGTCCGATTTGGCCTTTGCCTCATCGCCTTCGATACGGGCTTCCTCCTTTTCTAACTTTCCGAACTCGTGGCCAGTCAATTCACCGCTGTTCACTCCCTGGTAGATTCGCTTCTGCTGTCTATTCTCCCGTTGATTTATGTTCAGTGGCGGATGAGTAGCCGTCTGGCCGTCATGCTTTTGTTTGTAGATCTGGCGGCTTTCGTGGTTAAGTTCCCGATTGATCTTAGCCCGTTCCTTGGGAGTAAAATCTCCATCCGACTTGGCTTTCCGTTTGTCCCGTTCAATTTTCGCTTCTCCTCTTTCCAATTTGTTGAACTCTTTGCCGGTTAATTGACCGCTCTTGGCTCCCTGATAGATTCGTCTTTGCTGCCTCCTCTGACGTTGATTGATACCGGCCTCTGTAACTGCAAGACTTCCAATAAACAAAATGGCTGACGCTGTGGTTGCCACTGATTTCAGATTTGCCAACTTCATCTCAGTCTCTCCTTTCGTCTTCTTAATTAACCGCTTTCCCTCCTTAAACACGGAGTTGTTAATAAAGTTGCGAAGGAGGCTAATTATTTGAACTGAAATCAGATCGTGGGAGTGCTTCGGGCAATCGTAACGTCCCGACGAAATCGCTTACTCGTAGGCTAAGGCGTGAATAGGGTCCTTGCTGGCCGCTTGCAATGCCGGGTAGATGGCCCCCAGAACTCCGCTAACCAGCACCAGAAGAGTCGATCGTAAGATCCAAGACAGTGAAATCAGCACCTGCTGGGTGGGGAAAATTGCGTGCAAGATCTCTCTTCCCAGCGCTGTCAACACCAGCCCCAAGACCAAACCGAGGACGCAGAGGGCAAGTGATTCTCTTAGGATGACACCCATAATATAAGACTTTGATGCTCCAATGGCCTTGAGAATCCCAATGTCGCGAAAGAACCTATAAGCACGGCGACCCCGACGACAACGTTCAGAAACACATCTAGGACCGGAGGATTGGTATTCATGATTCGACTTACCCAGTCCTGAACTGAGAATGCGCGGTAACCGGGCAAAACAGTTTGAATAGACTTCAAAACCTGACCGGTCTGGGCCGGGTCGTCACACTTGACAAACATCATGGAGGCCATACCTTTTCTTCCCACTAACTCTTGCATGGTTTCGATGGGCATGAATACTCGGGCGCCTTTTCCATGTTGAACCACCCCGCAGATTCTAAAACGTTGTCCTTTGAACTCTCTGGAATCTCCAACCTGCAGATTTTTTGATTGGGCCTCCAAATCGTCGATGATTATTTCATTGGCGGAAGCACTGGTGAAGGGGCCGCCCTGAAGATAGGTCAACCCTCCGGACACCTCATCGAAACTCTTGAGGTCCACCCCAAAGATGGTCACCAACCCGTCTTGCAATTCTACCTGGTAAAGGACGGGCGCCACCGCTCGAATACCTGCAACTTGCCTGAGCTTCTCTGCGTCCGAAATCGGCATAACTACACCGCTGGAAGTAAAAATGGGTGGAGCGTTGGGGGGTTGCAAGAAAATATGGGCCCCGATGCCTTCCTGGCGGTTGGCGCTGTCAACAATGACTCCTCGGCAGAATCCTACAATCATCAAGATCAACAAAACTTCCAGGCTGATAGCCAGTACGCTGGCAAAAGCCCGCATCGGCCGATGCAATAGATTCGCCAATACAAATCGGTTAGTTACCATCTCGCTCCGCAATGTGACAGCGCCGCAACTTGGGGCCGCTTTCTGGCGTGGGAGCCTTGCCAGCACTCTGGCAGGGCGGTTGGAGCCAGGCTATCCGCAAAGGCCTTGGGAGCTTCATAATGACCTGGGAAGACACGCTTAGTCCACTACTTCAATTGGATCTCCTACGCAGAACACTCCCCCAACAATGACCTTTGCCAGTATGCCACGGCGCCCTTCCAAGGCCTTCTTCAAGCCTGGCCTTATTTCATCCATGCGACTGCAAGGTTCGCAAGGCTGTGTAATTTCCAAATGCACCGTTTCACCCAGGCGAAGCTTCTGCCCCCCTTTCAGCTTCATCAACTCGATCCCTCTCGTCGTGATATTGTCTCTAACAGCAGACAAAGGGATATCAAGCACCATCAGGGTTTCAAGTTCGACCAAAAGCATCTGCCGTTTGCTTTTGGACCGCGCGTGACTGTCCCCTTCCAATCCGAAACCTTCCACAGCTCTTGCCTGCGCGACCTTCTGCATCGCTTGTCGATGGCCAGGACACAAATGGATGGCGAAAACCTCGCCACCCAGTTCATCAGTGCTCATCAAGAATACCCTCACCCGTTTTTTTATGGCTCCGCAGGGTGATTCGAACTCGCTGCTTTCAAAAGTAAGTTTAGGGCGTAAAGCCAGACCGTTCTTCGCTGCGACCCATCCCCGAGGTGAAACGTCCTCAACCTGTCTTGACCGGCGCCATCTCCGCCAGTTTTTTCATGAGAGATTCAAAAATTTTCTCTCTAGTGCGAAGCCCCAGCTTGAACTTATAGCCCTCAGTCTTGTAGATCTCCTCCCGTAGTTCTTGATAGTCTTCCTGCAGCAGCTCCTTTAAGAAATCTTGCTCTTCTTGAGTGAGCTCCAATTGCATGGCTTGCTTCCTTTCACACTTACTAAATTTGCTCGACTTCAGGTATTTCTAGGCGACATGTTTTGCTTACCAAGGCATAAATTATTATACCGCTACTAGAAGGCCTCTATAGAGGGACAAGACCCCTCAAGTCAACCCCTGAGGCTGGTAAAGGAGCATATCATAATCGATCGAAGGCTGTGCTGATACCAGATTTCTGTGTTATAAGGTTGATTTTGATCCATCCTCGGACGATACCGCATTCCTCAGGAAAGCTTGCATGGAACCAAAACTTCTGCGGGCCCTTGGACCATTGGACCTTACGGCCATCGGAATCAACGGCGTTATTGGGGCAGGAATTTTTGTCCTGCCGGCGACGGTAGCTCAGCTTCTCGGAACCGCAGGGCCTGCAGCTTATTTGTTTTCAGGCATAGTGGTTTTTCTCATTGCCTTGTGTTTTGCAGAGATCGGAAGCTATTTTACCGTTGCCGGGGGACCTTATCTTTACGCTCGGGAGGCCTTCGGCCCGTTTATTGGTTTTCAAGTGGGCTGGATCACCTGGCTGGTGAGGGCCACCAGCACTGGAGCCGTATCCAATGCTTTTACTACGTATCTGGGTTACCTCTGGCCAGCCGCGGCGCACGGGCTAACTCAAGCCATCATCCTGACTGGAGTCCTGCTTTTCCTCATGCTCGTTAACCTATTGGGAGTTCGCTATGGCGCCTGGCTGGTAAACTTCTTTACCGTGGGGAAACTCTTGCCGCTGGCAATTTTCATGGGTGTAGGAATTTTTTCCATTCAGGCGAAGAATCTCTTGCCTTTGACCTGGCCGGCCACCCATCGTTTTGGGGAAGCTGCGCTCTTGCTGATCTTCGCTTACGGCGGTTTTGAGATACTCACTATTCCAGCCGAGGAGGTCGACAACCCTCGCTACAATGTTCCCAAAGCCATCCTGGCCACAATGACCTTGGTCACCATCGTTTATGTTTCCATCCAACTGGTCGCCTCCGGCACTTTCCCCGGTTTGGCCCAATCGAAGACACCTTTGGCATCGGCCTGTGCTCACTTCATGGGCCCCCTTGGCGGCACCCTGATTACACTGGGCGCCCTGATCTCAACGACAGGAACCAACAGCGGCCTTATGCTGGCTGGGCCAAGGTTGACCTATGCTTTGGCACAGCATCGTCAGTTGCCGGCTGTCTTTGGTCAAGTTCACTCCCGCTTTCGTACACCCTATTTCTCAATCTTGTTTTACGCGATGGTGGCCTTGGGCCTTACCCTGTCAGGTACCTTTGTGCAACTGGCAGCTCTTTCGGCCATTGCCAGGCTTGTCCAGTATATCGCCACCTGTTTGGCCTTGCTCCGACTTCGCAAAAGGATGTTGCCAGATGAGGCGAGATTCCAGATTCCTTTTGCAAATGAGATTCCTCTTGTTTGCATCATCCTTTCCCTCTGGCTGCTCTTCCAAAGTACGTTTAACCAGGTGATGATGAGTCTTGGAGCCCTCGCCTTGGGGTGCTTTCTTTATTTCCTCAACTTTCTAGGAGGAAACCGTTTCAGAAAGAAGCAAGCATCTCCTTAAGGACTCCACCGTCTGGGCCATCGGCCCAGCGAGTCCTTGCCCCAGGAGGCTCGGCGGGAGCCTCGCCCTCCCAATCTCGCCGGTTTTTAATTTTTTCACAGCTTCACGTGTTGATAGGGAGGGATTTTCAGGAGAGCCATCCATGCCACTGGAGGTGGCGCCACAGGAAATGAAAATGAGTGATTCCCCCTTATTAAAAGGGGGCAAAGCCCTTAGGGCTTTGGGGGTTGTCTTGTTGGCGTCCCGCGCTGGCTCACGGGACAACCCCCTGAAGCCTTCGGCTTTTCTCCCCCTTTGTTAAGGGGGATTTTCAAGGGAGTTGACCTCTCTTTCACCTTTTCTCTAATATGAATTGGTGCGGCTTTTTAATTTATTTGAACGGGATTTCTATTGAACACAGTCAACGATTCTGCTTCCAGATTCTGCAAGAAAATTTCATCTCTTTTAAACTCTCGAACTCCGCGAAAGTTAGACTTGGAGCACAATGGCCGGGCGGCTGTATTGATACCAATATTCCAGAGAAATAGAGAACATTTCTTATTACTGACTCGGCGAACCCAAAAAGTTGAAACTCATAAAGGCGAAATCTCTTTTCCGGGCGGGATGACGGAAACCGAAAGCGAGCCTTTGAGCCAGACCGTTTTGCGAGAAACCCGGGAAGAACTTGGCTTAGCGCCAAGTCACGTTCGTCTCCTGGGTCAGTTTGATGAGTATGTATCCATCAATGGACTGATTGTTACACCCTTTGTCGGTTGGATAGATCCCCCCGTGGACCTGAGCCCCAATCCAGATGAAGTGGAAGAGGTCCTTCAGGTGCCGTTTAGTCTGTTCCAAGATAAAACCAATCTGCGGGTTGAGATCCGGCAAAGATTCAGCCAAGATTTGCCTGTTTATTTCTACCGTTATCAAGGACGAGAAATCTGGGGATTGACGGCCCGAATCATCAGGGATTTCCTGATACTCATAGGTACGGTACGAGACGATTAGGCGTTTTGGCGCCCGGTCACCGGCAATGCCTAGACCTGTTATTTTGGAGTTGGGGGAATTCTCCACCATGAAGAACATGAAGGGCATGAAGAAGAGGTTGGGCCCGCTTTCCAGTTGGCATCCTGGAACACTCTCTCCCAGCCAGTCGAATACAAAGGACTTCAATTGGGATTCACGAAGCTCAACTACTGGCTTACTTGAGGCTCTCAGGCCGGGTTATCAAGGGCATCGCCCCATAAGCGCTAACCTAACTGAGATTTCGACTATTTCTTCGCACACTGATCGACCGCTGGCCACAGGACTCTGAGAACATGGAAACGCCAAGAACGCCAAGGGTGTCAAACCGATAGTCCGAAGCCACCCGGAAGAACCGGTGGAGCAGGGATATAGCGGAAGGCTAGCCCATTTTCATCTCTTTTTTTCTCGGCGTGCTTAGCGTTCTTGGCGTTTCGGTCTTCCAGCAGGATCTGGAGGTCATAAAGTTAGCGTTTGTGGGGCACCGCCCTTGACCGGCTGGTTAAAGAACACAGACTAACCCCGTTTTATTCATCTTTGAGGCGACGCTCCATCAGGTCACGGATGGCGTCACGCGGGTTCCTACCCTGGTTTAGGACGTAGTCCATTTGTTCGGTGATGGGCATTTCCACCTGGTATTTCCTGGCCAAATTTAAGGTTGCGCGGGCGGTCATGATGCCTTCGGCCACCATCCGCATGTTGTTGACGATGTCAGAAAGTTTCTGACCCTGTCCCAACTGCACACCCACGGCGCGATTACGACTCAGGCCTCCCGTACAGGTCAATACCAGATCGCCCATGCCTGCCAGTCCTGCCAAGGTATCTCGTTTTCCACCACAGGCCAGAGCCAGACGTGTCATCTCGGCCAGTCCGCGAGTAATCAAAGCGGCCATCGAGTTATAACCAAAACCCAAGCCCACACAAACTCCGGCGGCGATGGCGATGACATTTTTGACAGACCCACCCAATTCGACGCCCACCACATCCGGGTTCGTATAAAGTCGCAAAGAAGGACCGGAAAAATCGCGTTGCACTAATTCTGCGATTTCCTTGGCCTGACTGGCCACCACAATGGCGGTAGGATCGCCTTTAGCGACCTCTTTGGCAAAAGAGGGCCCTGAGATAACGGCGATTTTAGGGGAGAAAACAGGAGACACCACATACCCAATCACTTCTGACATCCGTTGCAGGCTCTGGTTTTCAATGCCTTTGGTAGCGCTGACAAAAA
>QHZP01000260.1 GCA_003224715.1 Acidobacteriota bacterium | reverse complement strand
AAAAGAAAGCCTCCACAGCGGTAGTGTTTACGTCAAAGGCGCTCGCTGAAGACGCCACAGAGTCAAGGGAAATTCTGAGCCTGACCACGGTCGATTGAACGAGCCGTGGCTATTCACATTCATCCGCGTGCCTTGTACCCCCACCCCAGTATGGATGGAAAAGGAAGCGCCTACACGCTAACTCCCGGAACGTATTCTGACAAGCTTCTACTGAGCCTGCCCGCCGGAGCTTACAAAGCGGATTGGGTTGATCCGGTTTCGCGTTCAGAGGTCCGCACGAACAAGTTCTCCCATAGAGGGGGTAATCGACTCCTACAGATTCTGTTGACATCTGACATCGCGCTTCGGATCAAACGCTAAAGCTACCCGCCCTAAACAAGAACTGACTATGCGTCTCCTTTCAACCAAAACAGTGCACCCGTCGAGAAGGCTTTTGATTTGGATCATGATGCTTACAGCGTCTTCCTCTATTCTGCCAGCAGTGTCCCAGGACCCCATCGAGGGTTCGAGCAAGACGGCCTTGAGACAAGCCATCAAGCAGTTGCTCGATGCCGGCCGTATCAGTGAAGCGCAGAAGCAAGTGAAGGCAGAGGTAGCCGTCCGGGGAGAAACGGCGGAGACCTGCTTGCTGGAGGCTCAGATTCTATTTAAGCAGAAGCAATTCAAGGACTCGATCCAGCGCGTGCAACGCAGCTTGGCCCTCGAACGGCGCGACCCCGAAGCCTACAAGCTGCTGGCATTCAATGGCGTCGCCCTAAACCGGCTAGATATTGTTGAACCGGCTCTAAAAGAGGCTTTGCGACTCGCTCCCAACGATTTCGTTATTCATTTTCACCTGGGACTCCTTTGTTACACAACCAATCGCTTTTCTATGGCGGAAGGCGAGTTCCAAATCGTGACCAGGCTGAATCCAACCTATATGAAGGCTTATGACCTGTTAGGTCTGGCCCAAGAAGAATTGCAGAATGACGAGGTAGTCATCGGAACCTATCGCCGAGCGATTGATTCGACCGAACAACAGAAGCTCAGCGACGAATCGGCTTATCTGCACCTAGCCAAGTTCCTTTGGTTGCGGAACCGCTATTCAGAGAGTTTGCCGCCTGCCCGCAGAGCCGTCGAGCTGAAACCCAAATCCGCCGAATCCTATTATGTTCTGGCAAGAGTGCTGGACAAGCTTGGGCAGGAAGCGGAAGCGGTGAAGATGCTCCAGCATTCGACACAGATTGATCCCCAATACCCAGAATCGCACTATCTGCTGAGCCGGATCTACCTGAGGCAGGGGCATGAAGAACAAGCGCAACAGGAAATGGCGACTTTTGAGAAAGTCAGCCGCGGGAAACAGCAGACGAGAACAGGTGAGCAATGAACTGAAGAACAGCCTTCGCATTGAAATCCTTCAGGCGCTCGAAATATTCCGGATGGCATTTCCCTGCAGGCTGAAGAATTTACACCTTCAGGCAAAACTTAGATCGCTGAGATCAAACCAGAGCTTTGAATTCTGGATCATGACCGGGTGCTTGATTTGGTTTATGGGTGTCCCTGTTGTAATGGCTCAACAGTATTACGGAGGCTTGACGGGTACGATCACTGACTCCACAGGCGCGGTCCTGGCAGGTGTCACTGTGAAAGTGACCAATCTTAGCAAGGGGACTGTTACGCGGGTCGTCAGCAACGAGGTTGGAATATTTCGGGCGGCCAATTTGCTGCCTGACACTTACAAGTTTGAGGCAGAGCTGGCCGGATTCAAAAAATTCGGCCGTCAACCCCTTTTAGTTGAAGCTAATCGGACCCTCACACTGGACATCAGAATGGAGGTGGGTGAGATTACTGAGACGGTGGACGTCAGCGATGCTCCACCGATCCTGGAGACCGAATCGGCAACGACCACGAATACCATTGAAGGGAGTCTAGTCATCCGTCTGCCCGTCGCGGTGGCCTCACGCAACGACCTGAAATCGACCGTCGGCAAGCTGCCGGGCTCCGTCAGTGCCAACCAAGTCTCGATCAACGGCGCCCGCGGAGCTCAAACGAGCTGGGACGTCGATGGCCTGCCTAATCGGGGTCCGAACGGTGGTGGAATGATGGAGGAACATTCCATCAACTACGAGTCTGTCAAATCCTGGAAGTATACATTGGTGAATGCCAATGCGGAGTCTCCCTCCCCAACCCAGATCTCACTTTTGACGCGGAGCGGCTCGAATGACTTCCATGGCTCCCTTTACTGGGACACCCATCACTCGGCCTTCGACGCGCCACCGCACGCTGTGCCGGAAGGATTTCAAAAGCCCTTCAGCCGGCATAATTGGGAGGGCTTGCACTTAAGCGGACCGGTTTACATTCCGAAACTCTACGACGGCCGCAACCGGACTTTTTTTATGTTCACGCTCGAGCTCAATCAAGCGCCCACTCGTGGAGCCTCCCTTTTCACCACGCCCACTGAGGCGATGAGACGCGGGGATTTTTCTGACTTTCGCGACCCTTCCGGGGAGCTGATCCCCATCAAAGATCCTTTGACGGGCCAGCCGTTTCCTGGCAACAAGATCCCGGTTGAGCGATTATACCCGGGCGCCTTACGTTTTTTCGAAAAGTTTTATCCGTTGCCCAATGTCTCAACTCCTCTCTTTAACAACAACGCCTATGTCGATGACTTTTTCAATTACAACATTTCCAGTCGCCGGGCCGATTTGCGCTTCGACCAAGCGATTAGCAACAAGAATAAGTTCTTCTTCAGGTACTTCAGATTCTGGAATCCTTCGAGCCAGTTCTACACATTTTTTGTCTCCGGACCAAACCAGTCTAATTGGCACTTTGACCAATACCAGTTCACCGACACGCATACGTTTGGGCCAAGTCTCCTCAATGAGTTCCGGTTCGGCATCAATCAGATTGTCAATACTCAGCGCGTGGGTGCCCAGGCAAAAGAGCTACTCGACCTGCTTGGGATACAGGGGGTGCCTGAGGTCCTCTATTCAGGCAATATCACAGGATTGCCGGCACTCAGCATAACAGGCATAACAGGGTACGGTCAGTTCTCGCACGGCAACAGTTACCAGCGGCTGTGGGATTTCTTCGATAACGTTACTTTTCTGCGAAAGCGGCACTCGCTCAAATTCGGCGTCAACACGCGCAAAGACGTCAACTACAACCTGTTCTGGCCCAAGCCCGGGAGTTTTGCTTTTACGGGGGTTTTCACCGGTTTCGGGCTGGCCGATTTCCTGCTGGGTCTGCCTCTCAGCAGTGCGCGAGACTACCCGCGTGCGGCCCTGGGGCCCGACCAGCGGGTCGGGTGGTACATCGGCTGGTATGTGCAAGACGATTTCAAGCTGAGCCCGCGGTTAACGCTAAATTTCGGCCTGCGCTGGGATGTCAATCTTCCGGCGCGTGAAATCCACGACTTGTATTCGGGATTTGATCCTAAAACGGGCAACCTGGTCGTACCCTCCCAAGAGGCTATCGACAAGGTCGTTCCCACTTTTCCTCAGACCATCACCTTGGTAACTGCTGCTCAGGCCAGCTTTCCTGACAGGCTGCGCCACACCGATTGGAACAACTTTGCGCCGAGGATAGGGATCGCCTGGCGGCCTTTCGATGAGAAAACCGTCATTCGGTCCGGCTATGGAATCTATAACGATAACCTGAGCCTGGGCTATCTGAACACGGGAAGTCCCTGGGGTGGCAATGAGACCTTCATGAATCGGATCGAGAACGGAGTTCCCCTTTGGCAACTCCCGGCTGCTTTTCCGGCTGGAGTGGTCGGCGAGCGACCTGGCACCATCAGTATTAATGCTCTGGATCCTAATATCAAAAATCCTTATGTCCAACAATGGAATCTGACCCTCGAACGCCAGATCGAAGCCATGGTGGGAAGGCTGCAGTACATTGGTACCAAATCAACTCACCTCTACTGGTACCCGAATCTCAATCTGCCGGAGCCGAGTACCATTCCCTTCAGTGACAGCCGGCGCCCCTACCCTCAGTATCGGGACATCACTTATCGAACTAACGGGGGTGACTCCATCTACCACGCCATGACTTTAGGTGCCGAGCGGCGGCTGCGTCACGGAATCACGTTTAATTCTTACTGGACGTGGGCCAAGGCTCTTACAGACAGCTATGATGCCGGAGGGGAGAGGACGGACTTGACAGGCGCCGGTCTTCTTGGCGTTTGGTTTCCCACCTTTGATCGGCGGCGATGGAGAGGAAATGAACAGTATGTGCCACGGCATCGCTGGACGACTACCTGGTTTGCAGAACTCCCCTTTGGACGCGAAAAACACTTTGGCAGTCAGTGGAATCCTGTCATTGACTTCGTCGCTGGCGGATGGGCTCTGAGTGGAATCGTCGATGCATTGACCGGTTGGTACGTGTCTCCCTATTACACTGGTGGAACCGATCCGGCGAGCATTGGAGTGAACAGTGGTCCGCCAGACCGGATTGCCAGCGGCTTAAGACCCATCAATGAGCTCAAACCAGGAGGCCAGTTCTTGGATCCAACCGCTTTCGTCATTCCAAGTTCCAATATCGGACGCTTTGGCAACGCAGGAATCAACTTTATCCAGTCGCCGGGTTCATGGAGTTTCGATGTTGGCTTGCAGAAAGCATTTCCAATCCGAGAGCGCCTCCACTTCGAGTTTCTCTGCAAGATTCTCAACGTTCTTAACCATGCCGGCTTTGACTACCAGTACGGCCTTTATGGGGGGCTGGACCTTTCCAATCTGGCCACTTTCGGGAGCCAGGTACGCTCGGTGAGTGGTAACCGGCAGATTGGTTTTATCGGACGCTTGACTTGGTAAAGGATCTTACTTTCAAATTCCGGCCTTCGAGGTCCATGATCCTGAAAACGGTACTCAGCCAGAGAGGCACTGCGGGCGTGGAGGGGCCAGATAAGCAGTTACATCTGTTCCCACCAATAAATGAAGGTTATTCCCCCTTCGAAGGAAGGTGTGAAGAAATGGAGTTACAGGTGGGATTGGACTCCCCCCTCACCCCTGGGCCCTCTCCCCGTTGGGGCGAGGGGAAAGTGAACATTAAATTTGACTCCCTCGCCCCCGCTGGGGGAGAGGGTGCCCGAAGCGACGGCGGTCGCGAAGGGCGGGTGAGGGGTCTTCGAATCTTTTCACACCTTCAGGGGCGCAGAGGGATGTCCTGTGGCGAACATGGCACTGGAAAGCCGGACACCCCCCTACGCCCCCCTTGATAGGGGGGATTTTCAGGAGAGCCATCCATGCCACTGGAGGTGGCGCCACAGGAAATGAAAACGATTGATTCCCCCTTATTAAAGGGGGCAAAGCCCTTAGGGCTTTGGGGGTTGTCTTGTTGGCGTCTGCCCGCGCTCGCTCACGGGACAACCCCCTGAAGCCTTCGGCTTCTCTCTCCCCCTTTGTTAAGGGGGATTTTCAGAGGAGTCCTCCGGAACTAATCTAAGTAACCTTCACACAACAATGCGCTCAATTTTCATTAGCGCGCTGAAGCACGGGGCTAATGAAAATGCAGAGAAGGAATCGAGCGCATTGTCTTGTAGTGCCTACTTAGTTATCTTGTCGTCCCTAAGACTGGCTGCCGCTTCAAAGAGTTGGCTCAACGAAGCCTCCATCTGTTCGAGAGTTTTCTCGATGTCAGCCTGGCTGTGGGCAAATGAAATCGAGCACTGTTTAGTCGCCAGAGGGAAGAAGTAGACCCCGCTCTCGATAAGTTGCTTGCGCATGCGTGTATCCAGTTCGAAGTCATGATGGCCGGCCAAATCGTGCCAGTCGGTGGGACTGTGATCCATGAAGTAGAGACAGAAGGCGGACCCCTGCCGGGACACCACCGCCCTGATTCCCATTCGGCTAATCATCTGTTCGAGCCCCTGCTGCATGAGCGCTCCTAAGTGTTCCACCTTGCGATAGACCTCACCCTCGTTCATCAACAAGCGTTCAATGGTAGCAATGGCTGCCACCGTTGGGACCGGATGCGCGTTATAGGTTCCTGCCAGCAGGACTCGCTTGGACTGTTCGGGGTGCACAAACCAGTCCATCAGGTCCTTTTTTCCTCCCAGAACCGCGATCGGATAACCATTGGCCACAGCCTTGCCAAACACCACCAGGTCGGGGCAGACGCCCGCCAGACTGGCATACCCTCCCAGCCCATGTCGAAACCCCGTCTTCACTTCATCAAAGATCAACAGGAAGCCATAGTGATCCGCCAACTTCCGCAGCCCTTCCAGATAGCCGGCGACGGGCTTGACGATCCCTATGTTTTGCAAAACCGGTTCTGTAATCAGGGCCGCCGTCGGATATTGTTTACACACATATTCCACCGAGGCCAGGTCGTTGAAATTGACGGGATGCACCAGCTTTTGGTGTTCAGTGGGAACGCCGGCGCTGATCGGTTCATAGGCGTATTCGCCCGGAGACACCCGGGGGCCCAACTGGTCCAGAGGAGTCATTAAATTACACGACACATCGTTGTGCCAGCCATTGTATCCGCCTTGCATGACGATCAGATGATCGCGCCCTGTCACCGCCCGGGCCAACCGTATGGCCTGATAAGTGGCCTCACTGCCCGTGTTCAGCAATTGAATGGATTCGACCGAAGGCACGTGCCGGCAAATCAGTTCGGCCAGTTTTCCTTCCAGTTCAGTCGTTCCGGACCCATAGAGACTCGCTCCGTCGCGCAAGACTCGAATGACCGCGTCGGTGACATAGGGATCGTTGTGTCCCAGAAAATGAGGGGCGAAGGCCGCGTGATAATCGATGTAGCGGTTCCCGTCGGCGTCCCAGAGATACGCTCCGGCGCCTTTGACAAACACAATCTCCGGCT
>QHZP01000259.1:10207-10739 GCA_003224715.1 Acidobacteriota bacterium | reverse complement strand
ACCGGGAACGAATCAAACCCGACAAAGAGTCCGATGCCTATTTGGAGTCACGCCATCGGCAAATGGGAAAATGGCACAGGTCTGGAACAAAATATATTTACGATATTGACACCCGGCATCCTTTAGCGGAGACGATCCTGAACGTCAAGAGGGCCATTTGGGAGTCACTCTGATGCGTTCTTTGCCAAAGGTTTTGCTGGTCGGAGGTCCCGACGTCGACGCCCGGTTAGAACTGATGCACCGCCTGAGCACCGCCGTCGAGATTAGCGCAGCAGGCTCGCTGCCGGGCCTGCGCGACAAATTCACAGCCCAAGGCTTTCGTTACAATCCTTATCCTCTGAACCGGCGAGTCAATCCAATCGGGGATTTGTGGACCATCAGCCAACTCTTTCTGATTTTTCGACGACTGAAACCCCAAATCGTCCACACATTCGATACTAAACCCGGTGTCTGGGGATGCTTGGCCGCGCGTCTGGCGGGTGTGCCGGTGGTTATCACCACCTTAACCGGCTTAGGTTCGTTGTATTCCAGC
>QHZP01000259.1:9022-10167 GCA_003224715.1 Acidobacteriota bacterium | reverse complement strand
ACCATCTTCCAAAATCGCGACGATGCTCGTCAGTTCATTGCCGAAGGGGTGGTTCCGGCCGGGAAGGCGATCGTTATACCGGGTTCCGGTATTGCCACTGAGCAGTTCGCGCCAGCCCGGATTTCACCTCGAGAGCAGGCCAAGTTCAAGAGCGAAGTGGGTATTCAGCCTGGCGAGATCGTGGTTACCATGATTTCCCGCGTCATTCGGTCAAAGGGTGTGCTGGAATTTATGGCTGCCGCCAGAGTGGCGCGCCTCGATCATCCCCACGCGCGCTTCTTGCTGATCGGGCCGCCGGATGATGACAGTGTTGATCGGTTAAGCCCAAAAGAACGAGAGCTACTGAAACAGGCTGTGATCTGGCCTGGCCCCAGAAACGATATACCGGCCGTGCTGGCCGCGTCCGATATTTTTGTTTTGCCCTCGGCTTACGGCGAAGGCATTCCCCGTGTCTTGCTCGAGGCTGCCTCGATGGCACTGCCGATTGTTACCACCGATTCGCACGGCTGCAACGACGTAGTGCAAAATGGGGTCAACGGTTTTCTGGTCCCAGTGCGAGACACGGCTGCCTTGAGCCAGGCAATTGGGCGCCTGATAGAGCAGCCGAAACTCCGTCAAAGCTTCAGTATTTCGACCTTTCGGTTGTTGCAGACAAGACGCGTTCGGCGTACCAGCAACTTCTGGTTCGCAAAACACTACTACCGGCCCTAACAGCCACTGAGTCAGGATAAGAGAATACAAGAGAGCAGATTCCCGAGGGTTTTCAGAAAAAGAGGTGCGTGAGGAACCCGAGTCTCGTCTTTTTTGCCATCCTGTTATCGTCGAATAACAGGAGATTTGAATCTCGTTAAGTGACCCTATGATTAAACGTCTGTTCGACATTGTCTTTTCGTTTTTTGTGCTCCTGGTGGCTTGGCCCTTGATTCTGATCGGTGCTCTAATGATCCGGCTAACTTCCCCAGGGCCCGCATTCCATCGCGCTAAGCGAGCCGGTTTGAGGGGCAAACCATTTGAAATGCTTAAGCTCCGGACCATGCTGGTCGGGACGAGCTCACCGGATCGCAGGATCACGGCGGCTGAAGATGATCGCATCACCCCAGTTGGAAGGCTGCTGCGCAAAAGCAAGATCGACGAACTGCCACAAT
>QHZP01000259.1:0-8982 GCA_003224715.1 Acidobacteriota bacterium | reverse complement strand
TCCCGAGGACTGGGATATTGTCCAACAACATTACACGCCTGAGCAGCGACGAACACTCGAAGTTTGCCCTGGCATCGTTTCGCCGGTTGAGGTGCACTGGTATCCAGACTTGACTTATCATGACCCGCCCCCGCCCGGTGTATCCATGCAAGAACATTATCTCAGACGACACATGCCCGCTCAATTGTCCGAAGCCATTCGTTACGTGGAACAGCGGAGTCTTCTGCTTGATGTAAGCGTAATCCTGCAGACCATCTTCTCAGTCGTCGTGCATCCCTGGCTACCTCCTAAGAAGCGGCCACTCCAACTGGAAGACCCAAGGCGTGATTAACCTCGATGCAGGTGCACATTTTTCACAATCGAAGGAGAAGCATTGACCCCGTCAGTTTGTGTTATTAGCCAGCCTCGGCTTTTCCCGGGGTTGCATTATCTTCATCGAATGATGGTCGCCAACATCTTCGTGATCCTCGACACAGTTCAATTCACTCCGCGACACGAAGAAAACCGAACCAAACTGAAGACATCTCGAGGACCCCAATGGCTCACTGTACCGATGCACCATGATAGCCGGGAACAACTCATCCTCGACACGCGGATCGACAACAGCCAGTCCTGGCAGCGCAAGGCCGTCAACACGCTCCAGAACCTGTACAGCCATGCTCCCTTCTACGACACCTACGCGCCCGAAATCATTAATATCTTGAATGCACCGCAGGAGACTCTGGTTGGGCTCGACCGTGCCTCCTGGGAGCCCTCATTGCGTCACTTAGGCATTGGCTGTGAGTTTATCTATGCTTCGGAACTGCCGGTATCGGGCAGGGGGCCGAGATTGTTGCTAAACATATGCAAATATCTTGGATCAAGTATTTACCTCTCTGGCGCTTTCGGCAGAGAGTATCTCGATGCTGCAATGTTCACCACCGAGGGCGTGGAAATTCTGTTCCATGAATATGCCTATCCGATTTATCCGCAGCTTTTCGGTGATTTTGTTCCATTCCTCAGCTATCTCGACATGCTTTTCAATGTTGGCTTGAATCCTGCTGACGTATCAGCCGGTGGTAGGCTGTTTTCCCCCGACGGCTCCGCTGTCACGCCTAAAGTTGCTCGGGCGCCGGGGATTGCTGCGCTGTAGGCCGATTAGGAGATTAACCTATGTCCAAACGAGTTTTAGTGATTGCTGCACACCCCGATGACGAGCTTCTTGGTCTTGGGGCAACGGTTTGCTGGCATGCCTCTTGCGGTGATCTTGTTACCGTTGCAATCGTTGCCGATAATGGCACTGCCCGCTACAAAGATGAAACCATAGAGAGTGTCCGGTACTGTGCCCTTCAAGCCGCCCGGCGGCTTGGAGTAACCGAAGTACGATTTGCTGGCTTAGCTGATCAAAAGCTTGATATGGTGCCCATCTTGGATATCACTCAGTGGATTGAGGGAATTTTGCAGGATATCCATCCTCAGATCATTTACACCCACCATCGTCGAGACATCAACCACGATCACCAGGTTGTGCATGAAGCAACCTTGACGGCGGCTCGTCCTTACAGTTCCCCTTACGTCGAACGGATACTTTGTTACGAGACCCCCTCGGCGACCGAGTGGGCTGGACCTTATGCTGAGGACAGCTTTGTCCCAACTGTTTATGTTGACATTTCTGCCCATTTGGAAGCCAAGTTGAGCGCAGTCTCAACCTACACGACAGAAATTCGCCCCTACCCCCATCCGCGCTCTCTCGAAGCATTACGTACCCGGGCCGCTCATTGGGGTAGTGTTATTGGGGTGGCGGCGGCCGAACCCTTCATGTTAATGCGTGAGATTCAGAGACCGCTTTTGAGCGCGGTTGATGTCTTGGATGACCGAGGACTGGTTGAGCGTAAAGCTGCCGGGGCAACAGCCTAGCTGCAAATTGGGGGTTTCAGTTCGACAAGAGGTGCCTTGCAATCTTAAGGCTACGTTTTCTTGCGTACCCACCCCATGTCAGTTTTTATTTTCACTCTGAGTTTACTTGTCAGGCACCGTGTCGAATTGATGCGGACAGTAATCAACTGTCCGGATTCGCAGTAATCAGCCGTCAATTCCCCTTTTGTCTCATTTAGGATCCCAAGCCAACAAAGCCTGAGGTCGGACCTCCAATATTCGGACCTGCAATATTGGTGTATGTCCATGTTACGCCATAACGTGTGCCAACCATCTGTTCCAAATCAAATTGAATTAGAAAGAGATAAATTAAATGTACGCCAAACTTCAAAAGATCGCAAGCGGGCGTTTGCTCATTGAAAACCTCCAGGAGCGGACGACTTCAAGTCTGTGGTCCAAACATCTTATGAAGAGAAAGAGATGGATCAAGTACGCCCTTGATCTGGCCGTATTGGCGATTGCCTTTGCGCTTTCGTACCTGTTTCGGTTCGACTTTGCAATTCCCAGGGATGAATTCCTTTGTGGGATGGTCCAGATCCCGTGGGTAGTGATGATCCAATTTGCAACACTTAACCTAACCGGAGCGCACCAGTTCATCTGGCGCTACGTAGGAATGACCGAGGCCAAATCGCTTCTCCATGCGGCAGGCTATTCCCTACTCCTGATCGTAATGCTGCATTTGGGTCTGCCTGATCAATACAGACTATTAAAACCGCCGCGATCTGTGATTGTCATGGACACAGTCCTGGCTCTTGGAGGAATCCTGACACTACGCCTGCACTACGCCTGCTGCGACGCACTCTATATGAACGAAACCGCAAGCGGCGAAACATGCGGTGCCATGTTAGTGAACGGAAGAGGAAGGTGTTATTGATCGGTGCAGGGCGCACCGGGATGATGGCGGCACGGGAGATCTTTGATCAAGGGGATACCGATCTGGAAGTTGAGGGTTTCTTGGACGATGATCCGACCAAGCAAGGATCGGTGATTGAAGGTGTTCGGGTGCTCGGCTCCATCCGAGACCTTCCGCGGCTAGCGCCAGTGCTGGGAATTGACCATGTGATCGTTACAATTACTGAGAAACCGCGGCCAGACATCGACCTGATCATCAAGATCTGTGAGCGGGTCCCCATCAAGGTGAGAATTATCCCTGGACTCGACGAAATCCTGCAAGGCAAGGTAGAGATTAGCCGAATCCGCGATCTGAAGATCGAGGATGTGTTAGGACGGCCGCAAGTGCACCTTGATCAAGAGGGTGTAAGCAGGTTCCTGACTAACAGACGGGTGATGATAACGGGTGCGGGAGGATCTATTGGCTCTGAGCTGGCAAGGCAGGTCATAAGATTTCACCCATCGAATCTACTGCTGGTGGAACGGGCTGAGTTCGTTTTGTTCAATATCGACCGCGAACTACGCGAAAGCTGGCCGGGAAGGCCAATTTCCCCGGTGTTGGCGGATGTTAATGACAGGCCGAGGATGCAGTTCATTTTTGATGTCTATCATCCAGACGTGATACTTCACGCCGCCGCGCATAAGCACGTGCCCATGATGGAGTTCAACGCATCAGAAGCGGTAAAGAACAAAACTGGCAGGCAAGTCTCGGGCAGAGGCCTTCGTGCTCATCTCTACTGACAAGGCAGTGCGACCGACGTCAGTGATGGGCGCATCCAAGCGGGTGGCTGAATTAGTAGTTCAGGACCTCAACAAAAGGTTTGCGACACGTTATGTGGCTGTTCGATTCGGCAACGTGATCGGCTCGGTAGGTTCAGTGATCCCCATTTTCTGTGAGCAAATCAGAAAGGGCGGCCCAGTTACGGTGACCCATCCTGAAATGAAGCGTTACTTCATGTCGATCCCCGAAGCGGCGCAACTAGTGCTTCAGGCAGGGATGATGGGGGAGGGAGGCGAGATATTTATCCTGGATATGGGAGACCCGGTGAGCATTCTGCAGTTGGCAGAGTCTCTAATCTCCCTGTCCGGACTTAAACCCTACCACGACATAGACATTGTTTTTACAGGGGTACGGCCAGGGGAAAAACTATTTGAAGAGTTGGCAATTAAAGAGGAGTGTCTGGCCAAAACGCGCCACCCGAAAATCTTCATTGGTAAAATAGCCTCATATCCAGAGCGGAAGATGCGCCAGATCTTGGATCAACTGACGGTTCTTTCAAAGAGCCGAAACGACCAGGAACTGCGTAGCTTCCTGAATCAGCTGTTACCCGATGCCCGGCTCAATGCATCCCCCGGGACCATCCCTCAAATTGCCAAAAGGCATCCCTATCAGCGAGCCATGGCCGCCCGATCGACTTGATCCCATACTTGTGGCGCCCGGAACCAAAAGGCGGCCAAAACCTATCTAGGCTTACTTGGTGGTGACGAAGTTCAAACTTTGGTCAAGTTTGTTAACCTGCCGTCCCCTCACCCAGGGAGCTATCTCAAAGCTCCCTGGACGTTTGTGGGAGCTCGCATTTGGAGTGTGCTGGCTTCAGCGCTTTGTTGGCCTGCGGCTTTGACGCGGCCCCGACTGCCGACGCGAGCAAAAACTCCCAACAAGGCATTGCGAAGATAAATCATTACGAAAGGTGCGTTTCAAGAACGTAGCAAAACTTTTCGGTCCTCGTTTGGGGGCGCTGTCAAGCCAGCGCCAATGAAAGCGGGGTCAAGCCGCTGCACTCCGAGAAGCCGCGACCGCTGGTCGTGGCTTAAAAATGTAAGGGATTGATCAACCGACATGCAAACCACAGAAACGAAAATACGAGATAAGTTCTTGGCTTATGCATTGCCCTCTATCGGCGAAGAAGAAATCGCCGAAGTCGTAGACTCGTTGCGTTCCGGTTGGATCACCACGGGCCCCAAAGTCAAGCGCTTCGAGAGTGACTTTGCCCGCTATTCAGGCGCTAAGCATGCCATCGCAGTCAACTCCTGCACCGCTGGATTGCATATAGCGCTCACAGCGTTGGGTATTGGCCCGGGCGACGAGGTGATCGTGCCCACCCTCACGTTTTGCTCCACGGCCAATGTGGTTGTACAAGTGGGCGCTCGACCGGTGCTAGTAGACGTGGGAGATGATTTCAACGTGACGACTGAAGCGATAGAAGCGGCCGTCACCCCTCACACTAAGGCGATTGTTCCGGTCCATTTTGGCGGTCAGGCTTGTGATCTAGAATCCATCTATGAAATTGCATCTCGCTTTAATCTGCCAGTTGTGGAGGATGCAGCCCATGCCGTGGGTACCATCTATCGCGATCAGAAGATTGGCGCCGATGCTATTTCCCAGTCAATGGGACGGGGGCTGCCGGCAGTCACGGCCTTTTCCTTTTATGCCACCAAAAACCTGACCACGGGGGAAGGGGGCATGATTACCACTGCCGACGACAAATTAGCTGAGCACATGCGCCTGCTCACGCTGCACGGCATGAGCCGCGACGCCTGGAAACGCTACACGACCGCCGGGTCCTGGCACTACGAGGTGGTTGAAGCAGGCTACAAATATAATATGACCGACATCCAGGCAGCACTGGGCATCCACCAACTGCGTCGGCTGGACGGCTTTATCGAGACACGCCAACATTATGCCCGCCTGTACGATGAGGCGTTCGCCAATGTACCCGAGATTGAAACGGCCATTAGGCATTCCGACCGAAACCACGTCAGCCACCTGTATGTACTCCGACTCAACCTGAAGCGCCTGAGAATTGATCGGGCACAGTTCATCGAAGAACTCAAGGCGTTTCACATTGGGGCCAGCGTGCACTTCATTCCGGTCCACCTCCACCCCTTCTATCAGGAACGATTTGGTTACCGGCGTGGTGATTTACCTCGGGCGGAAGCGCTCTACGAATGTATTGTCTCGCTGCCGCTCTACCCGAGAATGACGGAGACGGATGTGCAGGATGTGATTGACGCCGTTCAACAGATCGTCACTTCTAACCGCAAGTAAGCCGATTCGGATACCTCCTTATCACCTCAGTCTCAACACCGCTGCGGTTATTTGCCTTCTGGCTCCACATGTGTCTGCTGTCTCAATTGTCAGTCCCAGCCTGGGAGTTAGTTCGGTCTGAGTTGACCCCACAACATGTCTGCGTGTCACCTGGAGTAATTTCACGGGTCCGCAGAATCGAGGTATACAGCCATGAAATCTAACAAGTATCGTTTGGCAGTAAGCTTGGTGTTGCTGATGGCGACCTGCGGTGGCCTCTGGCTATCCGTCCGGAGCAGCCGTTATTTTGTTACGGCGAGAGGGGACACATCATCCGCCCCGGGCTCCGTCACGTATGCCGCGGATACGTTCGAACGCAGTGTAACCAGTGCCTGGGGTGGGGCGGATAGTGGCGGTGCCTATGAGCTGTCTGGCGGCGGCTCTAGCGACTATAACGTTTCGGGGGGTGCCGGCACGATTTTAGAGCCCGCCGGAGGCTCTTCACGCCTGGCTTCGCTACCGGACGCCTCCGCGCGGGACGTGGACATTACACTTCGGATGCGAACGAACGCTATGGCCGCCGGTGGCAGCCAATACGTGTACGTTCTGGCTCGCCGGGCGCGCGGCGCTACGGAGTATCGCGGGCAGGTCCGCTTTTCGACCTCGGGCAGCGTGGGGCTCCAGGCAATTCAGACCGTCTCAAGCATTGAGACACCTCTCGGCAGCGAGGTGACGGTGCCGGGGCTGATATACGCACCGAATAATTACATCTGGGTGCATATGCTGGTTGTCGGCGCCTATCCGACGACCATCCAGATGAGCGCTTGGGCCGATGGACAGACCGAGCCGGCGTCGTGGCAATATAGTGTTACCAATTCGGATGTCGACCTGCAAGAGGCCGGGATGGTCGGTCTTCGCGTTTATGTCTCCTCGTCGAGCACGATCTCCCCGGTCCTGTTCGGCTTTGATGACTTACAGGTGAGAAGTGCGGGACCTCCCCTGAATCTGGTGTGGAAGCCGTATCTGCAGCAACTGAGCGACACCGGGGTGATCATCTTATGGAGCACCTTGAGTGGGGCAAACCCAGTGGTGCGGTACTCCACCGACACAAGTTACAGTGCGAGTGCTGTGGGCAGCACTCGGGTGCTCAGCGCGCTGGGCGCTGAATTGCATCGAGTTGCGTTAACAGGGTTGCTGCCAAACACGACTTATTGCTACAAAATCTACACGGATGACACGGACCTCTTGCCAAGCGAGCTATTGTCGTTCCAAACGGCACCAAGCGCCGGCAGTTCCACACCATTCACATTCATCGCCTTTGGCGATTACGGCCAGGATTCGGTCACCCAGCGGCGGTTGCGGGATCAAATGGTCCGCGACTCATTCCGCTTCATTATCACTACCGGTGACAACGCCTACGATAAAGGCAGATATCAGGAATTTAACACCAATGTCTTCCCGGTCTATCGTGACCTCTTTGACCGGGTAGGCTTCTTTCCGAGCATCGGTAACCACGATTACGAAACGGATAACGGCGCGCCATACCTGGACTTGTTCGAGTTACCAGCCACCGCCTTACGCGCGAGCGACGAGGAGCGCTACTACTCGTTCGACTATGGGAATACACATTTTGTGATGCTGGATAGTAACGCGCCGCTGGACGCAACCGACAGTGCTGCCGCCGATGATATGTTCGACTGGCTGCGCAATGACTTGAACTGGACCCAACAGCTTTGGAAAGTAGTCGTGTTTCATCATCCGGCCTATTCCGTGAATGGTTCCACAATCGCGGCTCAAACCAAGCTAGTTCCGATTTTCGAGACCTATGGAGTCGATTTGGTGTTGAACGGCCACATGCATGGATATGAGCGCAGCCTGCCACTCCGCGGTGGGCAGGTGACGACTCCGGAGCAGGGCGGCATTGTCTATATCGTGTCAGGAGGGGGCGATGCGGTTACCACCCCCTGCGGCAGTGCAGACTGGCTAGCCTTCCAATCCTGCGCCACGAACAAAGGTCTTTACAACAGAATCAACATCAGCGGCAACCAACTCACGCTGGAAGCTGTGGATGATGCAGGGGCCGTCAAAGACAGTGTGACTTGGATCAAAGGCGGGCCGGCTGTCAACCTTTCCCCGACCGCCTTGAGCTTCGCAAGCCAGCCGGTCGGGACCACTAGTCCGGCCCAATCGGTGGCGCTGGGCAACACCGGCAGTGCCGTGTTGACCATCAGCAATATCGCGATTACCGGGACCAACGCCGGGGACTTTGCTCAGACCAACAACTGTGGCAGTTCGGTGGCAGCGGGAGGGAACTGCACGATCAATGTGACCTTTGCCCCCACGGCGGCAGGGAGCCGGGCGGGGACGCTGACCATCACGGACAATGCCAGCGGCAGTCCGCAGGCGGCAGGGCTGACGGGCACCGGGAGCAGCCCTGGGACCAACTTGCCCACCGTCACCTCGTTCACGCCAGCCAGCGGGCCGGTAGGAACCGTCGTGACGATCATTGGCAGCAACTTTACTGGCGCCAAAGCTGTAGCTTTTAATGGAACGGCCGCGAGCACGTATACGGTGGATTCTGATACCCAGATTACTGCCACCGTGCCGACAGGGGCCACCACAGGGGCAATCAGTGTGACCACACCGGCCGGCACAGGGATCAGTGGGAGCGCATTCACTGTGACTGTGCAACCTATGAATCTGCTCTTGAACCCTGGTTTTGAACTTGATTCGAACGGCAACAATCGGCCTGACCATTGGACCAGTAACAGCAGGTTCACGCGTACGTCCGCCCAAACACACAGTGGCTTCTATGCTGGAAAGCACTCTGCGACCGACAATTCCAGCTACACCATCGCCCAGACGATCAACAATCTGTCCGCGGGGACAACCTATAGCTTCGAGGGTTGGGCGAACATTCCGCCCACCAGCGATTCATTCAACTTCAAACTGCAAGTCATTTGGCGTAACTCTAAAAACAAACCGATTGGCACCAGTACGATCAAGAGCTACACGACTTCTACGGGCGGCTGGGAGCAGGTGACGGCCAACCTCGTCGCGCCAGCGGGGACCGCGAACGCCCAGGCCTGGATGGTAGTGACTAGTTTGAAGGCGACAATCTACGTCGATGACTTCATCTTCCGAATGAA
>QHZP01000258.1 GCA_003224715.1 Acidobacteriota bacterium | reverse complement strand
TTTCACGCTCGATCGCAAGCATTTCAGTATCTATCGAGCCAAGGGGATAGGGCCGCTTGACGTAATTCCCTGAAGATTATTCCCTTACACTAACCCTTCATGAGACTTCCCGACAGAGTGGCAATCATTACTGGAGCAGCCCGCGGCATTGGTTTGGCAACATCCATTCGCTTTGCCGAAGAAGGTGCCCGATTGGTTCTCTGTGACGTCGACGAAAGTGCGGGCCAGATGGCAGGAGCCGAGGTCAAGAAATTCTCCCCGGCCAGTCTCTTTGTGAAATTGGACGTCACTGATCGAACTGCGGTCGAATGGATGGTTCAAAAGGTGGTCCATGAGTTTAGGCAGATCGATATCCTTATCAACAACGCAGGCGTCACGGCTGATGCCCAATTGCTCAAGATGGAGGAAGATCAGTGGGATCGAGTTATTGATGTGAACCTCAAAGGTGTCTTTAACTGCACTCAGGCCGTCGCGGCCATAATGGTCCAGCAAGGGCGGGGAAAAATTGTCAATGCGGCGTCAGTTTCAGGTCTGTATGGCAATTTCGGGCAAACCAACTACTCCGCTGCCAAGGCGGGAGTCATCGGCATGACTCGTGTCTGGGCTCGCGAACTGGGTCGTAAAGGAATCTGCGTCAATGCCGTAGCACCGGGATTCATTCAAACCGAGATGACCCAGAAAGTCCCCGAAAAAGTGAAAGCGATGATGACTGAGAAAACACCCCTGGGACGCATGGGAACACCCCGGGAAGTGGCCAGCGCCTATCTTTTCCTGGCTTCCGACGAAGCGGATTTTATCAACGGCGCTGTGATAAACGTGGATGGTGGCTTGGTGGTGTAGTTCCCCGAGCTTGCTATCTTGACACTTGGCTGTTCGATTTGAAATCAAAGGATCGTCAATCATTCGCCCTTCCGTTCTTCCTCTAAAGCAATCTCTCCGCTTTCTTTTTTGGCTGGGCACCGCCCTTTGTGCTACGTCAACCGTCATCGGGAAGACCTCCAGGCACAATGGCATTGAGATCGACACGCGTGAACGACCTCGTGTCCGCGCCTACCACCTCGCGACGCCACCTAATTTGGATGGCTTCGTCAATGAACCGTTCTGGGCGGAAATGGAGCCCGCCACCCATTTCATTCAGCAACAGCCCAATGAAGGCTTGCCTGCCACAGAGCAAACCGAGGTGAGGATTGGCTTCGATAACGACAATCTCTACTTCGGGATTATATGTTTTGACAGCCAACCTGAAAACATCGTAGTCACCCAAAACCGCAGAGATGCAACCCTAACCGATACAGACTCCATTGAAATCCAGCTCGATACCTTCAATGACAAGCAAAACGCCGTAATTTTCGGAACCAGTCCCACAGGCATTGAGTTTGATGGTCAGGTGTCCAAAGCAGGACAAGCAAGAGGCGGGGTGGGATCACCGGCTCGGGCGGGAGGGTCTGGTGGAGGGGGAGCACAACGTGGAGGATCTGCCGCCTTTAACCTGAACTGGGACGCGGTCTGGTGGGTTCGGGCACAGATAACCCAAAGAGGATGGGAAGCTGAAGTAAAGATTCCTCTTCGCTCCTTGCGTTATCATCCAGGCTCGGATCAAGTCTGGGGGCTCAATCTCAGACGAAATCTGCGCCGGCGCAACGAACAGTCTTTTTGGTCGCCCTTGTCTCGAGCTTTCGAGTTCACTTATCAGACCGAACTGTCCGGTCGGCTCGAGGGCCTGGATCTCGAGAACCACCACAACTTGCGGTTACAACCCTACGTTCTGGGAGGCTTCAAGCAGGACTACACCCTCGCTGATAAGGCAACGCGAGCCCAGCACACCGGGGGCCTGGACGTCAAATATAACCTTACCTCCAGCCTGACCATGGACGCGACTTTTAACACCGATTTTGCCCAGGTAGAGGTTGACGAAGAACAAATCAATCTCACACGGTTCGACCTATTCTTCCCTGAAAAGCGCCCCTTCTTCCTGGAAAATTCCGGAACGTTTGAATTTGGCTCTCCGCGCGAAGTTGAAATTTTCTTCTCGCGGCGCATCGGGATCGACGAGACGGGAGAACAAGTCCCCATTGACGCCGGACTGCGTCTGACGGGCAAAGCCGGCAAATATGACCTTGGCCTGCTGAACATGCAGACCCGCAAAATCAGTGGACTGGTACCGGCCAACAATTTTGGCGTTGCCCGCATCAGCCGTGAGTTCGGCGCGCGTAGCTCGATTGGCGCCATCTGGGTGAGCCGTCAATCCACTTCTTCCCTTCTGGGCCTGGATCGAACTTCTCACAACCGCACTGTCGGCGCGGATGCTAATTTTGGCTTCCGCAGGTATGCTAATCTTTTTAATTATTTTGCCACGAGCTTCACTCCCGGGAGGAACTCCAGCAACCAGGCATTTGCTTCGACATTTGAATATGATGACCAACACCACCGCATTGACCTGGCCTACCATGAAGTAGGGCGCAACTTCAATCCGGAGGTTGGCTTTGTGAGTCGCGTGGGGTATCGCAAGCCCTCCTTCGGATACCGGCAAACCTTCACACCGGAGGGAAAGCGCCTGCGCGCCATCTTTCCTCATTTTCAGTGGAACCGCTGGTATACCATCGCGGCCAATGGCCAGCCTCGCGGCGTGGAATCTGGTTTCGAGCATTACCATCTGGACACGCGCTGGCAAAATGGCTCGACTCTGGGAGTCGCCTGGAACCGCAACTTCGAGCGCTTGGACAAGCCCTTCGAAGTCTTTCCAGGAGTGCTGGTTAGTCCTGGGTCTTATCACTACAGCGAAATGGTGGCTAACTTCGGCTCCGATCCGAGTGCCGGGCTATTCGCCATGGGAAACGTCGCCATCGGAAATTTTTACGCAGGCACAATTCGCACTCTCAACGTTAACGGGGGGTATCGCATCGGCTACCGCTATACCTTCACGGGGAGCTATATACGCAACTTCATTCATTTGCCGGAGGGAAGCTTCAACACAGACTTACTGGGCTATCGTTTCAACTGGTCGTTCACGCCCAAGAGTTATTTTCAGTCGTTCATCCAATACAACAGCCGCACCCAGCAAGTCGGCATCAATGCACGGCTCGGCTTGCTCTCAACCTCAAGCACAGGATTATTCATAGTCTACAACTCACACATCGGCACGGTGGATTACACCGATCCTCACGAGGTGGACCGCCGTACCTTGAGCCGGGCCCTGCTTATCAAGTTCAATTATCTTTTTGATTTCTGACCTGGAACACTGACAGGCTTTGGGGACCTCAGGGTGTCACTAGCTAGTTTCTGTCGCGAAACCTGGGAAGTCTTGCACTATGTAGCTTCCAGCCGACGCCTCTAATAATTTTCGGCTCCCCCCCGCCCCGCTTGATAGGGGGGATTTTCAGGAGAGAATTCAAGCCACTCTTCTTAATGCATCCGCAGCAGGGCGCTGGGAGGCTCTCCAAGCGGGGATCCCCGCTGAAAGGATTCCTACTAGAATTCCGACACCGGCACATAGCGTTAGGATTGCCGGCGTCACATTCAATCGCTGCACAAAGCCGCCCGTTAAAGCCGGCAGGTTTAAATTGGAAAACAATAACCTGGCCGCCACTGAACCGATCA
>QHZP01000257.1 GCA_003224715.1 Acidobacteriota bacterium | reverse complement strand
CAGGACAATGGACTCACCCACCAACCAGGACAGAATCTGGTTACTCTGAAAACCAACGGCCTTCAGAATCCCAATCTCGCGCACCCGCTCACGAATCGACATGGCCATGGTGTTGGCTGCCACCAGGACAATTGTAAAAATCACTACCGAACAAATACTGGTAATGAGAAACTGGACGTTGCCCATCATCGAAAGAAAACCCAGCAGGAAAGCTTTCTCGG
>QHZP01000256.1 GCA_003224715.1 Acidobacteriota bacterium | reverse complement strand
TTCGTTAAAGTATTCCCAATGGAAAAATAAGCTGCCACCCTCGTCTGAGCCTCCCTCATAAAGGCCTCGCAATGTCAGCTCCGGATCAAATTGGAAGAGCGTCCCTTTGAGATGGATTTTGTCACCGATTTTCCATCCGAATCGTTGGGCCAAGCTATTACCGGCAATGGCGCCCGTGCGGTCCTTAACGAAAGCTTCTTTTTGATCCCCGGGAATCTTCATGTCGGAATTGACTTCGAAAAACTGGTCAGTGTCCACCGCAAATTGGGCAAAGAAATAAGACGGGTCTTTGTAAACACCGCCAAACCACATCGACCCGATAACGGCTTGTACGCCCTCGACTCGAGCAATTTTCTTCAGATAAGCAATAGGTAAGACATTGGCCAGAGAGACCTTATGGCGAGTGACCAGGCGAAGTGCCGAATCAGGTGTCTGGGTCGGGTTCTCCAATTC
>QHZP01000292.1 GCA_003224715.1 Acidobacteriota bacterium | reverse complement strand
ATCGATTCCTTGCAGCATCTCTGGCGTCGGCCTCTGGGTTTCACCGTAAAGGCTAAATATGGGAAGGCCCGATCTTGAATCGACAAAGGAAGCCACCTTATGCTCAACGTCGCTAAATAGTCCATGCTCCGGGCTGAAGAACGCCACCACTTTGAGATTGGGAGCGGCAAGGAATAAATCGATGGTGCTCTTCCCATTTCGATTGGCCCCTGTGCGATTGGTGATGAGTCCGACATGTTTGCCATCCAATCTGGCAAAATTCTCTGCTTCCAATACATCAATGCCAGTGAGAACATGGGCTGGATGCGGATTGGAGAAGGCGCTGTGCCAATAGAAATAGAGAGGATGGGATAGAACCAGCAGTGCCAATATGTGGTATGTTGAAAGAGTTCGCTGAGTTTTTTTCATACAATGCCAAGCCAAATTAAGCTGCGTATTTGCCTTCTATTTTTGATATTGCTTGAGTTCTCTTACCAACCGGCTACCCGCTCCGTCAGTTTCGGTCAGCAGGCCGAGACAGAGAAGTCTGGCCAACCACCCATCTCACCAGATCCCGTTCTGCGGGCAGTCCTGGAAAAGGCTGGAGCTTACGCCAGAGAATACCGCAAGCTCTGCCGGGAATTGGTGGCGGAAGAAAAGTTGATCCAGAAAGAATATGACAAGAAAGGAAAATTGAAGAATCAGCGTCTTTTCACTTCCGATTACCTCGTCGTTACTCTACCGAGCGACCCGGAATCACCAGTTGAATTCAGAGATATTATCTCCATCGATGGCAAACCCATTGCCAGAAAGAATCAAGGGCTGCTGGAACTGTTCCGAAAAAAATCTGCCAATGCTTTCGAGGAGGCGGAGCGAGTCGCCCAAGAAAGTACGAAGCACAATCTTGGGCGAAAGAGATATTCCAACATGGTCAATTTCGGATTGAATTTTATTCTTCCCGAATTTCACGATCGCATTGTCTACCAGCTTATAGAGTCGGGACCTGCGCTCCACGATAAGACCCTGCTTTTAGAATTCCGTGAAGCCACGGACGAAACGGCGCTTCGAGCTGAGACTCCCTTTGGCCAGAAACCGATTCCATCGAAAGGACGGATCTGGCTAACTCAGCCAGACGCCAAGGTACTAAAGATTGACTTTACCTTCAAGCAGGATGCAGAATTTTATCCCATTGCTGGAAGATATCTGAGCGAATACCAACCGGGACCCGATAATCTGTTGTTGCCCAGTCGTTTCGAAGAATATTTTTATGATCTCAAAGTACCGGATCGGGTCATCTTTGAATCCGTGGCTTCCTACTCCAACTTCCGTAGGTTTTCGACCGAAGTGAGGATTGTACCGGAAGATCCAACCCCGGACCTGCCTAAATAGGCAATCAATCCGTGAAGCCCTGGAAGAATATCTAATGCCAATCCCATGGAAACAGAGGTAAGCAGATTTATTCCAGGAATCGTGAAAGCTCAGAATCAGGGCGTTCCACTGGGAATCTATTCAATCTGCTCCGCCAATCGATTTGTCCTGGAAGCAGGCATGCTCCAGGCAAAAGCCGACGGCACGGCTGTCTGCATTGAATCAACCTCAAATCAGGTAAATCAATTCGGCGGGTACATCGGAATGACTCCAGCCGAGTTTGTCCGCTATGTTAAAAGCGTCGCCGCGGAAGTGGGGTTCCCCGTCGACAGGATCATACTAGGGGGAGACCATTTGGGACCGCATGTCTGGAAGAACGAAAACTCTAAGACAGCTATGGCAAAGGCTCGACAATTAGTCGGTGATTGTGTTTTGTCCGGCTACACCAAGATTCACCTGGATGCCAGCATGCGCTGTGCCGATGATCCTGGAGATCAGCGCGCCCCTCTAAAGGAAGAGATCGTGACAGAGCGTGCGGCCGACCTTTGCCAGGCGGCAGAAGCCTCTCGTTCTCAAAGGGTTGATGGAGGCCCCCCACCCCTTTATGTGATCGGAACTGAAGTTCCTGCCCCGGGTGGCGAACAGGAGGTAGAAGCGGGTCTGTCAGTAACCAAGCCGGAAGATGTAGAGCGGACGATTGCCCTGGCTCGGGAAGCATTTCTGAAGCGCGGACTGGAGTCGGCCTGGCACCGGGTTATTGCGATTGTTGTGCAACCTGGGGTTGAATTTGGGGACGCCTCCATTTTTGAGTATGATCGAAGAAAAGCCCACCAGCTTTCGCTCCAAATTGAGAGACACAAAGACCTGGTATTTGAAGCCCATTCCACCGACTACCAGAGCCGGGAAGCCTTGAAGCAACTGGTGGAAGACCACTTTGCCATTCTGAAAGTAGGACCCTGGTTGACGTACGCCTTTCGGGAAGCGGTTTTTGCCCTGGCGGCGATAGAGCAGGAATGGCTATCGGCGAGGAAAGGGATCACCTTGTCCCGAGTGCCTGAGACGTTGGAGAAGGCCATGGTCGACAATCCTGTCCATTGGAAAAAGTACTATCACGGCGACGAGGCTTCCGTTCACTACGCGCGAAAGTACAGTTATAGTGACCGCTCTCGCTATTATTGGCCGCAACCTCATGTTCAAGAGGCTCTCTTGAGGCTATTAAGGAATCTTTCGCAACATCCTGCGCCATTACCGCTTTTAAGCCAGTACCTTCCGATTCAGTACGAGGCTGTCAGGAGAGGCGCATTAGCCAATATGCCGAAGCATCTGATACACCACAAGATCATGGAAGTGATGAAAGGCTACGCTTACGCCTGCAGAATGGGTTGTTAGCTTCAAGCGAGTCCGCCTCGACCTTGCGGATAGCCGCGGAGCGTTGAGAATGGGTCTCCTCTACTCGAGGGTGCAGCCCCGAAGGCTGAGGCCTCCTGATTCCAAGGGAGAGCCGCTTTGTCCGTAGCATCATCCCAGAAATCCCGTTCTTCCCCTAAGGGAACTTCCAGGTCGTTTGACTTTGATTTCCTTTTAGGGTACTCAATATCCGAGTCCCTCTCTAAATGAGATTCCGAGTTTCAATTGAGGAGGCATCTTATGGCAGTGTTTGTTTCCGTGGCCAAAGTGAGTGACATTCAACCGGGTCAAAGTAAGACCGTCTATGTTGATGGAAAGAGTATCGCTGTTTTTAATGTGGACGGGGCTTTTTATGCCATTGATGATACGTGTCTCCACCGCGGAGGTCCTTTGGGCGAGGGCGAACTGGAAGGAAGCGTAGTCACCTGTCCCTGGCATGGTTGGCAATACGATGTCAAAACCGGTGTTTCGATAACGAATCCGGCGGCCAAAGTGAATTGTTATCAAACTAAGGTGGAGGGCGAAAATCTTCATATTTTCTGTTAGGCATCTCTCGTGGGAATGAAAGGTAAGCACTCTTGCTTTCCGCCTCCCGCATTCGGACGTCGCCTCGACAAGTGGCGGAGTTAGGCCAACCATTAACCAAACCATCAAGGAGAAAACGTGATGAAGAAAGCATTGCTGGTGGGTTTGACGTTCATAGCCTGTTTGGCTTTCTGGGCTTGTTCTCAACAGTCGAAACAAGAAACCAAACAGCCCTCCGCACCCTCGCAGCCTTCCGGCTCGGGATCAGTGGTTGAAAAGGACCCGGACCTAAAGGACATCGTCTCCGCCGACGCTAAGATAGAAAAGTTGGCCGGGGGCTTTACTTTCACCGAAGGTCCTGTATGGATCAAAGAGGGAGGAGGATTCCTCTTGTTTAGCGACATCCCCAATAATGCCATCATGAAATGGACTCCAGAGGGCAAAGTCTCCACCTTTCGCAAGCCCAGCGGCTATACCGGCCCTCCCGCTCCTGCCGGATCTTTCATCGGATCTAACGGCCTCACCCTCGACAAAGAGGGTCGCCTCATTATATGTGAGCATGGAGATCATCGTGTAACTCGACTAGAAAAGGACGGGAAACTCACCGTTCTGGCCGACAGGTTTCAAGGCAAACGACTCAATAGTCCCAACGACGCGGTTTATAAGTCAGACGGGAGTCTCTATTTTACCGATCCTCCCTACGGCCTGATCGATGAGAAGGCCAAGGAATTGGCCTTCCAGGGGATCTATCGGATTTCTCCCAAAGGCAAACTTCAACTGCTTAACAAGGAACTGACGCGTCCCAATGGCCTGGCATTTTCTCCGGATGAAAAAATTCTTTATGTCTCTAATTCTGATCCGGACAAGAAAATCTGGATGGCCTATAACGTTTCAGCAGATGGGAACCTGACCCAGGGACGCCTTTTCTTTGACGTGACGCAGGAAAAAGAAGAGGGACTCCCTGATGGAATGAAGGTCGACACCCAAGGAAACCTCTACTGTACGGGTCCGGGCGGAGTTTGGATTTTTTCTTCCCAAGGAAAGCACCTCGGAACTATCAAGCCCCCTGAAGTACCCGCCAATTGCCACTGGGGAGAGAGTGACGCTAAGACGCTCTTTATGACAGCTCGCACCGGGCTTTACCGAATTCGACTCAACATTCCCGGTATCCGGCCATGAACAGTGACAAGTGACATGTGACAAGTAATAATGACAGGTGACAGGGGGTGGTTTAGCCCATCACTTGTCACTCATCACTAAGCACTTCTTCCATGATTCCCCTTAAAGACATCAACCGATCGAGCACGATCCCCTTCGCAACCATTCTTCTTATACTTCTGAACGGGATGGTATTTCTTTACGAACTTTCCTTGGGGCGGGCGCTCACGAAATTTTTTTATATTTACGGCGTGGTGCCCTCTTTTTACTTTAATTCGGATTACTGGGCGACAACTGGATTATTGATTGGCGCACTGCCTTTATTCACCTCGATGTTTCTCCATGCGGGATGGCTGCATTTCCTCGGGAACATGCTTTATCTGTGGGTTTTCGGCGATAACGTCGAAGATCGGCTGGGGCATTTACGTTTTATCTTTTTTTACTTTGCCTGCGGATTAGCCGCGGCTCTTCTCCATATCTTTACCAATCCCTATTCCCGTTTGCCAACGGTTGGCGCCAGTGGCGCCATTGCCGGAGTCTTGGGAGCTTACCTGGTGCTCTTCCCGGGAGCTAGAGTTCTCACGCTGGTTCCTATCTTCTTCTTTTTCCAACTGATTGAGTTACCTGCTTTGATCTTCCTGGGGTTTTGGTTTGTGATGCAGTTCTTCAGTGGCGCCGTCTCGCTCACCGCGGGAGACGTCGGCGGAACAGCTTGGTGGGCCCACATCGGCGGGTTCGCGACGGGGATGGTGCTGATCTTAAGGTACCGAAATGTCAGGCGGCGGAGAGTGTATGATTACTGACCTGTGGGGATTTTGGGAGCGTGAAGCTAAGGCGTGATGGGTGAAACATGAAAGCGTGCGGTCGTAAAGGTGTCGCCTCAACCTCCCTTTGCACCACGTTTCACTCCTCACGTTTCA
>QHZP01000291.1:565-7599 GCA_003224715.1 Acidobacteriota bacterium | reverse complement strand
CGGCATGGCCTTGAGGGGTCCGCAATGTTCCGGCTTGTTGCTAGGGCGTAAAGACCTGATTGAGGCGGCGCTGCTCAATAACAATCCCAATGAAGATACCATTGGCCGGCCCATGAAAGTGGGCAAAGAAGAAATCGTTGGCCTGTACGTGGCGCTCGAGCGCTATTTGAAAGTCGATCACGAGGTTGAATGGAAAAACTGGGAGAAACAACTAGAGACGATGGAAAAAACTATTTCCTCCGTCCCGGGCGTCCGCACTGGCCGTTTCGTGCCGGAGGTGGCCAACCACGTCCCGCATCTCTATCTCTAGTGGGACGAAAAAGCGACGGGGTTGACAAAAGAGGATTTCGTCAAGAAGCTTCGAGAAGGCGAACCCAGCATCGAATGCCTGCCGGATGAGTATCCCCAAGGTTTGAGTGTAACGCCTTACATGTTGCAGCCTGGCGAAGAAGTGATTGTGGCAAGCAGACTAAGGGAGATCCTGACTGAAGTGTCAAGAGAGCATTAGAAATCCACTCCAAGACCGAAAACTTCCACCGCGATGTCTTTTCTCTTGACTCAAGGTCAAACATGAGAACACTTGTTGTCTTTATGCTGACTCCTTTTTTGTTTTTCGCGCCAGCGCTTTCAGCCGAGTCTGCTCGTCCGCGGATTGCCATTGGCGGAATCAGCCATGAATCCAATTCCTTTAACCCATCAAAAACCAAACTAGCCGATTTTAGGCGCCGAAACACCGAGCCCTTCGATCAGGTGTTATTGGAGTGGGCCAAAAGCAACGACGAAGTCAGCGGCTACATTGAAGGAGCTGGTCGCCTTGGCTTAGAACTCTATCCTGGCTTAGTGGCCGCAGCGGATCCGAAAGGACCCGTAACCGACGAGGCTTTCAACACTCTAGTGGAAGAATTGATCCGGCGGCTCAGATCGGCGCCGCGACTGGATGGACTGTTGCTGGCCAACCACGGCGCCATGGTGGTGGAAAGCTATCCTCACGGCGATGCGGAGATGGTACGGCGGTTGAGGCAAGTCTTCGGCCCAGCTTTTCCAATTGTTGTGACTCACGACTTTCATGCCAACATTTCTCCAGAGATTGTGAAGGACTCCACGGCGCTGATCACCTACAAGGAGAATCCTCACATTGACACGAAAGAGCGCGGTATGCAGGCCGCCCGGATCATGGCAGAGATCGTTAGCGGCAAAGTGAAGCCCGTTCAGGCGATTGCCAAGCCACCCATGATGTACAACATCGTCTTCCAATACACCCAGGTCGCGCCTTTGAGGCCGATCGTGGACGAGAGCCGGCTCCTGGAAAAGAACCCCAAGATTCTGGCGGTCAGCGTCTCTGGAGGATACCAATATGCTGACGTGCCCGCCATGGGGCCGAGTGTCGTGGTCGTCACCGACAACGATCCGGTATTGGCGGCGAGAGAAGCCCAGCGGGTGGCGGACATGTTATGGGCGACGCGTGATAAGATCGTTCTCAACCTGCCCGATGCTGCTCCCGGTAGCGCTAATGGACATGGGCGACAACATTGGTGGCGGCTCGTCGGGCGACAGCACCTTCATTTTGGGTGAGCTCCTGAAACAAAAAGCGGAGGGCTGGGTGGTCACCCTCGCCGATCGTGAAGCGGCTGAGACGGCGTTTCGATCAGGCGTAGGACAGCCGTTCGACCACAAAGTGGGAGGGAAGACAGACACGCTTCATGGGGATCCTGTTCAAGTGCGAGGAAAGATCAAGTCTCTGCATGATGGCAAATATGTCGAAACCGAAGTCCGGCACGGTGGCACCCGCTATTACGAAATGGGTTATACGGCAGTGATTGAAGTGGAAGGTTCGACCCGCGACCTGCCCAGCTTGCTCCTGCTAACGACTGAGCGATCCAGTCCCAATAGCCTGCACCAGCTCATCAATTGTGGGGTGTATCCCCAGCGGCAAAAAATCCTGGTCGTCAAAGGGGCCATTGCCCCCCGGGCGGCCTATGAACCGATGGCAAGTCGCATCATCGAGGTAGATACGCCGGGAGCGACGGCGGTCAATCCCTCTCGCTTCACCTACCATCATGTCCGCCGCCCTTTATTCGGACTGGATTAGAAGTAGCCAGCGACCTCAGACCGCCCAGTATTACCGCTCCATCGGCCACTGACCCCTCACCCGGCCTTCAGCCACCCTCTCCCAATGGGAGAGGGGCTGGGGGGGGCTGGGGGTGAGGGGACGGCAGGTTAACAAACGTGACCAAAGTTTGAACTTCATCGCCACCTAGTGGGACTAGAGATGACAGGCGAGCCCAATGATTCGGATCTTAAGAGCCGTTGTCTTGTCTGCAGTTTGTTTCCTTCACAGCTTACTTCCGGCCCAGGCGCAAGTTTCGGAGCGAGCTGATGCGCTTCACCGAAAGGCCTTTGTCTTTGACGCTCATGTCCATGTCATCAATCGGCAATTTTATCTGGGTGGTGACATCGGGGAGCGGCTTTCGGATGGCCAGGTGGATCTCCCTCGAATGAGCGAAGGCGGGATCGATGCCTTATTGTTTAGCCTGTTGGTCTCGGAAGAATACTACCCCTCACGGTATGAGACCAAACAGGCGTTGCGTTTGATCGACCTGGCTTTGCAACAAATTGCCCACAACAATCGGGTAATCGAACTCGCCTTGACGGCCTCCGATATCGAGTGCATCAATAAAAAGGGGAAGATCGCCGCAGTACTGGATCTCGAGGGAGGATTTGACCTTGACGGCGACCTGGCCATACTGCGCAATCTCTATCGCCTGGGGCTGCGCGCCGCACAACTTCCAGCCCATAACTGGACCAATAACTTTGCAGACTCTTGCTGTGCGCCGCCGAAGTGGCACGGCCTGAATGAACGAGGTCGGGCGGTCATCAAAGAGATGAACCGGCTTGGAATGCTGATCAACGTTTCCCATGCTTCGGATGAAACGATGGAGCAGGCGATCGAGGCGAGCTCCGATCCGGTTGTGGCAACCCATCATGGGCTGCGCCGCTTTAACGATATCCCTCGTACCATGCCGGACCCCCTTCTGAAGAAACTGGCGGCCAAAGGGGGAGTGATCGGTTTTCACATAGGGAACGAGTTTCATAACCGAAAGATGTTTGAATGGCGCACCCAGCATATGGGCAAGGCGTTTTGGGACACAAGCGACATTGCAAAGAAGGTAGCTGGGCTGTCGATCGAACAAATTGATGAGTTGTCTATGTCTCAATATCCCGAAGTTGGAGTCGCTGCTCCGGATGAGGTCTTGATGTCGGCTGATGAATGGGTCAACGTGGTGGACCGGGCGATCGAACTGATCGGGGAAGATCATGTCGCCCTGGGCAGCGACTTTGACGGAGGTCCCACACCTCCTCGAGGAATGCGGGATATCCGTGATTTAGCCATGATCACCGATGCCATGCTGCGTCGTGGCTATTCTGAGCAGAGGATTCGCAAGTTCCTGGGCGAAAATCTGCTGCGGGTCTTTCGTCAGATCACAGAAAAAAATTCCGGCGGCAGGAACTGACTGCATCCCTCGTATTTGAGTGACACCTCCCTCTTACCCTCCCTCTCAAAGTCGAGGTTTTGAAGTGGAGAGACCTTGAGCGTGACGCCAAGGCGCCGAGCAGAGCCTAGAGCGACCGAAAAATAAGGGGTAATCCTGTCTCAACTACTCCATCGCAATTTCCGCAATGTCTTTGAAGAAGCTCGGTTCAATTTTGAATTCTAAATCAAGGTTCTTTCCAGGTTCAATTGGCGGGCCAAAGCACCAGGATCCCGTCAAAGTCCCTGATCCTCCCTCGCGGTCGGGCTAGTGAACAGGTCCAGGCTCAAGTCAGTAGCCCGCGCGCCAGCAAGGGCTGTGCCTCAACCCAATCACTTATGGGACTTTGACGGCACCCTGGCAAAGCACGTTGGGAGGTTGCACTGGCGGATCGATCTGATTTTTCAAAGGATGAAAGCGCCTGATCTTCACAAAGCGTAGACAAGGAGCTGCACTAAGATGGAGCTTACCTGGTCACTTCCATTTCATTAGATGTTTATCTTCTGTTTATCTATGACTCTGTATAACTTGGATACCCTCGGCCTTTGACAGTTGCCACTGACCGGCACACGGCAGACGCGCTCGAGGCTAGAAGCCCGCTGGGGTTGAACTGCAACGCCCAATCCGCGGGCTATTACCGCGGCGTTCTACTTTGCTCGCTGTGGAGCACGAGAGGAATTTGGCTTTCCCTCTTATAAGTTCTTAGTTCACAATGGAAGCAACCCAGGGCACCAATGCCGGAGTGCTGAAAGTTGAGATGCGACTGCTATTGGTAGAAGACGATCCGAGAGTGGCGAGATGGGTGGCGAAGGGTTTACGTGAGCAGTCTTACGCGGTGGATGTGGTTTCTGATGGCGAGACGGCGCTCTCTCAAGCTCTCGTTAACCCTTATGATGCGGTAATACTCGACGTGATGATCCCCGGTCGCGATGGGTTGGAGGTTTGCCGCGAGCTGCGCGCCTCAGGTTCACGAATTCCGATGCTCATGCTGACGGCCCGCGACGCAGTGGAGGATCGAATCACCGGGCTAGACACGGGCGCAGATGACTATCTCGTAAAGCCCTTCGCGTTCGGCGAACTGCTGGCGCGACTGCGTGCGCTGTTGCGGCGCGGCCAAGAGATCTATCCCACGACAATAACCGTCGGAGACCTGGTGATCGACACGCGCGGTCAAAGGGCTTGGCGCGGCGGTCGTGCCGTTGCGCTGACCACAAAAGAGTATGGGCTGCTGGAATACCTGGCACGCAATGCTGGGCGCGTGGTCGGGCGTGAAGAGATTTCTGAGCACGTCTGGGACGAGAGCTTTGATCCATTCTCCAATCTGATCGAAGTCTATATCAACCGGCTCCGACGCAAAGTGGACGGCCCGGGTGTCACTCAGCTCATCCACACACGCCGCGGTGCAGGCTACACCCTGGCGACATTCGCCCTGGCTGATTCTGAGGTCACTGGTCCTGAGAATCCAGACATGGCTCAAACTGGAGCGCGGCGACGGCGAATCCAGCGGAGGTAACGATGTTTAGTTCGGTGCGGGCCCGGCTGACCTTGTGGTATACGGCTGTGCTGGCCCTTGTGTTGGTCACATTTGGCTTTGCCACCTACACCTTTCTGGCGCGGATGATAAGGCAACGGATGGACGATTCACTCGCCGAGGCGGCGAACGCCTTTGCCACCGTCTTTACGGCCGAACACCAGGAAGAAGAACAGTCCAGTGACGAAGCGGCTATCGAGGTGATAAGACAGTTCCGCTTTCGAGATCATCATTTTATTGTATATGGAGATGGGCGCCGTCTCGTAGCGGCAGCGCCGGCCATTGCACCTGACCTGTTTGCCTCCGATGAATCACTTTCTTTGTTGCCGCCCATGGCAATCTTGCTTGAGACGGCCGTGCACTCTGGCCGTGCCTACGCCACGCTGCGGCAGGGTGATGCCGGTGTCCGCGCCTTCGCTCTCGCGACCCATGTCGGAGCACAAAGTTACATAGTCGTCGTGATGCGCTCGCGTCACGATCAAGAGGAGGCCCTGGAGCAAGTTCGGCACGGGTTCTACGTTGCAGTCCCGCTCGCCCTTTTGCTCGCGAGCCTTGGTGGTTACTTGCTCGCCCGCAAGAACCTCGCTCCCATCGTTGCGATGAGTGATCAAGCGGCGCGCATCGGAGCGGAGAATTTGCACGAACGGCTCACCGTGGCCAATGAGCACGACGAATTGGGCCACCTGGCGGCAGTTTTCAACAATCTGCTGACAAGACTCAACCGCTCGTTTGAACAACAACGCCGGTTTACGGCCGACGCTTCGCACGAGCTCCGCACACCCGTCGCCATCGTGCGAGGAGAAGCGGAGGTGGCTTTATCACGGAAGCAGCGCAGTTCCGAAGACTACCGCGAATCGCTCGCCATCATACTGGATGAGGGACAGCGGCTCACACGAATTGTCGAAGATTTATTCACGCTGGTGCGCGCAGACGCCGGGCAGCATGTGCTAGCGCTTTCCGACTTCTACCTGAATGAACTGGTCGGCAATTGCGTGCATGCCGTCCGCAACCTGGCTACCACGCAAGGGCTGAACCTTTTTTATGAGCCCCCCGCCGAAATGATGTATCGCGGCGATGAAGAATTAATTCGGCGGATGATCATGAACTTGCTCGATAATGCCATCAAATACACTGCAGCAGGCGGTGTCTTCGTGCTCTGCGAGCAACATGAGGCGGAGTACCAGATTGCGGTGGCCGATACCGGCCCGGGCATTCCGGCCGACGCGCAGGCCCACATCTTCGAGCGTTTCTACCGCGCGGACAAGGTACGCTCGCGTGCTGAAACGAGTTATGGAGGTGGTACAGGGCTCGGCCTTTCCATCGCGCGGTGGATTGCCGAGGTACACGGCGGCCGGCTTGAACTCGATCGCTCCGACGCAACAGGCAGCGTCTTCATCGCTTCGCTTCCCAAACCCACTGAGCCTGCCTGATGTTTGGAACGTCTGTTAATCTTCCATTTATCTACAATCCGGTAAATTATCATCTCGGCTGAAGTAGGGCGTTTCGAAGCATTCCTACGCGGCTGGAAATTTGCGCAAAGTTCTCCAGAGTGTTGAGAGCACCGAACGCCATGGCCGCCAGTCAAGCGTTGTCCTCTGCCGTCGATTCGGGATGGCCAGCCGAAAGGCAGCGACCCACGAGAATGTGTGAGGTTCGAAGTAAGAATACGCCTGCCCATCTAAATGCAGGTTACATTTTCCCTAGAAGGACAGGCGTAACGCAAGATTAAGGGGGCAGCAAAAGTGACTGGAATTCTGAGCGCAAGAGCACAACTGATGCGAACCTCTCACACGGAGCGCACCATTTCGCTATCTGCGACCGATGTTCAGCCAGGGGCTACAGGACAAGCGCAGATCCAGTTCTCATCCACGGGAGGTGTGCTTGACCAGTTTTTCGAGGTCCATTCTCAAGGACTACCTGAGAGCGTGAGCTATGACCTACGTGTTGACGGTACGACCTATGCCACCATCAGG
>QHZP01000291.1:0-544 GCA_003224715.1 Acidobacteriota bacterium | reverse complement strand
ATTCCAATGAAGGGAAGGCGGATGCTGCTGAGGGACAAGATACCGAGAATTTCAGTGGAGGCCGCCCGGCCGATTTCGATCAGAGCGGTACAACAACAGACCTTGAGGCTACACGACAGCTTGCTCAGGTTCTCCTCCAATCGCTGCTCCACCATGCCGATCGTAGTGAGGGAGATAGCCCTATACAACTCCCCTTGCCCACGGCGCTCACCCCTGTCACTAGCATCCATCTTGTTGAGATAGTGGATTCATCCGGACGAATCGTGCTGAGAGGAAGCTTCAGCGACACGAGCCGGCAGAATATGGTCGCCATAGCTCACATCGGGCTCTCCCCGACCGGCGGTCTTCAGGCGAGAGGGGAAACCTTGATTAGCTTGAAGGCCAGAGGCAAATCGCGAAAGCAGAGCGTTCTTGTGCAAACAGCCGGTCTGGCGCCGGGTTCTTATAAAATCGTCATCAACGGAAACGCTGCTGGCAAGTTGGAGGTGGGAAACAGCGCCAGCGGTCACGCGAGGTTCATTAAGACCAAAAAGAAGAACACGCT
>QHZP01000290.1:5627-10903 GCA_003224715.1 Acidobacteriota bacterium | reverse complement strand
TTACCGGTTTTGTTGGTGGAGCTGGGCTCTCGCCAGGTTTCTCGGGGATCGTAAACGCAACCCCATGGGCGTGAACCAGAGCGGTCGAAGAAGAGGGCGGCAGAGCGTGAAAGCAACCGTTGCTCTACGTCCAGAAAAAAGCGGGCAGATTTTCGTATAGTTCCCGGCGAGATCACGGCAAGTTGCGGCTCGTTTGTGATCTGTGGTCTGGAATGGGAAGGGAATTAGCTAAAACTTACTTCGAGCTTATCGCTAATCCAACGGGGGACAGAAGCGACCAACGCTGTGGCCGCCTCACTGTCTAGAGGCTCAGAGAAATAATATCCCTGCCCATATTTGCATCCTATTTTCCTGAGCTGGATCAATTGGTGCTTAGTTTCCACCCCTTCAGCAATCACATCCAATCCCAGGTTCTGCCCCAGTGTCACCATCGTGCGAACAAGTTCCGAATTCTCTCCGCTAGGTCTGATTTGGCTAACAAAGGAACGATCTATCTTCAGCGTATCAATCGGGAACTTGTGCAGATAATTTAATGAGCAATAGCCTGTTCCGAAGTCATCGATAGCCACCTGGACCCCCAACTCCTTCAGTTGCGAGAGCGTGTTAGCCGCAGAATCAACGTCTTCCATGAGCAGGCTTTCGGTGATCTCCAACTTCAAGTCTTTTCCCTGAAGGTGGGTCTCTGACAGAATCTCGTCAATTTGCTTGGTCAGATCGACCTGCAGAAATTGTTTGCTGGAAAGATTAACGCAGATTATGAATGAGGGGTGTGCCGGAAAACAAGCCCGCCATACCGACATTTGGCGGCAGGCCTCCCGGAGTGCCCAGCCACCGATGGAAACAATCATGTTGGTTTCTTCGGCTACCGTGATGAATTCAGCGGGGGCAACCAGTCCGCGATCTGGGTGCTGCCAGCGCAGCAAGGCCTCAAAGCCAACAACTCCCCCGCTGTCGAGTGACACAATTGGCTGGTAATAGACCACAAATTCTTTGCGCTGTGTGGCCCTGCGCAGGTCAGTCTCCAGATTCATCCGGGCTAAGGCACGATCGCGCATTTGTGGATTGAAGAATTCAAACCGGGCTTTTCCGTGAGCCTTTGCCAGATACATGGCCGTATCGGCATCGCGCAAAAGTTCTTCTGGCCGTTCATATCCGGGTGCATTGACCGCAATTCCGATACTCACTGTGGTGAACACTTCGTGTCCACTTAACTTGAAAGGTGACGACAGTTCTTTCTGAAGCCTCTCGGCAACCACTGCGGCATCCAGAACGTGCCGAATTTCTTCCACTAGAATCGTAAACTCATCTCCGCCCAAACGAGCTATTAGATGACTTTCTTGATACCTCGCAATACTGTCCGTCGACCGCAGGCATGACTCCAGCCTTCGAGCAACGGCAATCAGCAATTGATCGCCTACGATGTGTCCTACGCTATCGTTAATCACTTTGAAACGATCCAGGTCCAGGAAAAACAAGGCAAACAGATAATCGTGTCGACGTTTGGCTTTTTTCATCGCGCGTTCCAACTGGTCCATAAACAACAAGCGGTTGGGCAAGCCGGTCAGGGCATCGCGCACTTTGCCTTGGGTAATATCAGTTTGCGATCCGGCCAGGCGCGTGGCTTTCCCGTCGCCGTCCCGAACAGCTATCCCCCGACTAAGCACCCAGCAGTAAGTTCCATTGTGGTGTAACATGCGATGTTCGTTTTCGTAGTGGGGAGTGAGTCCTTCTAGATGAGCCGCTATAGCTTCGTTGACTTTGTTGACATCCTCAGGGTGAATGCGTTTCAGCCACTCCTCTGGGCTGTTTGCGATCTCAGCCTCCTCATAACCGAGCATGGCCTTCCAGCGAGCAGAGAAATAGATCTCGTTGGTTTTCAGATTCCAATCCCACAGTCCGTCGTTGGCACCACGAGCGGCCAGGGCGTAACGTTCCTCGCTCCGCCGGAGCGATTCCTCGGAACACGCAAGTTCTTGGGCACGCTGTTCGGCAGCAGCACTTCGCTCGGCCACACGTTCTTCTAAAGTCTCGTTGAGCATCTTTAAATCTTCCTCCGCCCGTTTGCGCTCCACGATCTCTTGTTTCAACTCCTCGGTGCTGGCTTTGAGCTTCTCATTGGCCGCCTGCAGATCCCGGGTTCGAGCCTCAACCCGGTGCTCCAGGATCTCCATCTGACACCGCGCTTGCTGGCTCAAAACCCATTTCTCCGTCAGCGCGTTGGCCAATTGCAGCACTTCGATGTTATCGAAAGGCTTCTTGAGTATCAGCAGACGATCCGACGTGCCCAACTGCTCCAGCATCTCATCCCAGGAGCAGTCGGAATAAGCCGTGCAGATTACAATCTGAAGATTAGGATCGACTCTCCAGATCTGAGCGGTTGTCTCAACACCATCCCAGCCGGGTGGCATGCGCATATCCACAAAAGCCATGGCATAAGGAAGCCCTTGGTCCAGCGCCTGCTGCACGAAAGCCAAACCTTCTTGCCCTTGATAGGCCGAGTCAATCTCGAATTCCACAGCGTTCGTCACAGCGCTGGGCTGCCCGAACAACTCCACTTCCAGACCGTCTAGTGCTGAGCTAGTGGTCTGCCCATTGCTCAGGATCTTGCGAACATCCTCATGGATCGATCGGTTGTCATCGATCACCAATATCCGGCGATGCTTATTTTCCAGATTATCCATTGAACGGTTTCCCCGGCATCAATGGGAGCTCCAGCGTAAAAATGGCTCCCTTACCTGGTCCCTCGCTGTGGACCCGAAGTGTTCCACCCATCTCTTTGGCAGCTAGGGCGCCGCTGTGAAGACCAAATCCATGGCCTCTCTTCTTAGTGGTAAATCCATGAGCAAAGATTCGAGCGAGATTCTCTTTGGGAATTCCAACACCATTGTCAACGACCGCAATCTTAAAGTGGCTATTTTCATTCATTCCAATTCTCAGGGCCAACTGCTTGACTGGAGGGTTCCCTTCATCCAGGGCGTATTTGGCGTTACTGACGAGGTTGACCAAGATTTGAAGGACTTTGTGTTTGTCGACAGAGACCTTCGGAATCTCACCAAACTCGCGGATGATCTGTACCCCATGGCGAGTGAGGGCTTCGGCATTCATACGCAAAGCATCATCCACCAACTCCACAGCCGAGATGGATTCCACAACGCCGGACACACGGGCGTAGGACTGTTGCATGGCGACAATATCTTTGATGTGTTCGATATTCTTTGAGAGAGAACTGAGCTCTTTAAGCATGACTACTTGTTCATTGCTCAAATGCTCTGCCAGCTCTTCCAAATAGTATGGCAATCGCTTGCCTTTAGGATCAACGGTCAAGAAGTGTCCTAAATTGGACGATTGCTCGCTCATCAGTGCCACAGCCTTGGCTAGACCGGGCAGTTTGGATTTTCGGATGGCATCCGTCACGAAACTGGCCGATACGTTAACGCTAGTGAGCACATTACCTACGTTGTGTAAGACAGCAGTAGCCACTTCCGCCATCCCCGCCTGTCGGGAGCTCTCGACCACTTGCTTATGCGCCGCGTCCAGATCAGTATCACGCTGCTGAATCTCAGACAGCATTGCGTTGAAGCCATCGATAAGGATACCGATTTCATCATGATTGGATTTCACGGCTCGAAGTGAGAAGTTCTTCTCAGCAGACACCATTCTGATGGTCTTCTCCAAACCGAGGATTGGCTCTGAGATCACTGATTGCAACCGTGACGACAACAGAAATGCAAAGAACGCCGAGCCGAGTGTCAGAATTCCAACTATAGCTGCATAACGCCTCAGGCGGGCGTACCACTGCTGCATATCCGACTCGATATACAACGTTCCGAGCCTTTGCCCTCTCAGAACAATTCCGTGAAAGGCTTTGAGGTAATTCTTCTCGAAGTGGTAACCACTGGCTTCAAGGCGGTCGGGAAGGGAGTTTGGCGCCGCGTTCTCCCGGTCATAGCGGGCAAGCAGCTGGCGGTCCGACGTGAAAAGGGCTGCGGTCACAATTTCCCTTCTTGCCCGAAGAGCCGACAAAGTCTCCTTGGCAGAAGCTTCGTCCCTAAACGCTACTGCTGCAGCGCTGTTGGCTGCGATGACCTCTGCCTGGGTCATAAGGTCGTGGCTCATCAACCCGCGAAACGCAATCAGATCGTAAGCAAGGAACCCGAGCGAGGCGACGAACAAGGCGAGAGAACTCGTCAACATCGTTATGAGCATTAACTTCCGTTTGATCGACAGCCGTCGAATATCCACGCGTTTCTTAACCTCGTTCTCCTGACCTTGCTACGAGCCTTTCGTGACTTTAGCTAGGTTGAGCAGTTTCGAACTGATACGCAGGTGCGCCCGCCTAGCCGCATCCAGGTTGATTTCATAGTGAACCCTATTGTCCTCAACGAAGAAATTGATGATCGCTCCCTGCTTGGATAACCCCTCCGACTCGGCGACAACAAGGATCGGAAAGTTCCTCAACTGATGGAGCACGTCCCCGGACCTTCCCGTTTCCGAAGAGCTGATAAACAGAACATGACATTCTCTGAAATCTTGACCCCACTGCAACCGTTTAATGAGCAGAGGCCTCTTGTCAATTCTCTTGTCCCGCACCGTTTGATCGATTGCGGGGCCGAACGGATCTGTGCCTATGATACCGATCACTATGGGAGAGGATTCCTGCGGGAATGCATCGACAGGCCATTCCACAAACATGGCAAAGTTGTAGATATATGCCGCCTTGATCAGATACTCCGGCGACGTTGGAGAACTCCCGTAAGCGTTTGGCTCCCCGCCCACAGCCATCCAACACAACGTTGCTATCACGATCCTTCTAACAGTTTTCGTGACCGCCTGACGGTAGGCAGAGTAAGGCTGGAGGCTCATTTTCCGTGTCGTATTCTGTAGCTTAATTTGATCCGAAAGCTCCGCCCGTCCTGTTGGATGATATCCTGCACGTGTTCCTCAGAGCCAGGATCTCCGTATTTCTCGTTAAACAAGTTGTACACGCTGGCGGAAATCTCAAACCCGCTGATGAGCTTCCCACGAAAGAGTGTGAAATTCGAGACGAAAAGGCCCTTTGCATAATTATCGGCACCCGTTTTTCTCTTAGTCATGTAAAGAGCATCTACGCCCGCAAAGATTTTTTCCTTGATGAGCGGCATGCCAAAGTTAAACTGGCCTAAATGCTTGGGTGAGTTTCTCAGGACAGCCCCGGTCTGACGGTCTTGGCTCTCCTGAAAGGTGTAACTGATTCCTCCCTGCAGGCCGTTGCACCACTAACCATCGAGTTCCAGTTC
>QHZP01000290.1:0-5546 GCA_003224715.1 Acidobacteriota bacterium | reverse complement strand
GAATTTGGTGTTCCAGAACCAGCTCGGTGCTCCGGATAGTCTCTGGATCTAAGTTTGGATTGGGCTTTGTCACGCCATTTTGCCACCAGAAAAGCTCGTAAGAAGTGGGAGCGCGAAAGGCCGCGCCGTATAGAAGCTTGACGGACGTCTTATTAAGAGGCTTATAAATCATCGCAAGTCTCGGATTAGTGGTGCCCCCGAAGGTGTCGTAGTGATCGTGACGTACTCCGAGGTTGAAGGTCAGATTCTTGCGCAAAGCAAATTCGTCTTGGATATAAAACGCCCAATTTTTGGTATTCCGTCTGTCATCGAGGTATTGAAAAAATGGATCCTGATCATAGTTGTACTGGTCCTGACGGAAATTATCACGATACTCCGAGCCGAAGGTCAAAATCTGCCTTCCCTTCAGCTTCTTCCCAAAGTTCAACTCTCCACCCCACCAATTGCCGCGCGCGAAATCCTTGTTCAATACCAGGAAAGGATTCTCATTTTGCGATTGATCGTACAGATAGTCACCGTCATATCCATATTTGTCGAGGTATATGCGTGACGTAATATCCCATTGATTGCCGAAGTTACGCTCGTACTTCAGGTCAAAGTAACCTCGCTTTTCGACGGTTCGGCTGCGCGGATCATTGAATACGGTTCCAAAGGAAGCCGTAGGAATGCCCTTTTCCCTGGAACCGTAGAGTCCTGTGAAGGTTAGATTCTGGTATGAGAGCTTTCCGAAGAAATTCTCGAATTGGTCTGAGTCCGCGTTTTGTGCAACCCCGTTGTTCAGGCTGGGACGATCAAACTCCTTGAAGAACAGGCTTCTTTGCCCTTGGCTGTCGAAGAAAGACCCGGAAAGGAGGGTCTCCACGCCGTTCCCAAATTTGTTACCGTAGCTGAAGCGACCCTTGTGAGTGGCGAAGCTCGCGAGCTCACCCGAGATGCCCAGGCCGTTCAGACCTGCTCCTCGTTTAGTAATGACGTTGATAACCCCGAAAAAAGCGCTGGTGCCGTAAACTGAAGAGCTCGGACCGCGGATGATTTCGACCCGATCGATGAGATCCACGTCAAGGGGAAATTCGGTGCCTAATAACGCACCGTCAAACACGTTGTCGTTGAGGCGGTGGCCATCTACCAGCAGCAAGATGCGGGTGTTGTAGTCACCCGGCCGAGCAAAACCCCTGACGCCTAGAAAGCTGTAGTTCCGGTCGTAGGTGACATAAAAGCCTCTGACTGTTCTTAGGATGTCTGCAAAGGTACGGTAGCCGTGCTTCTGGATCTCGTCGGCCGTTATGACAGTCACCGACGCGGGGGCGTCTGTGATCTTCTGCTCGTATTTCGAGGCACCGTAAACTGAGTCGATCTCAAGTTGAGCTAGTTCGTTAAGGCTGAGCTGTGAAAGGTCGGGAAGAGGTTGTTCTTGAGCCCAGGCAAGGGTTGGGGAGGTCGACAGCAGTAACATCAAGGTCATTCTTATTCCGACCAAACACTTCTTAAGTCGGTCTAACGCTCGATCGCTTACTGGTCGCCACACGCCACGGCCGCAATCCCTGGTAGCTTTTCTGTGGTGACGTCGAAACCACTTAGCTGGTTGCTTCAAACCTAAATTCATGTCACTAGCTCCCTTAAAAGTAATCTGAACACCTCAGCATATCGCGTCCTTTTGCCTCACTCCCCTAAGGATTTCGGCAATTCGGACAGGGATCCTTAGCTGAATGCATGGCGTCTCAAGGCTATGGAAACATGGTTTATTGGCTTCATTTCTTGACAGTTTCATCTGGTCGACAGTCGTCTGTTAGTAGAATCCCTTGTTGGCTTCCGGGACTAGGTGCCAACGCACCTCTCGTTCGAAGTTCATTAAGGTCGCTTATCAAACAGTTAGGATCCCTTCGGCAAAAGGCCCGCTTGACGTCGAGCGGAAAGAATGCCCGAAGTGACTTCTTAAGAAGAGTTCCGCCGGAGCAGCTTGGTGAACAACCAGCCTGATCGATTTCAGGACTTTATTTTTGGGTACTTTACAATCAAATAGCCATTTGGTCGTGACGTGATTGGAAACGTGGCGCAAGCTCATCCGAGAAAGGAGAGCAGAATCCCAGGTTAAGGGTGTAGTTGCCTACTGATGGGTTCCAATCAATTAGCTAATGCCGAAGGCAAGCTAGTCCGAAAGAAACGACGAATCAGCGAGAGGAGATTCATTGAAATGTACATAACCTATCCTGTTTTGGCCCCGGTCAACACCCCGGAGCTTGAACCAGAGGAAGGGCAGATCGGGCACGCAACGCAGAGTCGGTCCGATACTGAAAAAATGCCTCTAACAACCGCCCTTCTTGCCATTGCGGCAAAAGGGATTTCGTTCGCCACGCCGGGCCATCGTTGTGGGCGCAGCTACGATTTTTCCCTGACGCTTGAGGGCCATGTCTAATAATCCGCTGTTCGGGCAGGAATTGGAATTTCTAAGACCGGCTCTTCAATTGGATCAAAGTACCTCAGTGGTTGAACTCGGCAGCCTCTTTGAGTGGCAAGATGATAAACCCCTCCAGCGTCTTAAACGCCAGCTGGCCGATGCTTACGATGTCTTCTGGAGCTTTCCTTCTACTAATGGAACTACCATTCTGAACATACTTGCCATGCTCAGCGCCTGCCCCACAGGTGGGAACATCCTCGTGAATCGGGACGCTCATAGCTCAGTGACAGCGGCTATGATTCACAGTGGCACCCGCCCGACTTATTTCCTTCCAGAGTACGACAGTGAACTCGGTCTTTTCTTGGGCCCAACTCTCGCTAGCTTTAAGAAAGCCTTCAGCAACGGGCCAATCGACTGCGTTTTCTTGACCTCTCCAAATTATTTCGGAATCGTAGGAGACCTGGCGGAAATCGTCTGCTTAGCCCGCGAGTGCGAGGTCCCGGTGATCGTGGATGCTGCCCACGGCCCACATTTTCACTTTTGTAGGGCGCTTCCTGAGGCAGCAGAAGATCTCGGAGCAGACCTGATTTCCCAGTCTACTCATAAAGTGGGGAGCGCGCTCAGCCAGGGGAGCCTCCTCCTCATTAATAACGAGAAGTTCGTGGCGCCGCTCTATGAACATGTGAATGATTTGGGATTTGTGAGCACCTCTTTCTCTTACCCTATTCTGGCCTCACTCGAGCTCGGCGTTCAACAACTCGTTGAAGAGGGAGAAACGATTTGGAGTCGCACCATCGAGCGGGCTGAGGCATTTCGCCAGTCGGCCGTCCGCATTCCGGGAATAACCAGTTTTGGCCATGAACAAGCGTGGAAGCTTGGCTTCAAGGCGTTCGATCCAACAAGGGTCACTCTTGACGTCTCCGGAACCGGTTTCACTGGATTCGAGTTCCAGCAGCAACTGAACCAACAATGGATTTACCCTGAAATGGCCACGCTCAAACATGTCCTCTTCCTTATTACGCCTGGGACCTCAGACAGAGACATCTTCGCACTACTCCAAACTGTGAGAAGGATGGCTGAATCCGGAATTGGAAAAGCAGTAAGGAAGACCTTGGTGCCAATACCACCTCGCATCCCTGACATGGGAGTCACTCCTCGCGTCGCGAAGTTCGCCCGAAAACATGTCGTGTCCATATGGGAAGCGCCTGGAAGGCTCTCAGGTGAGACTGTTTCCGCCTATCCGCCAGGGGTCCCGATTATTGTTGCTGGGGAGATAATATCCACGGAAACTATCGAGTACCTGCGCTACGTGAAAGACAATGGAGCCCATCTCAAAGGTGCGTCTGATCCCAACTTTCAGACCCTTAAGGTCCTCTCGTATTGAGAAACGTAACCAGAATCGCCGACCCTATCCAGCTAAACAAGTAAGCTGACTCTCGCTCGAAGCCGATGGCTGGCGAAGGGTACGTCAAGCCGAGTCTTCAATACGTTTCCGAGCCTGTGCTCGTCAAGAACACAAGGCGTCTTGATGCCCTCCACTCCTGGTTCGGCACAATGGGCAGAGGGATTGATTCGTCAAGTTGACGCCTGTTGAATTGCTCTCGAAAAATTCCCTTCTACCTACTGATTTGCTGAACGTCCTAGATTCCCAAGATAGGTAACAATAAGTCGGCTAGTATTTACCTAACCAAGTCAACTTGACGTATGACGGTCCATCCGCAAACTAGCGGTAATGTGTGTTTTGTCGGACGCAGCACCCCATGCGCCCGAGCGCCTGTGGTGCAAAGGGACTTTTAGCCGAGCGGCCCTACCTTAGGAACCCCAGGAAGAGGCAGCTTCACAGGCGTTTAATGACCACCACGGTCTTGTCGTCGAGGCGGTCCTCTTCACCAATCTGTCGCAGGTACGCGTCCTGCTTCACCGCGTGCTCCAGGATCGCGTTACAAATCTCTTTTGCCGGTTCATTTTTCTGCTCACGGAGCACTCGTTCGATTTGCAGCCGGTCCTGTTCGTGCTGCCGCCATAAACGCCATCTGAAAAACGGTATTGTCCGCTTGGCCTCGACAGTGCGTTTTTACAACAGTTGGCAGTTGAGGTCTTGGTTTGTTATGCGCGTGTCGCTTCATGGCGCGAGATCGGCGTTAGTGGCTGTCGCGCTGCACTTAAAACGTGGATTTTGCGATTCGCGCCGCTGTCATGCCGGCTGCCAAAGGACGATCCTTGGAATAGCGTGCATCATACTTTTCTCGGGCATCCTGAATCTTCTGGCGGTTCTCGCCGGCCCAATTTGCAAGTCCCGTGATCGGTACCAGTAGCCCGCGGCCTAGCTTTGTGAGCTGATAGTCCACGCGCGGCGGTATGGTGGGATACACTGTCCGTGTGATCAGGCCGTCCCGCTCAAGTCCCTTCAGAGTCAGCGTGAGCATCCGCTGCGATATGCCCTCGATCATTCGGCGGAGCTCGCTAAAGCGCTTAGTCCCATCACCCAAAAGGGCCACAATGAGCACGCTCCATTTGTCCCCCACGCGATTGAGAACTTCCCGCACCGCCAGACATTCGCCGCGAACATGCTTGTGAATCGGTGACATGAATGTGCCTCCTTGTTCTTCTTCGGTTCTCATTATAGTGTAGGTCACATGATAGAACCTACTACAAAAGGAGAACCGTCTATGCAGGACTTAATTGAAAACGCAAATGTGGCAACCCTCAAAAGCAGTATCTCAGAGGCCTCGCTCGATCAGGTATTCCGGGAAGCGCGGACCTACTCAGCATGGTTACCCGAGCCAGTGCCGCTGGAATTACTGCGCCAAGTGTACGAGTTGACGCGCCTGGGACCTACCAGTGCCAACGGCTCGCCCGCGCGGTTTGTTTTTGTGACCACACCAGAGGCCAAAGCGCGTCTGCGTCCGACGCTGGCCCCAGGCAATGTCGAGAAAACGATGTCCGCGCGCTAGCGGAACCCTGGGTTTGCCGCCCCCTTTCCCAATCTTCTCCCTCTCCCCGCCCAGGCGGGGGCTGGGGTGAGGGGCGTGAGTTGAAAGGAGAACTAAATTCCCGTTTCGCCCCGCATAACGGTCTAGGCCTTTTCGGCGACGGGGCGCCGAAAAAGTGGCCCTTCGGGCTGCCGAAAAGAGATATGGGTCCAGCTGCT
>QHZP01000289.1 GCA_003224715.1 Acidobacteriota bacterium | reverse complement strand
TAGGCGCTTTGCTCACGTCCGCTGTTCGACCTCGCTTTCCTTTGTGCCAGCCAGCAGGAATAGCACGGCCATACGGACCGCCACTCCACTAGTAACTTGGTCCAGGATGACGGAGTAAGGCCCGTCGGCGACCTCCGAGTCAATTTCCACTCCTCGATTGATCGGTCCCGGATGCATGATGATCGCGTCGGGCTTCGCTGCTTTCATGCGACGCGCGCTTAAGCCGTAATAACGGAAGTACTCTCGAATCGAAGGGAAGAAGGCTTCCTGCTGGCGTTCCAGTTGGATGCGCAGCATCATCACGACGTCGGCTCCTTGCAAGGCCTCGTCCATTTCGTGGGTCACTTTTAAACTGCCGCAGACTCTGGCTTCGCTGGGGTTCATCGAAGCAGGCTGGCAGACACCTATCGTCTTTTCGAACTCCAAGGGAAGCAGCGTAGGTGGTCCGCAAATCATTATCTGAGCGCCCATTTTTGCCAGCAGCCAGCAATTCGATCTCGCCACGCGACTGTGCGCAATATCTCCAATGATGGCGACTTTCAACCCTCGAAGCTTTTTTTTGTGTTCCAGAATGGTAAAGGCATCCAGCAAGGCCTGGGTGGGGTGCTCGTGGGCGCCATCTCCGGCATTCACAATCGAAGCACTGCAGACGCGAGCCAGTTGGTGCGGAGCCCCGGCTGAGGAATGACGAATCACGATGACATCGGGCGCCATCGCCTCCAGGTTCCTGGCCGTATCGAAGAGTGTTTCTCCCTTCAGGACGCTGCTGGTGGAAGGGGAAATATTGACCGCATCTGCGCTCAGGCGTTTGGCCGCAATCTCAAATGAAGTCCGGGTCCGGGTGGAAGCTTCAAAGAAAAGGTTGATCACGGTCTTGCCGCGCAACGTCGGTACTTTCTTGATGGGACGGGTCGAAATTTCTCTGAAGGATTCGGCGGTTTCTAGAATGAGTTGGATCTGGTCTCGAGAAAGGTCTTCAATACCCAGCAGATCTTTCGTTCTCAGCGGCACAAAGCCTCCCTGAGCTTGGACAGTGGCGGGTTTGGCGGGATTTCGGCCTTTATTAGATGCTCCTTACATTTCATTAAACCTTTTCGACGAGCAGAACGCATTCTTGCTGATCAATCTCGGGAAGCTTCACTTCAATGATTTCATTCTCCGTCGTCTGTACATATTTCCCTACATAGTCGGCTTGGATAGGGAGCTCACGATGGCCCCGGTCAATTAACGCGCAGAGCTGGATTGACCTGGGGCGGCCGTAGTCCAACAAAGCCTCCATGGCCGCTCTCACAGTTCTGCCGGTATAAAGTACGTCATCGATCAGCACGATGGCTGTATCATTAATGGGAAAATGAATTTCGGTGCTCTGAATCACAGGCTGGGTAGCAACGGTGGAAAGATCGTCCCGATAGAGGTTGATATCAAGATAGCCTACCGGCACAGGCACTTTTTCAAATTCACGAATGGATCTGGCTAGCCGTTCCGCTAAAGGGACCCCACGTCGCCGGATCCCGATGAGAGCCAAATTCTTCGTTCCATTATTGCGCTCCACGATTTCATGGGCCAGACGCACCAGCGTGCGTTCAATTTCTGGTGCCGTCATGATTTGAGCTTTTTCGCGGATCATTAGTATGGAGGGATGCGTCTGTGGTCGCCAAAGCCGAAAAGATACTAGCATAATAAGGATGGATGTCAAGATGGGGGCCCAAGAGGAAGTAAATGCGGCCAGTTCTCCCGTCTCGATGTTGTAGAATTATCAGCGAAGTGGGGATTCGTGATTAGTCGATGGTCCGAAGTCCGGGGTGTGTGGTAAGTCATCCGTCGTCAGTGGTTCGCGATTTCTTGAAAGGGTCAATGGAGGATATCTTGCCTTCAGATCTTCGAAAAGCTGGAAACATAACAGAACTCCCATGGACTACCGACTTCAGACAACGGACTCCGGATTGTCAACCGACCGAAAATTATGCAACCCGAAGATCTTTTGCTGGCAGCGGAACTCAGCCCACAGCAGGTTGACCAATTTCTCAGCCAGTATGGATTTAAGGACCCTCAGGCAGCAGATCGCAACCTGCAGCTCATGGCCGAGGACTTGTCCATCCGCGAGATGCTGGCTCGCATCATCGGACCCCTGTTAAAGGGTGCGCAGGCATCACCCGACCCGGACGCCGCCTTCAATAATCTTGAAAGACTTCTCTCCGTAGTCACACATCGGGCCAATTTCCTGGGATTTTTAGGAGACACTCCGGAAGCCTTGGAAGCCCTCACCCTCCTCTGTGGCACTTCCCCCTTTAGCTCGGAAATCCTGATTCGCAATCCGGAATATTTCTACTGGTTACTGGATCAACTGGGTTCCACCTGGATCAAATCCCGCGATTCCTATCTGCAGGAAGCACGCCAGGCTACCAGCCGATTTTCCGACTCGGCCCAGGCCCTACATGCCCTGGCTCGCTTCAAACGCCGCGAGATGCTACGTATCGCCACCAGAGATATTCTCAAAATCAGCGACGTTATCGGGACGGTGACAGAACTTTCTAACCTGGCGGATGCAATCCTGCAGTTAGTTTACGAGATTTGCTATGCCCGGCTAGTGCACAGATTTGGCAGCCCACAGTTCCAGGGTGAACAAGGAAAACGTCATGCAGCCCGTTTTACGATTTTGGGGATGGGGAAGTTGGGAGGCCGCGAGCTCAACTATAGTTCCGATATTGACTTGATTTACGTATTCGACGGTGAGCAGGGAGCCACGGTGTCTTCTGAGACAGTTGAAAGAGGGGAACAAGGTAGCACTGACCCGATTGCCAAGAATGGGTTCCCGCCCGGTTGTATTCCCAACCCGGAGTTTTTCAAGAAGCTGGCCCAGTCTATCACCCATGAATTGTCCAACGTGACCGAAGAAGGATACTTTTACCGGGTGGATTTGCGACTGCGGCCCGAGGGCAGTGCTGGCAGCGTCGCCAGTTCGCTATCTGCTTGTAAGAATTACTACGCGACTTGGGGAGAAACCTTTGAGCGCCTCGCCTTGATCAAAGCAAGGCCGGTAGCAGGTTCTGCAGAATTGGGCCAGCAATTTTGCGAGGTGCTCAATCCCTTTGTCTATCGTAAGTTTTTGGATTTCGCCGCATTGGAGGAAATCCAGGAGATCAAAGCTCGGATCAATTCGAAATTAGGCAGCAAGCAAAAACAAGCCTTGCACGTCAAACTGGGGACGGGCGGAATTCGCGAAATCGAATTCTTTGCTCAGGCACTGCAGCTCATTTACGGGGGCTATCATCCTGATCTCCGGGAAAGAAGTACCCTTAAAGCGCTGGAGAAGCTCCTGGAGCATCATTTTCTCACCGCCAACGAACATGATGAGCTGCGACAGGCTTACCTCTTTCTTCGTGACTTGGAGCACAAGTTGCAGATGGTGTTTCACTTTCAAACCCATGAACTCCCCACCGCTCCTGACGAGCTTTACAAATGCGCGCGGCGCCTGGGGATTGAGGGTAACTCCATGTCGGAAACCCTTGACCAGTTCTTCCGGACGTACCAGAAACACACGACTCATGTCAGCCGCATCTTTCAAAATCTAATTGCCTTGAAACGAGACGGAGTATCGGCAAGCCACTTGCGAGAAGCTTCCCTGGCTCTAAACAAAAATCTAACAGAAAATGAGGCGTTTGCCATTCTTTCCAACCATGGCTTTGAAGACTTGAAGACTGCGTTTCATCAAATCGTGTTGTTGCGGGATGCTCTCTCCTTCTCTCATTCACCGTCGAAAATGCGAAATTTACTGGCCAATCTGTTGCCGCCGTTATTGTTGGCACTGCAATCGAGTCCGGACCCCGATGCCGGCTTAGGTTACTTTGAGAAATTTGCCAGCGCACTGGGTGAGCGAGATTCGCTTTACACTTTATTGAACGAGTCGCCCGACGTTCTTAAGCGGTTGATCCGGGTCCTTTCCTCCAGCCCTTTCCTGGCAGATTTTCTTTGTCGTCGGCCGGAGTTCTTCGATTCCTTGATCCGCCAGGATTCTTTGCAAAAGCGCAAGAAGCTGAGTGACCTTCGTAACCAGCTCCAACTCAGTCTGAGAGACGCGACTACTTTCGAAGCAAGTCAGTCCGCCTTAAGGGCCTTTCAACAAATTGAACTTTTTCGAATCGGAACCAAAGACGTCTTGGGGCAGCTTGCCCGGTCTCAAGTAGGAAGGCAGTTAGCCGAATTGGCGGAAGCTTGCCTGAATGCAGCCTTCGGTATTGCCTGCCAGAAGTTGGAAACTCACTTTGGACCTCACTTCTCTGAGTGGGCCCGGGATCATTTCGCCATTCTGGCTCTGGGGAAGCTTGGCGGCAGTGACTTGAGCTACAATTCTGACCTGGATCTCGTCTGCTTTTACTCGATTGATGACGTGCTGGAATCGACCGAGACACAACACCGGTTTGTGCATCTTATCGAATGCCTGGACGAGATTCTTTCTGTCTCGCGAGGCGAAGGAAGCATCTATAAAATCGATCTGAGACTGAGGCCTGAAGGCAAGAAAGGGGAACTGGTGGTGGCTTTGCACCGGTACCAGGAATACTTGGAAAGTCGGGTTGAGGATTGGGAGCGACTGGCTTTGGTGCGGCATCGCTTTGTCCTGGGTGGGCGGACGATCCGAGCCCGATTGAAGAAATTAATCGAAGGAGTTGTCTATCGAGCCGAATTGAGCTCCTCATCCGTTAGAGACATATTACGCTTGCGCCAACGGATGGAAATGGAACTGGGCAAAGAAGCCGGAGACCAATGTTTCCATGTCAAAGCTGGAAAAGGAGGATTGCTCGACGTAGAATTTGCGACGCAGCTACTCCAGATGAAACACGGATGGCAGTACCCGGAATTGCGGATCTCGAATACAGTTTTAGCTTTAAGAAAGCTTCGCCAACTTGAGTTGCTGCCTGAGGAGCAATTCCAGGACTTCTATCGAGGTTACGAATTTCTCCGCCTCTTGGACAACCGACCAACGCTAGCGTCGCCCTACAACTCTACGTCTTTCCCTCGGACTCCGAAGATACTCAGAAAAATGGCTCGGTTGCTATCGCCGCCAGGGACAGGTGATTTTTCTTCTGGTGAAAGACTGGAGTCCGCTTACGTAGCCATTACCCAGAATAATAGGAAGGTGTTTCAGGAGGTTTTGACGAATCTTTCCGAGACAAAAGAATCGGTGCCGCGATTGTAAAACGTTCGAAGCCCAGATGAACGTCATGGGCGTACAGTGGCGGCTCAAGTCGTCACGCGGATTCCTGCTTGCCATCGGGTGCCTGATGGCTGGGCTCCTGGTAGAGGCCGATGATGTTTCCAGCCGGGTCGCGGAACCGCGCGGTGATTT
>QHZP01000288.1:1720-7872 GCA_003224715.1 Acidobacteriota bacterium | reverse complement strand
TCCATATCGATCAAGATAGCCGGTCGCCCACGAGCCGTTCTTCTGGTTGAGAAAATACAGAGACCCCACCGTATGCTGTGAAAAGGCCGCCGTTGGTGCCAGCACGGCGATAAGGAATCCGGCTAACAGAGCCGTCACAGGGGCACAGCTCCGCTTCTTCCCGAGTCGTTGCACACACCGTTGCCATGTTGTCAGAAACGCTGCCGTGACAGCCATAACGTGTGTCGTTGTCCTCATAATCAATCTCCTTTGCTCTAGGCTCTAGATTTTTTTGATAATTTCCTGGACCGACCAGACCCAGTGACTTTGAAGTTTGCGGAACCGTAGTCCATGAGAGCAATCTGCATGCCGCGAGCGCGCCCCGACGCTGCATAGAATGCGCAACAGTCCGATCTCTTTGCTATAAGGCGAGATACGATTCGCTGGGAGGTGTGGTGCGGAGGGAATCCTCAGGTGTTGTGGCTGGACGACTTATATCAACCTTGATTGATCGACTATCAGAGCTGATATAGGTAACAGCAAGGAAGTCGACCATGCCGCCGGGCTGCACTACCAAGAATGGAAATTATTCCCCCTAAAACTAAAAGGGGGTAGAGGGGGATGTCCTGTGCTGAGCATGGCATTGGAAAGCCGAACACCCCCCGACGCGCCCTTTATAGATCTTGAAAGGGGGATTTTCACGGGCCATCCATGCCGGCTTGGCCGGCGCACAGAGCCTGAAAAATACCGAGCCGCGACCGTAAGGAAGCGGTGCCGGGTCTGCCCCTCCCTGACGGTCGGGGCTCAGATTTCTGATTTTCAGAGGAGTCTCAAGTGCCACGCCCTTCAGGAGAAGAAGAATTGGGTCACGGAGAGACACGGAGGCGCAGAGGTCGAAGATAGAAGATAGAATCGAGGATCGCGGGTCAAATCTTGCGATCTTCGAGCTTCGATTCTCAATCCTCAATCCTCGACTGCTTGAAACGGATACCACAGCCGAGAGCGAAGACAGTGCTCGCAGTTGGGCTTTGTGCTTGGTGGCCTGGCGGTCTTCTTTGCATTCTTGGTGTTTTGGCGGTTTGCTTTTTGCTGGCAACCTTCTCTTAAAGCAGAAAGAGTCTAAAAGCAGAAAGAGTCTAAAAGTTCCGCATCCTGGTGATACGGTCTCGCCTGGATGCTCTCGCTTCCCGGGAATGAGGACTAAGCCGACGCCTGATGGCCGCCTAGTCCTCAGTGCCAACACTTATCGAGCCGTCGCAGCGATTTGGTCCCAGCCAGACAAGGAGGGGGACAAGAGATTGGCGACCCCATGTGTCACCTGCAGTTTCCCGTTGCGATCAATATGCGCGACCATTCCATAACCGTTGTTGTACGGGGGCGGGAAGTAGAAGAACAGATCATCTTTGGTGCTGACGATGCGAGTAGTCCCTGCTGAGAAGGTAGTTTGGTCAGTGACCCGGAATTGGTAGCCGATCCGATCAACGTAGCCGATCGATGTTCCACCAGTGTTCGGGTTATGGAGGACCAGGTAGCGGTCACTCCGCACCAGCACGCTATAGCCAGCCGGCAGCGCCACGGAGTGCTGCGTGATGACAAGCTGCCCCGGGGCATCAATCACCCCGACCCAACCGGCGCCCGTCTGTTTTTGGTAGAACAGGAGAGAGCGGCCATCGCTGACGATGTGGGAAAAGGACGATAGTGATCCAGCAGGGAAGTTCTGCGTTTGTATAAAAAGCCCATTGTACGAGATATACCCGACCGCTGCCGCACCGTTCAGGTTGTTGTAGAAGAACAAGTTGTTGTCGGTGGCGACAATATGCGTCCACAGTCCGAACGAGCCTGGGACAAAGGAAGCCGTCTGTACCCACTGGCCGTCGGGGGTGATGTAGCCGATCGCGGCCCTCCCATCTCCGAAGTAAGTGCCTAATCCTGTCCCACGGTAGAAAAAGAGGAAGTCTCCATTACTCACGATATGAGTCCAGCCAGCCGAGAAACTGTAATGCCCTCCATAAATCCGAATGCCGTCCGGCCTCATCTGCACCACCTGGGCGTCGCCGTTATTCGCATTATAGGCCAGGAGCCCATTCGCGGTGTTGACCACCTTCGATATTCCCGCTGCCCAGTAAGGAGAAGCCGGAACGATCGAGCTAAAGTGTCCGTCGCGATCAATTTGCCCCGTTTGCACATAGCCATGCGCCGAGTCTATAAAGAACAGATAACCCACCGAACTCTGGGCAAAGCCAATCGGTGCCAGCACGGCCATAAGGATTCCGGCTAAAAGAGCCGCCACAAGTTTGCGGCTCCACTTCTTCTCGAGTCGTTGCGCTAACCGTTGCCGTAATGTCAGAAACGCTGCCGTGACAGCCGTAACATGTGTCTTTGTCCTCATCATCGATCTCCTTTAGTCTAGATTTTTTTTGGTGGATCTCTTTAGACCCATCAGACCCAGCGACTTTGAAGTTCGCGGGACCGCCCTCCATAAGAGCAATCCGCATGCCGCGAGCGAGCCCAAACACTGCGCTGAAGTGCAATGACCTGATCTCTTTGATCTAAAGCGACATCCGGTTCGCTGGGAAATCTGGTAGGGAGTAATCTTCAGGTGCTGTGGCAGGCTGATCTATATCAGCCTCGATTGCCTGACTATCAGAACTGATATAGGTAGCTGCAAGGAAGTCGACCATGCCTCCGGGCGGTACCACCAAAGATGAAAACTATTTCCCCTTCGAAGGGCGTGCAGGGGGATGTCCTGTGGCGAACATGGCACGGGAAACCCGAAGGACACCCCCCTACACCCCCCTTGATAGGGGGGACTTTCAGCAGCCATCCATGCCGCCTAGGGCGGCGCCACAGAGCATGAAAAAGTTGGACTGAGCCGCGACCGTTAGGGAACGGTTGAGGCAACCGACGGGTATACCCCTCCCTGACGGTCGGGGCTCGGATTTCCGCTATTTTCGCGGAAGCTGTGAAGAAATTGGGCGGGCGGGAGCCTCGCCCTCCCATTAGACCCTCCTTACGTATTGATGCTTAGCTTTGCGCCCTTGGCGGTTCGACTCCTACCGATCCTTGAATTTCAGCGCCATCAAGTGAGACCAGGTTATTGAATTTTGTCCCCTCCCATGGAAGATGGTTGGGTAGGTGGTATAATCGGGCCATTGATAGCAGCTCGTCGCTTTGAAGGGGGATGACACCCTCGCAGCAGGCTGGGAGCTTCATTGGAGAGCCCGGCTGGGAGGTGATGCTAAATTGCAGGCTCAGGACAAATCAGAGTCAATGGTGGGACGGCAGATTGGCGCCTATAAGATTCTTGCCCTGCTGGGAGTGGGGGGCATGGGGCAGGTGTACCAAGCCTGCGATACCAGGCTCGACCGCATGGCCGCGCTGAAAATCTTACCGTCCGAAGTTGCTTCAGATCAGGAGCGCATGCGGCGCTTTATCCAGGAGGCCAAGGCTGCCTCCGCCCTCAATCACCCTAACGTCGCCCACATTTATGAAATCGGAGAATCTGAGGGAGTCCACTTCATTGCCATGGAGTATGTCGAAGGGCAAACTCTGGAGGCCAGGATTCAGGCCGGCCGAAACCCCTCACCTGGTCAGCCGTCCGGCGGACCACCCTCTCCCCGGGAGAGAGGGACCAGGGGTGAGGGGGAGCAGAGTCGCCCGCTAGAGACTGCCGAGATTTTGGAGCTTGGCATCCAGGTGGCCGATGCGCTTGATGAAGCCCACACCAAAGGAATCACGCACCGTGACATCAAACCGGCTAACCTGATATTAACACCGCGAGGACAGGTGAAAGTGCTGGACTTCGGACTGGCCAAGGTCACCCGCCCTGAACAAGAGACTCTGGACAGCGACTTCAGCACGGTGATGACTACCTCACCGGGACTGCTGATGGGAACCGTGCAGTATATGAGTCCCGAGCAGGCGCTGGGGCACGAGGTGGACCACCGCACGGACATCTTTAGCCTGGGCGTCATGCTCTATGAGATGGCCACGGGTCGGCGGCCTTTCTCTGGGTCGACGGCGACCGAGATCATTGATCAGATCCTACACACACAACCGGAGCCTGTCGCCCGTTTCAATCACCAGGGGCCAGCCGAACTCGAACAGATCGTATTGAAATGCATGGAGAAGGACCGCGAGCGGCGTTATCAATCAGCCCATGAGCTTCTCCTGAACCTGAAAATTCTCAAGCGGAACTTGGAGGCTGGCGCAGGCGTTGCCCAGGGGAAGACACGCCTCCGGAGATTCCTGCCCTCCTGGTCGTCTGGGGTCCGGTCAGCCCGGCTTGCCATCCTGATGCTGGTGGGAGGGCTTATGGCACTTCTGGCGCTTCTCATGGCGTTCGATGTGGGGAACCTCAGGAAATGGGGAGAAGGACTCCTCTTTTCGAAAACCATTGCTTTTGCCAAACGGGACTGGTTGGTGATCGCCGACTTCGAAAATCTGACAGGAGAAGAGATCTTTGACAAGTCTCTTAATAGTGGCTTGGGCGTCAGCCTGGAACAGTCCAGCTATATCAACGTTTACCCCAGGCGGAGCATCGAATCGAGCCTGCGCCGAATGAAGAAGGAAGCCGTACAACAGTTGGATGCCAACACGGCACGGGGAATTGCCGAAAGGGAGGGGCTGAAACTCGTGCTGGCACCCAGCATCAGTGCCATCGGCGGTGTCTACATGCTTTCCGCGGCCATCCAGAATCCGATTACCGGCGTGTCGCTCAGGTCCGAGAGCCTTCGCGCTGAAGGACAACCGCAAGTGCTGACGGCACTGGATCAACTGGCAAAAAAGATTCGTCAGGATCTGGGAGAAACCAGGGATGCCGTCTCCAAGCAGAGTAAACCACTGGTTCAGGTCACAACTTCTTCCTTGGAAGCCTTGAAGCTGTTCTCCCTCGCCGTTGAAAAAAGTCGAGCCGGGAACTTCGAGGAGGCGCGAACATTCTATGAGGATGCGCTTCGCATCGACCCAACCTTCACGGCAGCCAGGGGAGCCCTGGGAATGGTAAACTTCGAGCTGTTTGATCGTGAAAAGGGCAAAGAGCTTCTCGCCCAGGCCGTGCAGCACGTAGAAGGTCTTACCGAGAAGGAAAAGTATAATCTGCTTGCATTTCACGCGACGGCCGTGCAAAACGATCTCCCCAAGGCGATCGACTACTGGAGGTCGCTGTTGGCTCTATACCCGGACGCCGGCGCCGCCCATAACAACCTGGGCCGAGTCTATCTGCGGATGGAGCATTACGACGACGCTGTGGCTGAGTTCAAGGAAGCGATCCGCATCGATCCCTACTTGATGGTCAGCTACTTCAATCTGAATTCCATCTATCTGTTTCAGCTCGGGGATATCGCTTCGGCTCTCGCCCTTTGCAAGCAACAGATTTCTTACAACGACCGCGACCAGGGGGCTTTTTATCATCTCGGATGGGCTTATTTGGGGAAAGATGATTTTGACCAGGCGCGGGCCGCTTTCGAGAAGGCGTTGGAAATCAATCCTCGATTGAGCTGGAATCTTTCTGGCCTCGGCCACGCCTATCGGCATCCTGAAAGTAGATGCCAGGGATTCCTCGGCTCACTATGATGCTGGAGTCGTCTGCCAGTTAATGGGCGATGAGCCTGCCGCGCGGAGGCACTTCGAAAGTTTTCGCGACGATGCACAGAAGCGGCTGAAGAAGAACTCCCGGAATGCTCTTGACACTCTCGATCTGGCGAGGGCCTTCACCCGTCTCGGATGGAAGAAGCAAGGGTGGGCCCTGGGCCAGAAGGCCATGGCAATGGATCCCGGCAAGCACCTCGAGTTCTCGCAGCTACTCTGCCTCCAGGGCAGGCGGCAAGAGGCGCTGGACCGCTTAGAGTTGGCCGTCCAGAAGGGTTTCAGTAACTGCCTCCGGATGAAAATTCATCCTGATCTGCAAAGCTTATATAACGAGCCGAGATTTCAGGATTTACTCAATAGGGTTTTGAAGAGGTAGCCCAGCGTTGTGTATCTGAAATAGCTCTCCAATTGGGTTGCACTTCCCCCCCTCGTTGGGGGTCGTTGGGGGCGAGGGTAAATTGTTAATTCTACTCCCTCGCCCCCATCGGGGGAGAGGGTGGCCCTAGGCCGGGTGAGGGGGCAGTGGCCAAGCTAGGAATTGCCAACGTAAATCTGGGACACATCAGTAGGGGCTCCATCCCACC
>QHZP01000288.1:0-1656 GCA_003224715.1 Acidobacteriota bacterium | reverse complement strand
CTCTATTCAGCCGGTCCATCCACCTCCTGCCGTGACTTTGCCGGTTATGAAGAGAGCGTTCTCGACCCCGTGAATGAAGCGCGCGAATGACAACAGCCAGTATCAAATGGATTGATTCACAAGGACGCGAGCAATTCTACCCCCTGAGCGCCGGCGAGATCCTGATCGGACGGAAATCTGATGCGGATATCATTTTAGCTAACCCTTCCGTCTCGCGTCACCACGCCAAGTTGGTCAGAGGCGGACAAGATTATTCCATCATTGATCTGTCAAACACCAACGTCACGTACGTGAATGGGCAACGCATTAAGCAGCAACGCCTACACCACGGGGATCGAATTCGCCTGGGCCAAGATCGAACAGAGCTTTGCTATCTTACAGGCGTAAGCGAATCTGCCAGTACTGCGTTTAACCTGGAAGGTGGCGATTTAGAGAAATCTTTGGCCAGCTTGGCTTCAATCCTACCTGGCGGATACTCTCAACACTCTGATTTGGAAAAGATCTCCTCCATTCTGGATTTCCAATATCAATGGGGGAAGGTCTTCTCGGCGGAAGGGACTTTTGAGCAGATACTCAGGTCCACTCTGAAGATCAGCGGGGCGGAAAGAGGCTACATTCTTTTGAAACAGCAGGACCGGTTTGAGTATGTCATAGGCATGAACGACCGGGGACAAAATCTGCCCCAATCCGATTTCAGAGCCAGCCAGACTGTCGTGCGGCAAGTGGCCAGAGATGGAAAGCCTATCTATATGGCTAGCGGGATCGCAGAAGAATTCGCGGAGCAGAAGAGTATTTTGACTTTGAACATTCGCTCACTGGCTTGCATGCCACTGCGATGGATGCTGCCGGAGTCCGACACGGCTGAAGTCCGCGGAGTTCTCTACCTTGACAGTACGGGGAGCATGCGCGAGTTATCCGGGTTGGATGAGAAGATCTTGGGCAAGCTGGCCTTGGAAGCGGGCAATGTCTTTGAAAAGCTGGAGATGATCAAAACCTTCGAGGAACGAAGGACCCTGCAGCTGGAGCTGGCGTTGGCCCAAGAAACCCAGAAAAACCTGCAAAACGAGCTTCGAGCCGCAGAAGAATTGCGTCGAGCGGAGTCGCAAGTCTTACTTTCGGAAAACGCGGCCTCCATGGGCCGCTTCGCAGCCGCCTTAAGTCATGATCTGAATTCTCCCCTGGCTGTTCTCAGGAGCGCCCTGCAGAGCTGTAACGCTTTGGCTGAAAAGGAAGCAACTCTGCCGGTCGAGAAGCGCCGGGAAATAGAAGAGATCGAGGCGCAGTTACGCAGAAGTGCTATCGAATCGACCGATCGGCTTCATCAGATCATTTTGCGGATGCAGCGTTTTACTAATATGGACCGCAAAGAAACCCTCCTGGTCGATCTGAATTCACTGCTCCAGGACGTCGTCGACGTCTTGAGACTACAGATCAAGGAAGGAGTGGCTTTGGAACTCGATCTTCAGTCTATACCTCGGATCCGGGTGCGTCCCCAGCAGATCAGTGCGGTGTTTTCCAATCTCTTGCAAAATGCGCTAGAAGGGTTGACCAGTGCAGGACACGTCTGGTTGACGACTTCTCAGGCGGGTTCACAGGTGCAGATCGTGGTGAGGGACGATGGCCGGGGCATCTCGCCTGAAGAACTGGCCGGCATTT
>QHZP01000085.1:17182-21280 GCA_003224715.1 Acidobacteriota bacterium | reverse complement strand
TCAAACAGTTTGAGGATTTTCTCATCTTCCTCCCTGGAGTACTGTTGAAAAGGAATGAAGGCCTTGTCCTGTAGCCTTGGTTCGCCCCGCTGTGAACTACCGATTAGGAAGCTCTCTGCTTGCAGGTTTGCCACGACGGGCAGGAAAACCAGCGAGAGAGAGAACAAGCAGATCCTTGTTTTCATAGATTTCCTCCAAGTTAAGTGTCTTACCAGAAAAACGGTCCTGGATGTCACCCGCGCTTGAAGCCTTATCACCCAAATTATGCACTACTGGGATTAGCCTCGGCTAACCGATGACGGCGCGGATGCATAATTTGGGTATTAGCGCTTCAGCTCCTCCCAAGAGAGCACTTGTCGCAATTGGTGTCCCCGCGAAACTCTTGAGTCAGGGGCTTGAAACCTTGGCCTTATACTCCCCAGGAACTTGAGACATAGGTAACACATGTTCAGGGACATGCGTAACACTTTTTAATCTTGGATATCTTCGGCTAGTCCATCGGGCTTCTCATGATTCTTCGGATCGCTAGGTTAAACCCGCACTGATCGCGGCGCGCAGCGCGCCTCACGCTTTCTTCGGATTTAACACCAAAATACGGCTGGCTGCTTACCGTGTCTACCAAGACTTCCCTCGGAACTGACGCGCTAAGACCCGTGCTACCTACAGACGGTGACTGCCAAGCAGGTCCTTGCCCCATGAAGCTCGGCGGGAGCCTCGCCTTCCCACCCAATTTCGTGATAGATTCTGGCTTTGTTTTTCGTTGACTCTTTTACCAAGTCACTTTCATGGGGAGAGAAGCAGGGGGATGCCCCGACGTTGCTGATCTGGGATTGGCGTAGCATCCAGGACCCAACGCCAACTTTCATAGGAACCTCTCATGCCGCCCTCGGGCGGCACCACAGGGCATGAAAAAGTGGGACCGAGCCGCGACCGTAAGGGAGCGGTTGAGGCAACCTGCCGCGTCTACCCCTCCCTGACAGTCGGGGCTCGGATTTCTGCTATGATCCCAGGAAGCCCGGTTGGTTAGTTTTCGGTAGAGAATGCCAGAAAAGGGACGTCCTTCGTCAAAATTCGCACCGGATCAGAGGATTTCGAGAACGATTCGTAGGATTCCCATAGACGGAGAATCCCAGGGTCCCGTAAGGTAAGCCGACCAGACCACAGATCGGGAGGGACGCATGTTTAGCCGCAGAATGTTGGAGTGCACCTGCCTGCTGATATTGGTGCTACCCTCGGCGTTGCCGGGAGCTCCGAGGAAGGTTTCCTTCTCCCAGCCGGCCGGGGGCGTAGAGGCCTACGATTTTGCCCGATGCGCGTAACCCGTTCACCGAGGCCACGCTCCACGGATCGTTCGGGAAAGCCGGTGCATCTGAGGCGACGCCTGTTGAGGGCTTCTGCGACTCGGCGGATGGCAGCGTTTTCCGCATCCGCTTCATGCCATCCTCGCCGGGCGACTATACCTACACGGTTGCTTACCGGCAGGGAAGCTTTGAAATGAAGCATTCCGGTACGTTCCGGGCCTCAGATGGTCACCGACGCGGTCCCATCCGCGTTGACCCCAAGTACCTCTGGCATTTCATTTGGGAAGGCACGGGTGAGCACTACTTCTTCAACGGCACTACCGCATTCTGGCTAATGGGCTGGCGCGAGGAGAGGGTCATTAACAACTGCATTGAGCGTCTTCAAAGGCTCAAGATCAACCGAATCCGTGTCTTGCTCTCAGGCGCGGCCAACATCTTTTGGGGGGAACCGGTAATGACGGGCGACAATTTCAGCATGTTCCTGCGGCCTTGGATTGCAGAGGCGCCCCAAAGTTTCGATCACCCCGGGATCGACTACACGCGCTTCAACGTCTCATACTGGCAAAAATGGGAGCGCATGCTGCGTTTCGCCAGGAATCGCGACGTGATTATCTCGGTGATTCAGGATATTTCCACTCACAAGGCCCAACCAGCGGCAGGCAGCGAGGATGAGCGGCGGTACCTCCGCTACGCGGTCGCGCGGCTGAGCGCGTTCTCGAACATCACCTGGGACCTGGGAGATGACCTGGACAGCTTTCGTGACGAGAAGTGGGCGCATGAGACGGGCACTCTGATTGAGAGCTGGGATCCCTACAAGCATCTGGCTAGCAGCCATCCCGTACATCGCGAGCATCAGGATCGCGCCTCAGATTGGTTCGGTTTCACTTCGATCCAGAATTGGTCCCGTCGGCAGCACCAGGTCAAGACGTGCCGCATCATCCCACAGACCAACGAAGAGTATGGATATGAGGACCACTATCCGCACTGGGCACCGGCGCCCGATGGGGATTCTGCGGAGACCCTCCGTCGCATGGCCTGGGACATCGCAATGGCAGGCGCTTACGGGACCGCCGGAGAAAGCTGTCGTCGCGGCACCAACATCTGGCCGGACACCGGCGGCGGCTGGATCAACGGCCGGGGCGACGACACGATGGTCATGCTAAAAGGTTATGAGCACATGGTGGATTTCTTCACCAGCTTCGAATGGTGGAAGGCGGAGCCCCACGACGAACTCGTCAGCCATGGAGCCTATTGCCTCGCGAAGCCTGGAGAAATCTACGCGGTGTATCTGCCACAACGCCCTATATGCGGCAATTCGGAAGCCTTCGAACATCAGAAGGAGTGCGGCGAGGTCACAATCAAGCTCGAGCCGGGGAGCTATGAGGCAAGATGGTTCAGTGCCAACACAGGAGAAACAGTCCCGCTACCGCCGGTCGAAGGACCGACTTGGACTTTACCGAAGACCCCGGGCTGGTTGGACTGGGCGTTGCTACTGCAGAAGAGGCGCTAACCGCCTGTCCAGCTCACGCCAAGGCAGAGGAGCCTCACGCAAAGACGCTAAAGATGGCTTGGCGTGAAATTCTTTCCATGACCGAAAACGATCATGCAAAGCCGTGAAGACGCCAAGGAGGGCTTTGCGTCTTGACGTGAGTTTTTCCCCCTGGCAGTCCCTTATCTGAAACCAACGGGCGACGGGCATTGAAGATCCACGAACTCGACACACCAGCATTGCTCTTGGATATGGCCGCCATGGAATGCAATCTGCAGACCATGGCCCGATTTTTCAGCCAGGGAAGCGTCGGCCTCCGGCCCCACTTTAAGAACCACAAGTGCCCCACGCTGGCCTTCCGGCAACTGGCAGCGGGTGCGATCGGCATGACTTGCGCGACAGTTGCCGAGGCCGAGTGTTTAGCGCGTCACGGCGTTCAGAGCCTCTTGATCGCCAACGAAATCGCCGACCCGATCAAGATCGATCGCTTTATCGATCTGGCCGGCCAGACAGAGGTGATGGTTTGCGTCGATAACGAAAAAATTGTGGACGCCATCGCTGCTGCGGCTCGCAAGAAGCGTATTCAGCCCGGCCTGCTGGTGGATGTTGATGTGGGCCTACATCGTTGCGGTGTCCAACCGGGAGAAGCCGCCGTCCGCCTCGCCAAAGCCGTGCTGGAAAAGGGCCTGCAATTTCGCGGGCTCATGGGCTATGAAGGTCAAGTGCTTCGAAAGCCTCCTGGCCCGGAAAAGGTTGAGGCCGCTAGCGCGGCCATGCGTCTCTTGATTGAATGCCGTGATCTCATCGAAGGTGCGGGCATTCCTGTCGAAATCGTAAGTGCCGGCGGAACCGGTTCCTACAACATCTCCGGCCGATATCCCGGAGTCACTGAAATTCAGGCTGGGTCCTACCTGGTTATGGATACCGACTACCGGCAATGCTGCACCGATTTCCAGCTGGCCTTGAGCCTCCTGACCACGGTTATCAGTAAAACGGAGGGTGAACGAGTCGTGGTGGACGCCGGCCTTAAGACGCTGAGCGCGGAGCGAGGCATGCCCTCAGTAAAAGGAATCGATGACGTCACCTTGAAAAGGCTGAATGCCGAGCATGGCGTCATCCAACTTGAAAACCCGTCTGTCGCGCTCCAAGTGGGGGACAAGATCGAGCTCTGGGTTCATTATTCTGATGCCACCATCAATCTCCACAAGCGCATTTATAGCATTCGAAATGGTGAGGTAGAGGAGGTTTTGAGGATTGAGGGATGATTCGCCGCCCACTGCTTGCGACCAAATGGAAGCTCTGTGGCCT
>QHZP01000085.1:0-17172 GCA_003224715.1 Acidobacteriota bacterium | reverse complement strand
GCTGAGTATTCTGGCGCCGATCCTTCAAAGGGACATGCACCTCGACAACCAGGCGCTCGGCTGGCTTTTCGCGGTTTTTTACTACGCCTACACGTTATCTCATTTCGCGGTGGGCCCGGTTCTCGATCGTTCGCACCTGCGCTGGACCTTTGGCGCCGCCGTTCTCGCCTGGTCAACGGTGTCGATGATGACGGGTCTCGCTTCCGGATTAGCCAGTTTGATTATCTTTCGCCTTCTGCTCGGAGTTATGGAGTCGGCCAACTGGCCTGCTGCCATCCGCATTGTGGCTCGCGTCCTGGAGCCCAGTGAGAGGGCGCTTGGCAACGGCATTTTCACCAGCGGGACCAGCGTGGGCGCGTTGGTCGCGCTTGGCGTCATTCTGGCGATTTCATCAGCCCTGGGCTGGCGATGGGCTTTCGTTCTGGTCGGCTCTTTGGGTGCTGTCTGGTTGGCTGGATGGCTACTCGCCACGTCCGGTAAGGAACTCGAGCCGGTCTGGCGCGAGCCTCAACCGCAAACTAGCGAACGCAGATCTCAGCTTCGCATCTTCGCTGAGATCGTGAAGAGCCCCCACTTCTTTGCCGTGTTGGTCGTGTCCATTCTTGTGAATCCATGCCTGTATTTCAGTGTCAACTGGCTTCCTACCTATTTCGCCCAGCAGCGCGGATTGGCGCCTGGCCGCCAGCTCGGCTGGATTCTGACGCTGATCTATCTGGGCCTTGATCTGGGCAACCTGATCTGTGGAACAGCTATTCTCGCGCTGGCCCGTCGCGGTTATGCGGTTCTGGTCGCGCGTCGAATCGTGTTCCTGTGGGCCACCGTCCTGCTCCTGTTATGCGCTGCCGTCCCGTATGTTCCGCTCCTCTCTCAAGCCGTAGGCCTGCTGGTGGCGGTGAACATTGGGCTCGGCATCTGGATCGCGATGTACCTCACGATGGCGCAGGACATTTCCCGAACTCACGTCTCGACGACCATCGGAGTCTTAAGCGGGCTGGGCTCTCTTGCCGGCGCTCTGGCGATGTGGGCCGTCGGCAAAGTCACGCACGCCACGGCCAGCTTCGCCATACCGATGGCCTCATTTGCAGTGGCCGCGGGACTAGCCGCCATCGCCGGCAGCATAGCCAGCCGCCGGCCAGCCCGCACGGGGGCATTGGCAGAATGACCGCAGAACTCGATTTCCTGGAAGGCGCCGTCGATCTGCACGTCCATAGCGCTCCGGACGTGGATGCCCGCCGCTTTAATGACATCGAACTGGCGCGCGAAGCGGCGCGGGCGGGCATGGTTGCCATTCTCATCAAGTCGCATCAGAACTCGACGGTCGAGCGTGCATTTCTGGTCTCGCGGATCGTTCCCGAAATCCGCGTCTACGGCGGATTGGTTCTGAATGAGACGGTCGGAGGGTTGAACCCGGCCGCCGTGCGCCTTGCCGTCAGCATGGGCGCAAAACAGATCTGGATGCCTACCCGCTCCGCCGAAAACCATCGGCGCCACCACGGCCTGGCCGGCGGGATCTCGGTGCTCGACGCCAACGGCCAGCTCGTTCCTGCGGTCGAGGAGATTCTTCAGGAGATTGCGCACAGCAACTGCATCTTGGGCACTGGCCACCTGAGCCCGCAGGAGTCATCCGTGCTGATCGACCGCGCCTCGGCGGTCGGAATAGAGAAGCTGCTGGTGACACATCCGGAATGGATGCCTACCTTCTATTCATCCGAAATGCAAAAAGAACTTTCATCCAGAGGCAACGTGGTTTTCGAGCGCTGCTTCGTTTCCACCACCCATCGCTGTGGCTTTGTTCCCTTCGAAGTCATCGAGCGTGCCATCACCGACGTTGGTGTTGACACCACCGTCTTATCTACCGATCTCGGGCAACCTGATACGCCACCACCGGTGGAAGGCCTGCGACTCTACGCGGAGCGACTGCGCAGCACTGGTTTCTCACAGGATGACATCCGATTGATGATGCAAACGAATCCGGCACGGCTACTTGATTGAGCCAACAACTAACCAGGAGAGTTTCCCATGTCGCTTTTTGCGGCACCACCAAGAATGAAAATATTCCCCTCTTGGGAGGGTGCAGGGATGAGTTGTCCTCAACCGGAAGACCCACCCCGAACGCTAGGCCTTCTGCCCCTCCCCAGAGGGGATTTTCAGAGGAGAACTGTCATGTTGAAGAGAATAAGGATTCTTGTCTTTGTATTAGCACTGTGGGTCGCGCGATCAAACGCCGAGCCGATCAAACTTCATCCCGCCAACCCACATTATTATCTGTTCAAGGGTCAGCCGACTATCCTGATCACGTCGGCCGAGCATTATGGTGCGGTGATCAATAAAGACTTCGATTATGTGACCTATTTTGAGGCACTCAAATCTTATGGGCTCAACTATACGCGTATCTATCCGGGCGCAATGTTTGAGCCGATGGGAAAGTTCATCAAGGAAAATCCCCTGGGACCCAAACCGGCTAGTCTGATCGTGCCCTGGGCGCGAAGCAGCATGCCGGGTTACTTGTATTGCGGCAATAAGTTCGATCTCGACCGATGGGACCCGGAGTATTTCGAGCGCCTCAAGGATTTCGTGGCCCGGGCTGCGGAGCGAGATATCGTCGTAGAGATCTGCTTCTTTAACTCACAATATTCGGACTCCTGGCCTATCTCTCCCTTGTATTACGAAAACAATATACAGGAGGTGGGCAAATGTGACTTCGAGGACGCCCAGACGTTAAAACACCCAGATCTGGTGCGCAGAGAGGCTGACTACGTGCGCAAAATCACGCAAGAAGTCAATTCCTTCGACAACGTCATTCTCGAGATCTGCGATGAGCCATCCCTCTTCATCCCTCATGCAGAGGCGGGTCCGTGGGTTGGTCATTTCGTGGAGGTCATCAAGAATACCGAAGATACCCTGCCCAAGAGGCATCTGGTGGCGCAGGAGGTGGAGGGACCGGTGGGAGGTCCTATTGATTTCTCTGGCAACCCAAATGTATCGATTGTCGTTGCGCAGTATGTTTGGGAAGGCGGATCGGAACAATTAGGGGGAATGAGAGCTCTCGACCTCGAGTATGGTCACAACAAACCGATTGAATTCAACGAAACCGCTTGGTACCCGGTCTGGTACAAGGGCGATAAAGTTGCAGCTTCCCGGGTGGAAGCTTGGGAGTTCATCGTGGGAGGTGGGGCCAGCTTCAACCACTTGAATGGACGATACACAGTTCGGGATCCCGCCGGAAAGACACCTGACAACGCCCAAATTTTAGGTACGCTCCGCAGTCTGAAGAATTTCATCTGCAGCTTTGACTTCCTCAAGATGCATCCGGATAAAAGCTTCATCGTCAGCGGAGTCCCTGCTGGAGCCTACTGTCGGAGCATCAGTCAACCGGGCCAACAGTATGCTCTGTATGAACACCACAGCCGGCTTGAAGAACGAAACCACTACTATATTGCAAGGCCCGGAAATTATACGGAAAAGCTCGTGCTCGACTTACCGGCGGGTACTTACAGACAGGAATGGCTGGATCCGGCCTCCGGTTCGGTCGTCCACATGGAAACCTTGACCCACAAAGGCGGCAACCGGTCCTTCACCACCCCTCCGCATTCGGTGGATATCGCACTCCGGATCAAACGCATTTCAGAGCGGGACTGAGCACTGCTGCTGCAGAAGACGCGCTAACCGCGTCTCCTCGCTCACGCTAGGACAAAGGAACCTCTCGCAAAGGCGCAAAGACGCAAAGACACAAAGACGCTAAGGACGGCTTGGCTAGTTGGCGTGCGATTCATTCCATGAGCGAAAACGAAATCTCGACTCGCGGTGGAGGAAGGTGTTGCCGCTTCCTGCGGATGAGGATCTCCAGTTGAGGGCATTGGGACCAGGCCCCTTGGGGTCTGTCTAGTAGGCTGCTCGTCCTACGAACAAGGGTAGTGATTGAAACTGGAGGGCTAAGCGCAGAAGCTCGCCTCACGCAAGGCCTTTTGGGCCTTGACGTCTTGGCATAAGATTTTTTCAGGACCGACTCCGAAGTGGAACCAGGTCGCTGGCGATCTAGTCCAGGACTAAACCTGTTTCTTATTCTCTTCCGGCACGATCGGCAGAGTCACTTTCTCTGCGCCTCTCAGTATCGTCAGAGGCACCTTTACTCCCGACTTTTCTTCGGTAAGCAACTTGTGCAAGTCGTCAATACCCGAAATAGGTTGCTCGTCGAACCCGATAATAACATCGCCTTCACTCAGACCCGCTCTGTGACCTGGCCCCTGTGGTTCTAGCGAAAGGACAAGAATCCCATTCTCGCGGGACAATTTGTGATGATGTACTAAGCGTCGAGGCAGGGGGACGCTCTGCCCGCCGACACCAATGACACTTCGCTTCACTCTACCATCCTTAATTAGGCGACCAGCCACAAACTTCGCCGTGTTGATCCCAATCGCAAAACAAATGCCTTGAGCCAGCGAGATCACGGCCGTGTTGACTCCAATGATCTCACCGCGCCCATTGACCAACGGACCTCCTGAATTACCTGGATTGAGTGCAGCATCCGTCTGAATGATGTTGTCGATCAGCCGGCCTGAGCTGGAACGCAGCGTGCGTCCCAAGGCACTGACGACTCCCGCAGTGACGGTACATTGAAAACCGTATGGATTCCCAATAGCCACCACCAACTGGCCCACACGAATGGACTGCGAGTTCCCCAAGTCGACAGGTAACAGGTTGGATGACTGAATCCGAACCACAGCCAGGTCGGTGTCGGGATCCTCACCTACCAACTCTGCCTGAAAGCGATGTCCGTCAGCGAGGCCCACTTCGATCCGGCTGGAATGATGCACGACGTGACTGTTAGTGAGAATGAAGCCATCGGGTGTAAAGACAAAACCCGATCCGTTCCCCCTGGCTTCTCGAGGGAAACGAGAAAACTCCGGCAATCTCCCTGGCAGATGTTGGCGTACATCGATATTCACCACCGATGGGCTGACCTTCTCGGCCGCGCCAGTAACAGCTTGCGAATAGGCGTCCATTAAATCATCTTCAGAAATTGGCATTGTGTTAAGTGCTTGTGAGTATGAAGTCATTTAATGCTCCTAAACTGAAACGATCATCGACTTTTCCTTTAAATCATAATCAGCCCCCTCCGGAGGCCGATCGTTACGGCCTCTGTCCGGGTAGCGGCATGAAGTTTGCTGAAGATAGACGCGACATGAAACTTCACGGTGTGACCGGAAATCGACAAACGCCATGCAATTTCCTTGTTGCCCAGGCCCTCGGCCATGAGGCTCAGAATCTCAACCTCTCTGGGCGTCAGTGACTGGTCAAGTTTTGTAAAGGCCGAAGGCTCGATCGATGGCGCAGTCGCCAGCAGAGCCTCTGTGGCTTCGGGATGAATGACGACCAGGCCAGCGGCCACTGCTTGAATGGCTCCTACAATCTCGCCCGTCATGGAATTGCGCGGCATGATCGCCCGTACTCCCCACCGCAACGCTTCCAATGTTTTGCGGCCGTCTGAATCGTCAGCCAGCAAAGCGATCCCCAGTGTGGGCATTCTTGAGCTAAACTCGAGTAGGCCGGCCATAGCTTCCTCGGAAGGCGTTTCCACCAAGACTACGTCGGGTTGCAGTTCTTCAACCTGCGAAGCGATTTTCTCCATTCCGATCCCGCTCCCTACCACAGAAATACCGGCAGCTGTGGAGAGCATCGATTCCAGCCCCGTGCGGACAACATCGGAAGCAGCATTGACCAGAACACGAATCATTTGACGCTTACCCCTGGGTGCAAAAACAAGAACTTAGTTGATTTTACTTACCTGACCGCTCCGCGATGGTCAGGGAAAGTTCTACCAAGTCACCAGCCCGAATCAATCGAGCCCTTACTGTCTTGCCAACGTACTCGGGCGCCAGAATGTCTTGCACATCGCTAACGTCGGCCATGGTTTTGCCATCGAGTTCCAGGAGCACATCGCCAATTAGGAGACCTGATTTATCCGCGGGGCCGTCTGGCTCGAGACTGAGTAAGATGACGCCATTCTGACTCGCCAGGTTCAACTTGCGCTTTAGAGAGGCAGGCAAACGGACTGGTTGTAACCCTACTCCCAGAAATCCACGGACGATTCGACCCTTCCTCAGCAACTCCTCAACAACGCGGCGAACGGTGCTGGTCGGAATCGTTAAAGGCATTCGACGTGATAACCCCGCTGTGTTAATCCCGACAACGAGGCCTTGGGCATTTATCAAGGCGCTGCCGGAGAAGCCAGGGTAGATGGCGAGATTGGGACGAATGAATCTTTCAATGTGGGCCCCTCGCCAGGTGCGCCATGGTCCCCCTAACCCGCCAACGATTCCTAAACTTGTATAGTGCCCAATATCACCCCCATGACTCACAGCGAGCATGAGCTGGCCCAACTTGAGAGAAGAGCCGTCATCCAGTTCCGCTACCGGCAGTTCCGGAGCATCAATTCTCAAGGCTGCCAGATCCGTGCTAAGGTCAAGGCCAGCCAGTGTGGCAGGTGTCGTGCGGCCGTCCGGCAGAGTGGCTGTGATATCTTCGTTACGCTTGATGGTATGAGCAGCAGTCACCACGACCCCCCGGCTCCAGTGAACACCCGTCGAGGGTAGGCGCACCCGCGCGTTCACTGCGACTATAGCTCGCATCGCGAGCTCAACGTGTTCAGCCAGGCTATTCGAAAAATCAATTAAAAAAGCCCTTCCCGACGATGTCGAATCCATTCTATGCCTCCTAGCTTTTCCTCAACAAATATCTATTTCGCTGCACTTGGGAAACATAACATTCAGGAAACGGTGTGCCAATCGGTAGAATGGGGGGGTAACCCCCTGGAAAAAAGACTAGGGGAGGGACTTTCCTACCGCGATTGTGCAGACTTAGTACTGGATTTCGCAAGTACGATGGCGTATTTCAGCTGATCCCGATGGTACGGATTAGACAGTTATGCGCGGTGAACAGAGAATTTTGTTCTCGTTTCTGCAGTCGTCGTCCTTCTCGTCCTCGTCGTCGCGTTCGGCCTTAATTTCGAGGACGAGTTCGAGGGCGACGACGAGTACGATGTGCGGGGCTATCAAGGGCAAAGTCCTTGACTAGTTTGATACATGCCCATTTTTATTAGCCCCGCGCTTCAGCGCGGGGTGCTGGCATTCACCAAGGTTCTGTTCGTGCCTGCCCGCCGCGCCGATCGGCCGATCGGCACGGCGGGCGGGGACCACCAAGACAAAACAGCTCTATGTCTTCGCCGAGCTAAAGCACGGGGCTAATGAAAAGCCAGCGAATTCGCGAAGTCCATCTGACAATGCAGCGCTTAAAATAGGTCACTGTATTATTGAAAGGCTCTACCTAGTACCCGGCTTCACAAATTCCATTCGCGAAGGCGTTTCTTTTCAGAGCTGGTTGTTGGCAAGAAGATCACTGTGCTCTTACACTCACTTTAGTCGACTGAGAGCTGGGCCAGAGCAGAGCAACTACGGGCAAGGATGGAGGTACCAGTTCGCTTCCGGAAGTCAACTAAGGCAATATTGGAGAATCCCAAACAATCCGTGCCTTTCGAAGCTATAAATTGATGTTGCCATGCAGGCAAAACTGAAGTAATTTAACAGTCCAAGTGATCACCATTGAAATCGAGGCCGGTTAAAAGCTAGGCGTGTGTCCTTCTCAATTTGAAGGATGAGAAAACAATGATTATCAGAAGCCGCTCACGGAGAGGTGGTAGATATGCAAATTGAGCGCCCGATTGTGACAGAGTATCCGGAGAACAGTGAAACTCCTCTCAGCGAGATGCGTTCGTGGGTCACGCCCAATGCTGTCTTCTTTGTTCGCAACCATTTTGCCGAGCCTGAACTAACTCTTGAGAACTGGAGACTGCAGGTACACGGTCATGTCCGCAAGCGCCGCGCCTGGACGTGGGAAGAGTTGAATGAGCTGCCAGAGCGCACGGTCTTCGCTACTATCGAATGTGCCGGCAATGGCCGTTCCTTTCTCCGCCAACCTGAGCCAGGCGTGCAATGGGGAGCTGGCGCCATCGGTCATTCCGAGTGGACGGGCGTGCCGCTGGCTACCGTCCTTGAGGCCTCTCGCCCTTTGAGTGATACTTTAGAAGTGTTGTGTGAGGGTGCGGACAGTGGCACTGAGCCGGATCAGCCCCAACCTATGCACTTTGCCCGTGGCTTACCCCTGGCGAAGGCAATGCACCCTGATACCTTGCTCGCTTTCCGAATGAACGGTGAGCCACTGAGCCGCAGCCATGGCGCTCCGGTGCGCCTGATCGTCCCGGGCTGGTATGGAGTTTGCTCGGTAAAATGGATCACCCGGCTTGAGCTTTTGGACCACCAGTTTGAGGGGTATTTCCAGACCAACAAATATACCATTCGGAGAAGAGACGCCCGAGGTGAATGCCTGAAGCGCCTGAACAGGATGGCCGTGAAGTCTCAGATCATTCGTCCGCGAGCGGGATCTGAGCTGCGTCCCGGCGTCAACCGGATCTCTGGCATTGCCTGGGCCGGGGAGGAGGCCGTGGCTAAGGTGGAAATAAGCACCGATGGTGGGCGAAGCTGGCGGGCCGCGAGCCTTGTGGGACCTCAGGCACCCTATTCCTGGACTCTCTGGGAATACCTCTGGGAAGTCAACACGCCAAAGGATTACCAGTTCGTGTCCCGAGCCATTTCAACCGCCAGCGAGACACAACCTGCCGAACACGACTCTCTTCGCGGCGGTTATATGATCAATTTTGCGCGCCCTCACCCGGTGCGAGTGATTCCCAGCGGCAGGGCACAAGACTCGTGGGGGGATACTGTTTCACGCCTGGATGACATGGCTCTTGAGGCCGTGGAATTATCCCGTAAACGGCTAGATATCGATATGGATTCCGAATTCACCGATGGTGGCGGGATCTGAACTGGGAGGTGCGAGAATTTCATGATCTTTGAAGATCGGCATCTTTCGGGCGATAGCAGCCCTTCCCTATATCGTTCCCCAAGCGGACCGCTTCCAACCAGCCGATTCGCCAAAAACATCGTAGCACCGCTCTAGCAGGGCTCTGCCGGAATCATAAGCCAGCAGTTCGCTTTGCACCCCAAAAGGGATCGGTTCTTATGAGATGATCTTCGAAGACCTGCATTTATCGAACGGATAATTGGATGAAGGAGGCAGCGCGGGTTTATAGACTGCGCCCGTTTGACATTCCACAACCCCTAACCGTAGTTTTCCTTTAGTCTTTTTTGAATCTTTTAACATCAGAATCCATAAAGAAGCATTTTCTCTCCTGCAACCTGGGTTTGAGAACTTGGGCTGCATTTTTTTCTTTCTCGGCCTGCAAGAAACGGAAACATTCCCCTCGCGTACTTTGCGCCAAAGCTGTTCCCAGAGGGAATCTCTATTTTCAATGTTCCTTGGTGCCGCCGAAGCGAGCGGGAACAACTCTGCTGCAAGAAAGACTCAGGCAGGGCGAACGGTAGGTATAGGGGGAAACCCGATCCTGTCGATCAAGGCGTGGAACCTGGGATCCTGGCGCAGGTTGTCGTAGGTTGGGTAGACGTTCAAATACACCAGCGAGCATTCACGCTCAGCGAAGGCTCGTTCCAGCCATCGAAACGCCTCGTCCAGGTTGTTGAGACCGCTGTAGACCAAAGCTAATGTGGTGGAGGGAATATATCGCTCCTGAGCTAGAAGAAGTAGTTCGCCCAAAAGCTTCTCTGCTTGTGAAAACCTGCCCATCATGGCATGGCAATGGGCAATGACCCCTGTGATGTAAGGGAGATCTCCCGAAAGTTCCTTCCCTTTAACGAAACATTCCAAGGCTCTGTCCAGCATTCCCTTCTGGGCATAAGCCCTCCCCAAGCCGGTATAGAAGTGATAGTAGCTGGAGTCTAATTCAAGGCACTTGCGGTAATGATCAATGGTTCGGTCGTACTCTCTTCTCATGATCAGGACAAACCCGAGGCTGGAGTTGATGAGGTGCGAAAGCGGGTCCACAAACTGGGCGTGGAGCATTTGTTGCAGGGCCTCATCCAATCGTCCAAGTGGCGCCAGATAGTCCGAAGAGTACCAGTGGTGGGCCTCAGCGTTGCCATAGGAAGCCACCTGCAAGGCCTGCTGGTAATGGCATTCAGCCTTTTCCCACTTCCATTCATAGACGGATTTGACAAAACCCAACGCCATATGGGCCTCTGATACCTGGCCATCAAGGGCTATGGCTTTCAGAGCTGCGGTTCTCGCCTTGGGCATCACCTCTCGGGGCCAAAACAGTCCCTTGTGGGCCAGCAGGCTGAACGATTCCGCCAGCCCTGCATACGCAGCGGCATAATTTGGATCAATCTCGGTGGCTTGATGGAAAAATTCAATCGCCCTCTTGAGGCCGCCTTCGGTGCGCTTTCTGTTATGAAAACGGCCCTTGAGAAAAAGATGATACGCCTCCAGGTTTTCACTGGCCCTGCGAACGACCGAAGGCTCCTCCTGACAGAAAGGCTTCAAGGCATTCACAATCGCGTTTGAAATCTCCTCCTGGACGGCAAAGACATCCTCCATTTTCCTCTCATAGCTTTCGGACCAGAGGTGGTACCCGTCCGAGACGTTGATCAACTGGGCGGTAATGCGCAGTCGCTCGCCAGCCTTGCGAACACTTCCTTCCAAAACGGTTTGAACGTTCAGTTGCTCCCCAAGTTTTCGTATATCATACGCCCTGCCCTTGAATTGAAAGGCTGAAGTGCGAGCCACCACGCTCAATAACTTAGCTGAGCTCTATCGTACTCAAGGTCGTTATGTCGACTCCGAAAACCTTTACCTCAAAGCCCTGGAAATCCGGAGGAGAGCGCTAGACAAGGAGCATCCTGCCCTGGCGGCCTCGCTCAACAATTTAGGGGTCCTGTACTATCACCTGGGCGAGTACCAGAAGAGTGAACCACTATTGCGCCAGGCTCTAGCGATCCGCCAAAGAGCTCTGGGGCCGAATCATCCAGAAGTGGCTTCCAGCCTAAATAATCTGGCGGAGCTACAGCGAAAGCAGGGAGGCGGGATCAGCCCTGAGCCGCTCTACCGGAGAGCACTGGCCATTTGGGAAAAGGTGCTGGGGCCAAGTCATCCCAGGGTTGCGCTGGGTTTAGGGAATCTGGCCTCCTTATATTTGGAAGAGGGGAAGAGTAAGGATGCGGTTCGGTTGTTGAAACGCTCTCTGACTATTCGGAAGGAGGCGCTCGGACCCGACCATCCAGAGGTGGCGGCAACCCTGAACATCTTGGGGAGGGTACTGATCTCCAGAAGAGAACTCTTGAAAGCTGAGCCTTTGCTATTACGCTCATTGAACATCCGTGAGAAAAAACTCGGACCGGAGCACCCGGATGTAGCCGGAAGCCTCAGTGCCTTGGCCGACGTATATTGGGGACAACATCGTTTAAGCGAGGCGTTAGAGGCGATACAACGCACTTTGTCGATCCTGGAAAAGACTCTTCCTGCGGCGCATCCGGAAATCCAAGCGTGCCTTGCCCAGTACGCTTTAATGCTGAGGAAGACTCACCGCTACGCAGAGGCCCGCCTGGTGGACTCGAGGGTTAACTCCATTAGCAGGTAAACAAAGAATCGTGTTGCAAATAAGTGAGCCGCCGAGCGGCTGCGCAGCACGGGTTTCTCAGTGGATGACATCCCCCTGATGAGGCAGACCGATCCGGCAGCGTCTGCTCGATTGAACCGGAGTTTGCAATTGAAAAGAATTCCATTGCAATTCGGATTGTTCTCACCTATACTCCTCCTGTCTTAATCAGTTTTTTGTGATCTCATCCTTATGAAGGCCACAGAAACCATGGTTCTGTGGCCTTTTTTTTGGTTTGGGGCCGGTTTTACTCGTCGGCCCTCGGGGTCCAAGGCAGAGAAAGACAAATATTTTAATAAAAGGAAAGAAGAAAGAATGAAAGAACAAGGTACAGTCAAGTGGTTTAACGATGCCAAGGGTTTTGGATTCATCCAACGCGCCTCAGGAGACGATGTTTTCGTCCACCACTCTGCCATTCAAGAGGCAGGTTTCAAGTCTCTGAGTGAGGGCCAGGCCGTGGAGTTTACCGTAAGCAAGGGCCCCAAGGGCCTGCAGGCTGGAGACGTTGTCAAGATCTAGAGCCAGTGAGGGGCCCCTGCAGAAGGGGCCCTGAGTTTTTCGGTGAGAAGTCGCTGCTAATTCCAAGGTAGAAAAAAGGGGGCCCGGTGATGATCCAATATGTTGGATACGAGTCGACGTTGAATGTTCGAACCTATTCCTTTCGAGTTATTGACCTCTCCATGAAAACGCGAGAATTTAGGCTGAGCGTTAATAGTGAGTCCCTAATGGAACATCACTTCAAATGTCAGGATGTCCCGGACCTTTGCTTCTCAAAGCTAAAACAGGAACTGAGCTGTGAAACTCAAGAATACATTTTGCCGTTGAAGATGGTTGTCTCAAATGGGGAGCTTCAAAAGTATGTTCTAGATCATTATCCTGCCAAACGCAAGCCAACCAAACCGTTGCTAATGTTTGCCGAACTGGGGGAACTCTCGACCTACTTGGTGTCCTTGAGCCTGTTTCCGTTTGCCCCACCGATACTACGGCCGCTTTGTTGCGCCCGGATCTACGCTGGCAGCCTCTGACGACCGTGAGCAGACCCCACCTGCCCGTCGGGTCGTGGCGCTTCGAGCGGCTCACAATTCAAGTCCCCGGCTTCGCCACGTGCATCTCGATTGAGCAACGAAACGCTTTCGTTATTGGCGCTTTTTCTACTTAACTTTCTCAGCGTTGATTTTGAAAGACTCTGGCACGGAATGGCAGAGGCCGCAAGTTTTCTCACGAGGAAGAATCAGATGAGCCTTCTCGGTGGAGCCGTGTGCATTGTGACACTGGCCACACTGTTCGAGGACGTGAGATGGGTGATGATGTGTTTTGGGAAAGGTTTCCTGTTGGTGACAGCCAAAACACCCACCCGTAAACCGGAATCGGCCCTTGCGGCTTAGCCCGTGGCATTGCGTGCACTCAACTGCCAGGGGAGGATGCTGGTGAAAGGGCCTAAATTTCGCCGGCGGACGGTCTCCGACAAAGAAATTAATCTGCCGCCTGCTGGTTTCCCATATTAGTTCCAGCTTGTGGGGACCGGCTGAGGGCATCATTTTTGCCTGAAGAACGTCAGGGAAAGGCTGCTCCGCCGAAACCGGCTGGCCATCCAGCACCAGTTTTCCGCCTGGGGCGGTCGCAATAATGCTGATCTCACCCGGAGGAAAAGCAGCTCCCTCTACAGGTCGCAGGATCTTCCCAGCTTCCGGATCGGGAGCCATGGCCAGTCCGAAGGCAAATAAGACCTGCCAAAAACCTTTGATCATAATTGAAACCGGCAGATGGTGCCTGCCAATTTACTGCCGTTATCGGCGCCGTTTACCCCAATCCCCGCGTCACAGAGATAAAAGGCATCCCGGTAGCGGTCCATGCCGTGAGGATCCGGATCGGTTGCCGGATTCAGTTGAACAGCTTCCAGAACGCGGCCGTCTTTGGCATCGAGCCGAATGATTTGGCGATCGTTCGTAAACACACACCAGATCGAGTCTCGATCCCAGGCTAAACCGTGAGCTCGATCTAGGGGTACGGGGATACTGTGCAAGACGTTAAAGTGGATGTCAACCTGGGTCAGACGCTTTCGAGCCAGCGTGGTCAGCCAGAGAGAATTTTTGGCCCAGAGCAAGCCGTGAACGCCTCCTCCACCAGGAATGGGATATCTCGCCAGGGTCTTGCCGGTCAAGCTGTCGACTTTGAGTACTTCGCCCGTGGTTGCGTCGGTGGGTTTAGGATCGCGCCACAAAGACTTGCCATTGGCTGCCATCCAGAGGAATCCTTCACCATAAGCCATCCCACTGGTATTGGAAGATTCCGTTGGAACCTTGCGCAGCACCTGGCCCGTTTTCCAATCCAGCAGGTAGGCGACGTCGGTGATTTGCTCTCCGACCCACAAGCCTTCCGGAGTGGCTTCCAAGGCGTTGGGATGGCCATCCGGAGATTCCCACAAAACGTCCACCTTCGGATGGTGAACTGGGGGACGGCGTCCTGCCAGCATTCCAACTGCTAGCCCGGTGATGAATTCTCTACGGTTCAACATGTGCCGTCACCGCCATTTCGAAAGCGGACCAGCTTTCGATCAATCTGGGAGATGCTGGGCACGCCAGCCATGCCCATGTCTAGAGCCAGCTCGATTCGCATCAGCTCAAGAATGCGTGAGACACCCCGCTGCCCAAAGCAGCTCAATCCCCATAGATAAGGCCTCCCAATTCCGATGGCAGTTGCGCCCAAAGCCAGAGCTTTAAGAATGTCGGTTCCCCGGCGGAAACCGCCATCCACCAGGACCGGGATTTTTCCCCTGGCGGCCTGGACACACTCTGGCAGCGCCTCGATCGTGGCGCCCACGTGATCCAACTGCCGCCCCCCATGATTGGAGACAATAATGGCTGACATGCCAGCCTGTACGCTTCGTTCAGAGTCTTCGGCTGTTAAGACTCCTTTGAGAATAACGGGTAACTGAGTGGCATCGCGGAGCCGGCGCACATCATCCCACGTCGGGGTAGGGAAAGGTCTCTCGGGATAGACATCCGTGCGCCAGGGGAGGTCACCCGGCTTATAGATCAAGTGGCCCTGGGAATCTCGCCCAATTTCTTTATCGCACCATTCTCGGACAAATTTGTTGTGAATGCTGCGCTCGCGATGACTGACGAGCATGCTGTCTACTGTAATACAGATGCCGCTGCAGCCCAGATCTTCCAGCTTTTCAGCAAAGTTGAGCAGAGTTGTTTTGGCACGCACCTCGCCGCCGAGCGTATATTGCCACCAGTTCTTCGGGCCTTTTCCTGAACCCAAGAACTCTTCGATACCGCCGCTCGTGATCATCAGCGCATTCGATGTGGCCGCTGCGCGGGCGACTTCTTCCTCACCGTTTCTGTAGAAGCAATTTTTCCCGCCGGCCGGACAGATGAATATAGGGTAATCCAGTTTCCTGCCCAAAAGGTTAGTGGCCAAATCAATCTTGTGAACGTCGGTCAGGATTCTCGGGCGGAGGATTATACGGTTGAACGCCTCTCGGTTATCCCGTAGCGAGACCTCGTCCTTTCCACCTTCATCCAGGTAGTCCCATGCCACCGGATCCAGCTTGGATTTGGCGAAGCGGCCAAAGTCAAAAACATTGGCCAGGTCCATGATTGGATCGGCTTCACCCAGGTACTTCTGGGCTCTTAATAGAGGAGAAGCCAGAAGGAATCGGAGCAAACTGCGGAAGGCTTGGCGCCGGGTGGTGCTCATCTGAATTCTGGATACATACGTCGACCTTCATCCCAAGAAACAAGCCGCAGAGACACGGAGACCCAAAGCGAATTCTTCGGAACGTAAATTAACATGAATAATTCATAAGTGTTAGTTTTGGGAATTGGGCGGGACCGCAGTGACCGCGTTAGGTCCAGTGACGACGATTAAGAACTACAAAAAGCTACCGAACAACAAGGTTAGCGGTCAAGCAAAAAACTCGCATTTAAGGAAGACCGAGTATCCGCTTTGACAAATGATTTGTCAAGGGAGCGGTCATTCATAACAGGGTCTCGTCAAAGTTCGCTAAGTGATTGCGTTGAGGCACAGCCCTTGCTGACGCCCGGGTTACTGAGTTGAGCCTGAGCCTGTTCAGTAGCCCAACCGTGAGGGAGGGTCAGGGACTTTGACGGGACCCTGCATTCATAATGATGCTCACCATCTATGGATAAAGAGGACTATTCCCTCTGGTCGTGAGACGGCTGAAGGCCACGGCCCGCCCTGTCGTGAACTACCCCCGGCTTCCCCTCCTCAACTTGTATAGCCTGGAGAACGTGACCAAAGATGTTCGGAAAACGGTATTTCCTCCTTGGCCTCCTGCCCAGGCAGTTAGGACTTGGAACGGGCCCTCATGGCCGCTGCCACCGATCAGAAGTTCGGCACCGTAATGATGAAATGGAAGGTCGAAACATTTCGCAACCATTCCAGGAGAGTATTGGCTTCAGTTTGATTAGCATATCAAAGACGATCTTGAAGCTCTTGCTGATTTCAGGAATTCTTCGGCGCCAAGTCCCCTGTTCTCTCCCGGAGTCATGGATGATATGCTGAGTTTCATGAGATGGTTTCACGCCCGTTAAGAAGACCATGAATGATCTGCAAGCTGAGACCAGGGAAGAACAAGGATTCCATAAACCGTCACTAAAACTGTCATATACCCTTCGGGCTCTGCGCTATCGGAACTTCCGATTGTTTTTTGCGGGCCAGTTGATTTCCCTGATAGGCACGTGGATGCAGACTGTAGCCCAGTCTTGGCTGATCTATCGAATCACGGGATCGTCGCTGCTGTTGGGGACGGTTGGATTTGCAGGGCAGATCCCGGTGTTTCTGATTGCCCCCCTGGGCGGGATTGTGGCTGATCGGTACAACCGCCATCGCATTGTCATTGCCACCCAGACAGCTTCTATGACGCTTGCCTTGGTTTTGGCCTGGCTGACTTTGACCGGCACCATTGCCGTTTGGCACATTGTTGCGCTGTCGGCCCTTCTGGGTCTGGCTAACGCCTTTGACATTCCTGCCCGGCAGTCATTTATCGTGGAAATGGTTGGCAAAGCGGATCTAACGAATGCCATCGCCTTAAACTCTTCCATGTTTAACAGTGCCCGCATGATTGGACCCGCGGTTGCGGGAATCCTGGTGGCCATCATTGGGGAAGGATGGTGTTTCTTCGCCAACGGGGTCAGCTACCTAGCTGTCATTGCTGGCTTGTTAATGATGCGGTTCACGCCTATCAGGCCAAAGGCACAAGCCGACTCGGTACTCGAAAATATCCTGGAAGGGTTCCAGTTTGCACGCAATTCGGCGCCAATCCGTTTGCTCCTCCTGTTGTTGGCGTTGTCAAGTCTGGTTGGCACTCCTTACACGGTTTTGATGCCGATCTTTGCCGGTGAAATTTTGCATAGAGGTCCAAGGGGTTTGGGAATCCTGATGGCGGCGTCTGGCATCGGCGCGCTCCTGGCAGCTCTGACCTTGGCCGCCCGCATAGGGTTGCACGGACTGGGCCGGTGGATTGTCCTGGCCTGTGGTGGCTTCGGGTTGAGCCTGGTTCTATTTGCCTTTTCCCGATCCTTCTGGCTTTCGGTAATTTTGCTAATTCCGACTGGGTATGCCTTGATGGTTCAAATGGG
>QHZP01000251.1 GCA_003224715.1 Acidobacteriota bacterium | reverse complement strand
ATTGCGCTGCGAAAGATCGCTGGCAGAGACTGTCCGGAGAAGTTCCGAGCGGTTTGACATCGGTCCGAAACTCCTATCGCTTAACGACCCCGCTCACCAGCCGGGCCGCTGGCTGGACTTCAGAACTCAAAGCATCGTACTGCGGTCCGGGTGAGTTGCAGTGGATTGCTAGGCCGGCTCCTTGGTTCGCTCCCAGCGCCAAACCAAACCATCCTCCGGGTCCACGACTTCACCGATGCGCTTGAACCCACACTTCGCGAGGACCCGCGTCGAAGCGTTGGACGTCGGTAGGGTGTGCGCCCGGACGAGATGCACTTGGCCGCTATCGAACGCGAAGGCGACGAGTGCCTCGGCGGCCTCCGTGGCATACCCGCTCCCTTGGTAGCCGGGAACGATGCCGTAGGCGATTTCGACCATCCCATCCGCGTCCGGCGGCCCCTTGAATCCGGCGTTCCCGATGACTGAACGGCTTTCCCGGTGGACAACGGCGAAGCCATGCACCCACGGATCTGCCCCCTTGGCGGCGCGCAGTTGGCTGAGCCAGGCGGGTGAGACCTCATCCGACACGATGAAGTCTCGGAGGCCCTCCGCCGCCCGCAGTCCGATCCGCTCCTCGAATTGCGGAACACCCTCGAGAAGCGCAAGCAAGTGCTCGGGCGCGTAGCAGAGCAGGCGGAGACGGGCAGTTTCAATTACCATTGCGGTTCTGAAGCCTCACTCGGTAGACCTAACGGAATAATTGGGGATACGGCCACCCTCTCTTGTTCAACATCGGGCAGAAGGAAATGAAGCTGGACTCGGATGCGGCCCTGTGGCCTTCGGAGTCACTGAAATATTTGTGGGCGCACTGGAACTGATGTAAGGCAACCTTGCTGTACGCAGCGTCGTTAGTTTTGTCGCTTCCTCACCCGGTCTTCGGCCACCCTCTCCCAAGGGAAGGTGTGAAGAAATCGGGAGCGCGAGCCTCCTGGCGAGCCATCGCCCCAGCAAGTCCTTGCCCCATGCGGCTCGGCGGGAGCCTCGCCCTCCCAATGGGAAAGGCATGGGAGCTTTGAGAAAGCTCCCTGGGTGAGGGGGCAGGGGCAGAGGGCCGCACCGATGCGAAATTAATTATCTCGTCGTGTATAGAGCTAACCTCAACGGGTGTGGAGTACGGCCTGGTTGTCTTAGCCTGGCAAAGGCGCCGAGAAATGTTCGTGGACGATCAGCCATTTGCCGCTACGCTTCTCCCAAATGGCAGTGTGACGACCATCCGTTTCTAATTGGCCTCCGCTCTTTTGCTTAGCTGAAAGATGGAACGTAACAGTGGTCCACACGACGTTGCCGCGACGAGTCACCTTTAGATCGTTATTGGGCGTCAATTTGAGGCTCTCGAATCCTCCGAGCACGTTCCGCACGCCCTTGTCATATTCGGCCCAGCCCGTGTACTTCAATGGGGCGATATCGTAAAAGACGAGATCGGCGTCCTTTGCATACAGGGGCGAGGCGTTGTCGGGATTAAGTGAATTCCAGGCCGCGAAGTAGCGGTCGGTAAGGGTCTTAAACTCCGCGTTGTTATGCTGCTCTGCTTTTTGACCAAAGGCGACCGGAGTGAACAAACACATCAGCAAAGCGACGCCGAAAATCTTTTTCATAGTGGTTCCTCCAAGTGTGATTGATGAAGCCGATTGTTTCTATCTCAGATTGGCTGCCGAGTGAAGCTTGGTGCACCGTGCCAAATAAATGTTACCTAACGCGCAGGTCGGCTGCACCCGCTGTGAGACGTCGATGTCCCAGAACTATGATACTTTTCGAAGCGAATACGTCGCTCGATCATGCACATAGATTTCTGGATTTCTCATCACACTGGAAGCAATAGCCATCCAATCTTTTTGCAGGTGAGGGACCATGCCTCCGTCAACTATCAGCACATCCGCATCCCGACAACCGGCTGCCAACGCCGAAGGATGCCCCTCGAAAACCCACACCGCATGCCCGATGTATGCAAAACCTAAGAGAAACCCAAAAAACGGTATTGCCTTTGATATGTCTGACGTTACAGTGCTCTGTTCAATATACGCAATCGCAGCGACCTTTCTCTTTACCTTAGGAGAGATCATCTGCTGTATAGAGGCTACTTGGCTGTGCGACATGGAGCCAGGAGGCGGGCACGCTTGAAACATAAGCATTCGTCCGGGTGTTACCACGACGACGTGTTGCCCTGGTTGCTCCAGTGCCTGCTCGCCCTCTCCAGCAGCGGCTTTCCGGGCCTTTTCAAATAACTCCTCAACATTGGGCAACTCATCTACTTCAGGCATGCGTAAAGGGTGAGGCCCATCTGTCTGATCGTTGCGCCGCCGGAATAATCTTTTGAACATGATGCTTCCCTCTAAGTCGAGTTGGACCGCCAGGGTTGGAGACGCAGCGCAAAGCACCAACCCGAAAACCTTGGTCCACTAGAACAAAAAGTTAGGCCGGAGCCGCTTTTCCCAAGGCTCGTTGGGGTCACGGCGGTGCCGAAAGGGCCAAGTTCCAATTGGATTTACGACGAACACTAAAGATTGCGAAGGAGTCACCCTTTACCAGCTTCCGCACCAGGGTGGCTGGGAGGGGACGGTCCGCTTGAAAGCGGATGGTGCCCTTGCTAGTGTCGTAGCCCTCGAGCTCGTCCTGGTGAGCTGCCACCGTGGAAGAACTCATGAGGTAGAAGGCGCAGTGCTTCGCGGTCGCGCCAAAGCCCACCAGCATGCCGTTTTGACGGAAAGCGCAGATCTGGTAGCTGATGCACTCTTCCGCCTTCGGCGCTGCCGCCCTGATGGTCTTTCGAAGTTTCTCAAGCGCCGCTCGCTTGTCATCGCTCAAGGCTGCCAGGTACTCGTCGATGGTCTTGGGTTTAGCTGCCATGGCTTGTGCTCCTGGGGACATCGACGACTAGTTCTGCGTCGGCGTTACGCCGGTCCTAATGCAATTGAGCTGAGGGCTGGCCGCCACTTTTGGCGGGCAGCCAATCCCGCGACCGGTTGCGCGGCGTATCCGGCAAATTGGCGCCTTCTGGACCCTCGCCGATCTTCCCGACCTGAGTGACAAAGGTTAGACTCCCTTGCCCGACCCGGCCCGTGACTTCCCAGCATCCTGGGGTTGGGAAAATGAGTGCTGTGGCTACGGGGGTGCTGCGCCATCCAGCCTGCGGCCCTCTATCGTCAGCTGCCCTCGTACCCCGCGCCACCACGGCCATTTCATCGAGAGCGAGCCATCTTCCAACACAAAACCCGGGCCACCCGGTTTGAACACCACCTCCCCTTCGGGCCAGAGCACAGTCCACAGAGCGCCGTTCCCGTGATGGTAGGAGCTCGGACGCTCACCAACTGGTGTACTTCCGTTGGGGATGGTGACCGAACACGGTAGCGAAGTGTTTGTGGAAACCGCCGATGATGGGGAAACATCTGTAGGTATGGTCGCGGAGGATGGTGAAGCGGCTACTTTATTTATCCTTTCGGGGCCGGCGCACGCTATCACCATAACTGGCAGCCAAGCCAATGCAAGCAGGCGTGTCAGCAGTCTCATCGGCTGTATCCTCCCCTTAAGGCCTTTCTGCTCCTGTGCTCAATATATCCTTCTGTAACGGTAAGTTCAACCTCGCTCCGTGTCTATTCGTTTTACTTTGCGACCTTAGTGAATTAGGCCTCCGAGCTGGGGTGGTATTCTGCGTCCATTCACGCACAGAAATGAACCACTTTCTTCTGGCAAGGATTAACTCTAATTGGCCTCAAAATGGAAACCGACCTTACGCCCCAGATCCAGCCAAGAGAGAAAATATTTCACTCGATGGTTTCACTGCTGGGTGCCATGCCTGTGACTCAGAAATCTCGAAGCGAGGTATACCCCCAGCCATAGAATACCCCACAGCGCGGAGTGAGTGACGATCACTACTAAGGTAAACAGAGGGCCGGTGAGCCGAGAGTACATTGGAATTATCTGAGTGGCTGTCGCCTCGTACACGAGGCCACGGATACCGTCGCCAAACAGCTCGAGCCGAATTTGCTGCCGCTCAGGCCCCAGTGTCTTGACCTGAATAATCCATCCGGCGTCAGGGTTGCGAGAGGGATAGCGCCTCACTTGCTCTTCGACCCACCTATGCCTATCGGGTGGAACCAAAAAGCTGTATGGGGCTCCGCGGGGACGCGGCGAAATTTCTGATAAATCATTGACCCTTCGGATTTCTACTCGCTCGGGCCACACCAGGAGGATGCTCATGCCCATATCTGGGTTGAAACGCCTGTTCACGAGCGGGTCTGCAAACCGCCACGAGACAGGTAACAGCCCTAACCAGGTGGTGCCAAGGAGTGAGACCAGGAGCCACTTGCGACGAGTTCGTGAGATTGCCACCAGGCACCTCGATCCTTATGCCAAACACGCCGGACGTCGCATAACGCTGGAGTTGAAGGGCCTTGCGGCACGCGCCAGAAAACGTCGAGCAGCCAAAGACCCTCGAACAAGATGTGAGCGACATGTTCATCCCTCTCAAGGGCTAAGTTACGACGCTGTTCGTGTGGCTTGTGTTGGAAGACCTCGCCTGAGTTCCACAGCTGGTCGGGCCGACGTGATTCGATCTTATTTGCTAGATTGTCCAGCAGCCCGCTTCTTGACTGGGTGTTTCTTGATCTCCTGAGCGAAGTACCACTGATGACCTTCCGGATCCTCGGCCCCGTAGCGACGGTGCCCATAGAACGTGTCTTTAGGTTCCTCGAGGATTGTTGCTCCTGCTTTCCTGGCCCGTTCAAAATGCTTGTCTACATTGTCTACGTTGATGTAGAGGCTCTGCGTCGCCTGTCCCAGCCGCTTGGGGTTCTTGTATTTTGAGCCAGGGCATCCCATCATAATGAAGTCGTCCCCGAGTTTCATCGCCGCGTGATTCAGCTTACCGTCCGGTCCCGACATTGCCCGGCCGTGCTTTCGGAAGCCAAATGCCTTAGACAGAAACTTCAGAGCGCCGCCGACATCTTCATATAAAAGGTACGGTGTGATGGACATCTGAATAGCCTCCTGTTGGTCTGTGGGAATTGAGATCTCCCTGGCCGGCAATCTGAGCGTTCCTCAACCCTGTTGCTGCCCCGGCGGCCGCATCACACCGATTTGGGTCAAGAACCCGAGCACATCCTTTTCGGACCACTTCTCAACGAGTTTCCCATTCGCGATGCGGTGGATAGTTATCGACGTCATCGTTAAGTCGTTGCCGGTTCGTGGAGCACCAGGCAGGTCACCTTCGTGCTTTCCAATCGCCGTGAGGCGCGTCACGACCTTGTCCCCTTCGGCAATCTGTTCATCGACGCGGTGATATCCGGGTGTCGCCTTCCAGAAGATCTTGAATGCCTGCTTCAACCCTTCGCGTCCCGGTGCCAAGCCCGGGAATGGTGAGGGGTTGCGGTCGAGGTAATCCTCGGCCACGAGCTCATCCATCGCGTCGAGATTGCCTTTGTCGATCTCTTCGTAAATCGGCGCACCAGCGCCTTGTTCTCTTCGCTTGACATTGGGGCCTCCTCTCGCGTGCAGCGCAACTTGTGTCGACATCGCAGTGGCGAGCTTCACTTGGCGTGACGTTTTTGCAAAGCTCCTCGTAAGTTCCGCGCCTTTCGCTGATGAGATTCCACCTTCCGATGAACTGATCGCCATCCAAGCTGTCTGCGTGAGAAGCGCGCAGGCACCTAGCGACTAGGACTTCAGCGGCTGGCGCTTTTTGCCGGTCCGCTGGAACGACGCGTTAGGTTTCTTCTTTGTCCCCCTCGCGGACTTTGCAGGTCGATATTCAGGAGAGGGGGCACCTCGTAATAGTCCTTCAGTACTCAGATCTTCATCAACGTCTGGCCAGTGGATTCCATAGCCTCCACCACATACTTGCCAATTCTCTCGCTGGGCTTTCGAGGCGTTTGCAAGTCTCGGGTACCACATCAGAGGGACTGTAATGGCTCGTCCGTCCATCAGATCCACACTCAGAGTGTCGTCAGTACATCGCAAGGCGGCAACTCGTTCGTCAGCCGCCAGAGCCAAAATACCCATACCAAGCCTCCCATAATAGCTGAACTTGATGTTCCCTCACCAGTGATTCTACCCTGCGAAGCTCCTTGGCATTGAAGCCAAAATTATGCGCCAGCCTCAGCGACTTCAGCCAAAACCTAGCTGAAAGATTGCCTCGATCGATGTGCTTCTATACGTGACTGTAGAAGTATATCCGATAGGGTCCAATTCTCACTACAGTGGTAGCCCGGGATCGATTGCTGAGAGCCGATTGGTGCCCGCCGCTTCTGGCCGGCATCCGCTCTAGCGACCCTGTTAGCCGGCTCCTCCCAGTTCCTTCTCGAAGCACCGAAAGTAACCTTTCCGAAACCGAACTTGGCCGGCGTCCCGGTACCCCAGCCGCTCGTACAGTCGGAGCGCTCTGGGGTTCTCCGTGAAGGCGTCCAATCGGATGCTGCGACAACCAGTCGTCAAGGCGCGCGCCTCCGCGAAGTGCATGAGCAGGCGCCCAAGCCCCTTGCCTTCCATACTTGGGCGGATCATGAGGCGATGAATGACGGACACGCGGCCTGTCGTGAACTGCCACGGGACCTCAGCGTACTCGGGCTCTTGATGATCGTTGAGCACGATGGTTCCGACAGTTTCTCGCGCGTTCGAAGCGAGGAAGGTTGTGCCGCTTCGGACGTCTCGCTCAATCGTGTTGTGGTCCGGGTACACTTCATCCCACTGTTCGATGCCACAGCTACGCAGGTGATCGATACACACACGCACCAGCGCCAATAAGTCCTCAATGTCGTTCGACGTCGCTGTGCGGATCGAGACGTCCGGTGTTGCGTCCGGCGCGAAGGCTGTTTCCTGCTGATCTTGATGCATCGATCGACGCTCTCTTTCTTGTCCGCCATCGCGGCAGGGACGCCAGTTGCCCGACGCCCCTGCCAAGATTGAGTCTCCCACTTAAGTGTTAGAGGGCGTAACGGCTCCGGCATCAGGGGCGTAGTTGGCCGTCCGTTGAATGCCGTGGTTAGGTCGTGACCTGTTGGGCGCCGTGTTGGCGCAGAACGTCCGCCACCCGTCTGTGTCCTCGTTCCTCAGCATAATCTCTGGCTGTCTTCCCACGGGCGTCCCTCGAGTTGATGTCGGCGCCGGCGTGAAGCAAGAGCTCGGTGACTTGATTGCAATCGTCGCGCTGCGTGGCATTCATGATCAGGGGCGTCACGCCTAAGAATTCCGAGTCGCTCTTGACATTGCGAGCGTTCACGTCAGCGCCGCGTCTGAGGAGTAGTTCGACGGCTGCAGGTTCGTGCTCGCTGGCCCAATGAAGAGGCTTCCCCCCGTAGCAACCGATCTCGTCAGCCTCGATGTCCGCCCCCGCGTCGAGAAGCAGTTCCACGATTTCCAGAAAGCCGTTGTGGGCCGGCCAGTGTAGCGGGGTGTCGCCCAGCAGACCGCGCTGGTGGACAGCCAGTGGGTCGGCGGCGATGTGTTTCCGCACGATATCCGCCCAACCCTGCCGTGCCGCCAAATGGATCGTGACGCCGAGGTTGTTCGTTCCGGCTGCCTTCTCGGGGATCTCGTGCAGGAAATAGTCGACGACGGGCTGATGCTTGTTCCAGGCGGCGATGATGACGGGCGGGTAGGTGGCCAACGGGTTACAATACACCTCCGCACCACGCTCGACCAGAACCTTCACGATCTCCAGGTGGCCATGCTTGGCAGCGGCGTGCAGGGGACAGCGCTCTTGCCACGCGTCGGGATCAGTGTTGGGGATCTGAACCAGCCACGGGCTTTTCTCCAGCAATTGGCGCACCCCTTCGAGCTTGCCTGCGCTAATGAGTCGAAAGATCGATTGGATGTCTAGGTTCATACGATGCTCTGATGATGAGGCCTAACGAGCTTGGGTGCAGCCGCCACGCTTTTCAGCATCCGCTCCAGCGAATTGTTAGGCGCGCCTTCTCTTGCCTGTCTCTCCCGGTGGTGTCTTGCGCACCGTTCTGCTCTTGGCAGTTGTTGGCATCGTGGTAAGCAGCGCGCGAAGAACTGTGTTCACTGACTCCGGCGTAGTGAACACCTCGGAAAGGTCAGGGTCAAGGACTACCACTAGGCGGTCTTTATCCGTTCGACTACATGATCACCTCGAATCATATCTATCTGCTCGTTTATGACCGGGAAGGCCGCGACGTCATCCCCAATTCGATACAGAAAACACCTTCTTTGGGAACCAGTCGGCGACCTTCAGGATAGGGATGGGTATCCCTGGTTGGTGTACATCTCTCACAGTTCTTAACCCATCGTGATATGGCTTTGCATCTAAGAGGACACCCCGCGTTCAAGTGCACGCGATTAACCCGAAGCGAAGAGCCCAAGAGCGTTGAGGTCTTCCGGCGTGTGGATCCAGCCTTCCTTCCCGTCGATGCGGACCTTCACCCATACGTCCTCGCCCACGGAGAGATGGACGGCCTCCGGACCCTCCTCCCAGGTGACGAGCACCTTGCCCGCCACGACTTCAACCTTGGAGTCTTTCTTGACC
>QHZP01000250.1 GCA_003224715.1 Acidobacteriota bacterium | reverse complement strand
AGGTAGCTCGACAATGATCATGCGCAAGATGCTTCCGAGACGAACGTTTTTGCAGGGTATGGGTACGGCCATCGCGCTGCCCTTCCTCGACGCAATGGTGCCGGCTCTGGCCTCTAACCGGCTCCTGAGTAAAACTCCTCTTCGCATGGCGTTTGTTTATGTCCCGAACGGCATCGAGATGGAGCATTGGAACCCGGGCTACGAGGGCAAGCTCGGCGAGCTGCCCCGGATTCTAAAACCCCTCGAGCCGTTCAAGGAGGATATCCTTCTACTGGGCAACCTCACGCACAACAACGGCCGGGCATTGCTGGATGGCCCTGGCGATCACGGCCGCTGTTGCGCCTCGTACCTGACAGGGGTTCATCCGCTTAAGAGTGCGGTCGACATCAAAGCAGGCATCTCCTGCGATCAGATCGTTGCCAACCATATTGGCAATCAGACACGGTTCCCGTCATTGGAGATCGGCATCGAAGACGCACGACAGGCCGGCGACTGCGACTCGGGTTATTCCTGTGCCTATACCAACAATCTAGCCTGGAAAAGTGAGACCCAGCCGTTGCCTCCGATTCTCGACCCGCGCGCCCTTTTCGAGCGCCTGTTTGGTAATGGCGTCGCTTTGAGCCCCGAGGCCCGCGCCCGCCAGAACAAGTACCAGCGAAGCATCCTGGACTTCGTAACCCAGGACACGCGGAAACTCCAAGCCGATCTGGGCCCCTCCGACAGGCGCAAGCTCGACGAATATCTCTCGTCGATCCGTGAGATCGAGCGTCAGATCGAAAGGGCCGAAAAAGACAACGCTCAAATCGATCCCGGGATGGAGAAGCCTTACGGCGTTCCGGCAGATTTCGCCGAGCACTTCCAATTAATGACCGACATGATCACAGTTGCCTTCCAGGCCGATCTCAGCCGGGTGCTGACGTTCCTGGTGACGCGCGAGGGCACTTCGCGTCCTTACCGCGAGATCGGCATTCCGGACGGCCATCACCCGCTTACCCACCACCGCTACGATCCGGCCCTGATGGAGAAGGTATCCCAGATCAACTGCTATCACATGAAGCAGTTTGCGACCTGGCTAGGGAAGCTGAAGTCGATTCCGGAAGGCGATTCGACCCTGCTCGACAACTCGATGATTGTTTACGGCGCCGGGCTCTCCGACGGTAACCGACACGCTCATGACGACCTGCCCACACTGATCGCCGGGCGGGCCGGCAAGTTGATCAAGCCCGGTCGGCGCATCGTTTACCGGAAGGAGACGCCGATGTCAAACCTCTTCCTCTCCATGCTGGACTGTATGGGTGTCCACGCGGATTATTTCGGTGACGCGACGGGACGCCTCGACGGGTTGGATTTGAGCTAGCTAAGCCTGTGGCGGGTCGGCCATCGTCATACCGGACTCACATCTTCTTAGAAACTCAACCTTAGGATGACTTGTAATTTTGGCCCCGTCCTCGTGGCCTTTTGGGTGGCGGAGCCATGTACAAATGCTGAGAGGGTTCATGCAGGCTCCAGAACAAGAGAAACCGCCGGTCGGGATCCTTTTCGATTCTGACATGGCCAACAGTATCGACGACGCACTGGCACTCGCCCTGCTCTACGGCTTCGACAGCAAGCATGAGGCGAGGATAGTCTCTGTCAGCCTCAGCCAGTCGGGTCTGAAGGCTGCGGCGTTCTGCGAAGCGTTGGCTCGATTCTATGCTGCCGCTGCAGGCAGGACGGTTGAAAGAATACGGCCGATCGGCTTGTCGGTTGACGGCAAGATATCAGAGGACACGCCCCTGCTCACGGTGCCCCTGTCCAAGCTGAATGCTCAGGGAGCTCGCGTCTATGAACACCGTATCCAGAAGTCCAACGACACAGCCGACGCCGTCGCGTTGATCCGCAATGCATTCACGGCCCAGCACGACCAGAACTGCATCGTCGTTCTGGTCGGGCCTGCGAATAATCTCTCAAGGGTGCTGGGCCTTCCCGGCGCGAAGGACCTGATTTCACGCAAGGTCCGATTCCTTGCGTTTGCGGGCGGAGCCTATCCGACCGGCCCGCCAGAGTTCAACATCCGGACCGACATCCCGGCAGCGAAGAAGCTCTTCGCCGAGTGGCCGACACGAATTGTCGCCTCCGGCTACGAGGTCGGAAAGGCGCTGCTCTTCCCGGCAACAAGTATCGAGAAGGACTTTGCCTGGACCTCCGAGCATCCCATCGTTGACGCCTATCGGGCGCAGAAGCAGATGCCCTATGACGCGCCGACTTGGGCCATGGCGCCGGTCCTCTATGCCGTTCGCCCGGAGCAGGGCTATTTCAAACTGTCCGAACCCGGTGGAATCCGCGTGCTTGACGATGGCCGTACGAGGTTCAAACCGTCGCCGGAAGGTCAGCACCGTTACCTGATTCTCGACCCGGCGCAGAAGGAACGCATCATCAGGACTTATACGGAAATCGCCAGTACCAAGCCGGCGCCGGCGCCGCACCAGCAGAATTAACAGCCGGCGCCCGGACGACAAACTGAAGGCATCTGCGCGTAGTCGCAGCGCCTCAGCACAACGAAGAGAGACATGGGCTCCTGGGTTCGGCTGTCGGTCGAAACTTCCCTGACACCTGGAACCTCACCTCTAGCACCCAATAGTAGCTAATGCTCAGGACAACTATGCCTGAACCTACCAATAAGCTACCGCGTAACATCGGTATCCTGTGGGACCTGGATGGCGTGCTGGTCGATACCGGAGAGTCGCACTACCAGGCCTGGGCCGAGACATGCGCGAGATATTCGATTCCCTTCAGTCGTGAAGCCTTTCGGCAGACCTTCGGCATGAATAACGTGAAGATTGTGGGCACGCTTACCGGGCGAGTGGTAGCTCCGGAGTTGGTGGCCGAGATCAGTGATTACAAAGAGCAACTCTTTCGCAGGACGATTCGCGGCCGAGTTCAGCTCTTGCCGGGCGTGAAGCTCTGGCTGGAGCGGTTTCAGACAGCGGGCTTTCCGCAGACCGTAGCCTCCTCGGCTCCGCAGGCCAACGTCGATGCCATCGTGGATGAACTGGACATCCGATCGTGCTTCGCCGCCCTGGTGTCTGGAGCAGAGATGCCGGGCAAGCCCGACCCGGCCGTGTTTCTCGAGGCCTCCCGCCGCATTGGCATCGCGCCGCAGCGCTGCCTGGTCATTGAAGACTCCGTTGCCGGCGTGGAAGCCGCCCGCCGTGGCAACATGAAATGCCTGGCTGTTACCACGACCAACCCGCGCTCTGCCCTGAAGGGCGCCCATCTAGTTCTCGACAGTTTGGAGGACCTATCTTGGACGACTGTCGGCAGCCTAATCGAATAATGGGGATCGTGCACAGGTGATCCCTCCGAGACACGCATTTCCTGGGTATTCCCTCGCAATCCTATTTTTGGTCTCAAAACTCTGATTTTCATATTCCTGCAACAAAAAAGAATATGATCTCTACATAGTCCTTGCCTGATTTTGATCACAATGAAATCATTGAGCATTTTTGAGTGGGGAAGAGCAATGGCGCTTCGTTTAAGGAAGCTCATCCTGCCGCGGCGGCACCACGAGGCGGTCAAAATATAAGTTGGCCGTATTTGTTCTGGTGGCCGTTCTCGGTTTTGTAGCGTCGAGAACGAGAAGGACGAGGAGGACTTTCATGAGAGTTTCCCATGCCGCCTCCACAGTGCATGAAAATCAGCGATTCCCCCTTATTAAAGGGGGCAAGGGCCGTTAGGCCTTGGGGGTTGTCTTGTTGGTACCTGGCCCCGCTGGTTGACGGGACAACCCCCAGAAACCTTCGGCTTCTTCTCCCCCTTTTTTAAGGGGGATTTTCGTAGGAGCCCATCGTGTCCTTGAAGATTCACTCGCGGGCCCTTCACCCTTTTTTCCTCTCTGCCGTGTATGCAAAAGCTGATGACAACTGAGACCCAGCTCCGTTCGGGCGCTCTGCAGCTTTCGGGGGTGCTCATGCAGGGGATCACCCATACCGCTCCTGCGACTGCTGTGCTGTTCACCGTTCAGTTCACTGCCTCCTACACAGGAGTGACTGCGCCACTTGCATACCTGATCGCTTTTTTGATTGTTTTGATGCTGGGTGTTTCTGTCACCCAGTTGGCCAGGCACCTGCCGTCTGCCGGGGGATATTACACCTACGTCAGCCGTACCATTCATCCCCGCGCCGGCTTCCTCACATCGTGGCTCTCCTTTCTATATGAACCCACCACCTCTGGGTTTTCCCTTGCCTTTGTCGGTTCTGTGCTGGAGCGGTCCCTGAAGGCGGACTACCAGGCTTTTCTGCCATGGTGGCTTTTTTTAATTGTAGCCGGAATATTTGTTGCCTGGGTAAATTATCGTGGGATCGAACTCTCTGCCACCATGTTACTGCTGTTCGGAATTGCTGAGATTGCTATCGTGCTGCTCTTGAGCTTGTGGGGGGTGTTCCGCCCTGGCCACGGCGGGGTCAATTTTTCTTCGTTCGATCCCGGCAATTCTCGGAGTCTCGGTGGGCTCACCCTGGGTGTGGTTTTCTCGATTTTTGCCCTGACGGGTTGGGAGGGTGTTGCCCCATTGGCCGAGGAAAGCGAGAACCCGCGCCAAAACCTTCCGAGAGCAATTATGCTTGCCATTCTGCTGATGGGAGGGTTTCTGGTTCTGTGCACGTGGGGCCTGTTGCTCGGCTGGGGCACCGAAGAGATCAGGACCTTGGTTGAATCAGGGCAGAACCCGACCTTCGTCCTGGCCCGGAAGTTCTGGGGACCTATGTGGGTTCTGGTGCCTCTCGCCCTTCTCAATTCCATGATTGCCGTTGCCATTGCCAGTAATAATGCGGCCACACGGGTGTGGTTTGCGATGGCTCGGTCTGGTTCGTTGCCGGCACCTCTTACCAAAATTCATCCAACGTATCAGACGCCCATCAATGCCGTTACCCTACAGGTCTTGGTGATGTTCGCAGTCGGGCTTGGCCTCGGCGTTCTGGTTGGGCCTGACAAAGAGTTCGAGTTGATGGGGACGGTCATCACCTTCGCCCTTATCTTTATTTACAGCGCCGGAAATGTCGGCGTGTTCCTTTTTTACTCCCGGGAACGCAGACAGGAGTTTAACTGGATGTTGCACGCCTTCTTTCCTCTCTTGGGGACGGCGGCGCTGGTTTTTGTAGGTTACAACTCATTGGCTCCCTGGCCGGCTCCACCCGTGGCCTATGCTCCCTGGATTGTGGGCGTATGGCTCGGGATGGGCATTCTCATTTTGATCAGCATGAAACTTACAGGCCGGGAGGAATGGATGGTCAAGGCGGGCACAGTGCTGCGCGAACCGTCGGATAAGCCAACTGTCAAACCGTAGAAAGGATCCGCCATGGCCAAAAAACTTCAGCCTTATCTTCTTAACAT
>QHZP01000249.1 GCA_003224715.1 Acidobacteriota bacterium | reverse complement strand
CAACTTCTTGATTTGCTTGGCCACCTCATACCCATCCATGACGGGCAACAGGATGTCCAGAACAATCGCATCATATTGGCTAGCCTTTAGCTTTGCAAGCCCTTCGGGTCCGTCCAGGGCCGTGTCTACCGAAAAGCCACCCTGGGCAAGGATCGTCTTCTCTAAGGTGAGAATCTTGGAATCATCGTCAATCAAGAGAATTTTCTTGGGCATAAACAGGCTAAGAGTCTATCGTAGTATACACCCGAATTCCGAAATCGATGCCATTGCTAGGAAGCCCTCTGCCGCAAAGACCCATCCTCACTTGGCCTTGTGAAAGTTCAAGGCAGTAGGCGGGGGGCAAAAGTTTACATTAGGCCTTACCTCTCGCCAGTTTCAACTCCAGAATTCAAGCTGCTTCGCTTTATTCAAGGCTCCGACGCCTACCCGAGCGGTTTTATTTTTTCGACATTTGGTGGAGCATTGATTTTAAAAATCCTATCCGACAAGTGCGGGTTCAATTGAATGTTATTAAATTGAATTGTGAAATAGTCTCCACTCGTTTCGGTCAAGCGTGTTTGAATAGGAACCCAGCGGGTCTGATCGATCCACAATTGTACTTTCGAAAACATAGATGAAACTTTATCCGACTTGGGTTTCAGTTCGAGCACGGCAGTTTTGATCTCGTTGACCGATTCCTCATTCAAGAATTTTACATTGTAACTTTTGGATAAGTTAGCACCGGACTGACCAACCCCCGTAATGAAAAACTCGGCTTGGGAATGATCTTTTCCTAAATCGAATTCTTGAAGACGATTAATTCTTGGCTCGTAGATCCAAACCTTTCCTTTTTCGATCAGCAAGGTCTTCAATTCAGGATTATCATACTCCAGTTTAGTCTTGCTATAATTCTTTCCGCGCTTGTGAAAGAGTTTGCCCGTCTCCACAGAAGTATCGTTCACCACAACAGTGACCTTTGTTTGAATCACATCAGCCGTCAAGGTGGAAAGGATTTTGCTGGCTTGATCCATTTGTGACAAAACTTTGCTGGTTTCGGCAGAAAGCTCTTCTTGAGCGAGAGCAGCAAGGGAAAGCCAATCCACCGCCAGAATCGCGACCATGGCCAAAATGAAATAGAGCCTGCGTTGAGATTTAGTGTTCATGATTCCTTCCCAGGGGAAGTACCGGGATTTTTCTCTGTGATCGTGCCCCAACGGGCATGGGAGACTCCCAGGAAAAACTCAAAGCTCTCCTTTCGGCTCCACTGGACAAATTGAAATCATGAATTGGGATGCCGGTTTACGGCTAAAAGGTATCTGCTGCCTTTGGTCCGAGCCAAATGGAGTAACCGATGGTTTCGCCGTTTTCGCCCAGGATCGGTTTGATATCGGCGATAGAAATCGGCTTGTTCAAGGTTTTTTCAAGCTGCGTTTTAGCCACGCTTTTGAGAGCTATCGCATCCTGAATGGCAGGGACAAGCTGGGTACTGATATTTAAGACCGGGTTTCCTTTTTCATCAAAGGTATCTACAATCTGCTCTCCGAACTTGAATTGGTGAGGATTATTGATGACAGGCCAATCCTGGAAGAGGTAGCGCGGAGTCAGGAAGATAAAGAGCAGGATCAAGGCACACACTACATCGTATTCCGGGGTGCCGCGTTGATAGGTCCGAAAGAAAATGCTGTCCAGAGTTTTAAGAAACTGCCACATTGCCCTCAGATATAAATCTTGTCCTCTTTAGCATCCCAACTCACGTCATGTTCATGAGGAACAATCCTGCCGTCACGCATTTCAATCAATCGATTGGCCACTGCGGCCGCCTCGGGGTTATGGGTAATCATGATGATCGTCTGATTAAATTTTCGATTCAATTCTTGCAGCATCGTCAAAACAATCAGAGAGTTCTCCGTGTCGAGGTTTCCGGTGGGTTCATCGGCCAGCAAAATGGAGGGCTTGTTAATGATGGCGCGGGCAATCGCAACTCTTTGTTGTTCTCCCCCGGAAAGCTCGGAGGGTTTATGACCGACCTTGTTCTCTAAGCCCAACAAGGCCAAAATCTGGTCGACGTGCTTCTGGTCTTCTTTGCCATTACCATGGATCTCTCGTGCAATTTCCAGATTGCCTCTTGCTGTCAGGGTGGGTAAGAGATTAAACCTTTGAAAAACAAATCCTATTTTTCGTCGACGGATGTCTGTGCGAACCGCGTCTTTGGCTTCGGAAATTTCTTCGCCATCGATGACGATTTTTCCTGAAGTGGGCTGGCAAAGCCCGCCCAGGGTGTGCAACAAAGTTGACTTGCCACATCCGGAAGGTCCCATGATTGAGATGAACTCCCCCTCCCGTACTTTGAGGGAGACTCCCTTCAGGGCGGGGACTTCGATTTTTCCGACTTTGTAGACCTTCGTTAGATCTATTGCTTCTAGTATCGTCTTCATCAATGAGTACCGGGGAGAGGCACCCGCTGTTTCGGAGAGGATTATAACTTATCTGCGAAAGAGCGGTAAACCAAATATCAAGGGTGGGAATAACCTGTTAGTTTCGAGTAATGGCTGCTCTTCACGCCAGCGGTGCGAAGAAGCGGTGCAGAAGGGTCCACCTGGACTCCGGACGTACGGAGTGCTGCGTTAGAAGGTGTGAAAAAATTATCTATAACGTAGATCTAAGCGGCCCCCTCACCCCTGGCCCCTCTCCCCGTTGGGGCGAGGGGAAAGTAAAGATTAAATTTAACTCCCTCGCCCCCACTTGTTTTGTTTGGGGACATAGCTGGGGGAGAGGGGTGAACGTTTGAGAAGCGTTCACAAGGGCGGGTGAGGGGGTCGTTCGAATTTTTTCACACCTTCTTACAGGTGAGATAACGCGGCCATCGAGTCACACTTCATAGGCTAACGCATCAATGGGGTCTTGACTGGCAGCCCGCAAAGCCGGGTAGCAAGCGCCCAGGCTGGCGCTGACAACTGCAATGACTGCCGCTCTGAAGATCCATTCGAGACCAAAAATGATTTGTAAACTGGGGAAAATTTTCTTAATTACTAACTCGCCTCCAAACGAAAGCAAAGTGCCGAAAAGAAATCCCAGCAAACAGAGCAACCAAGCTTCTTTCATAAACACTGCCAGAACGTAACTCTTAGATGCACCCAACGATTTTAAAATTCCAATCTCGCGGGTTCTCTCCGTAATGGTTGTGTACATGGCCAAGAAAATAACAAAGAAGCCGACCAGGCCGGCGATAAAGGTGACCAGTTTAATGAAGTACCTGAGAGCCGCCATATTGTTAATGGCGGAAGACATCTGAGACACGAACTCTTCAGTCGGCAAGACCGTATATCCAGGCAATCGCTCCTTGAGTTTTTTTGTTACCTCTGGGACGTCCGATTTCGAGTGACACTTAATGTACATCAGCGAAGCCCTGCCGATGACTCCCATCAGATTCTGCATGGTTTCGATGGGAAGGTAAATCCGCGAGCCCTTTCCATGTTCGACAATGCCGCAGACTCTAAAAGAATGATTCAAAAAAGTGACGTGATCTCCTATCTTCAGTCTCTTGGACTGAGCGTAGATATCGTCGATGATGACATCCATAGGGTTTTGGAATTCAGAGCCGCTTCGGAAAATAAATCCACTCGAGACTTGATTGAAACTTACCAGGTCGATGCCATAGATGAGGTCCAATCCTCCTTGGCTATTTAGTTCCGTTAGCACCGGGGTGACATAGCGGACCCCTTTAACCGCATATAGAACCTCCGAAATTTTAATTGGCATCGGTGCGGCGCTGGTAGCCATCAAAAAAGAAGCGCCTGGAGGTCGCAGGATAATATCTGCACCAATCCCTTCGATGCGCTTGGCACTATCCATCACGATTCCACTCGTTAGTCCCACGACTGTTAGAATCAGCGCGACTTCCAGCCCGATGGCGAGGATGGTTGCCAAGGATCTCATCGGGCGATGAAAAATGTTAGCCAGGACTATCGATTGACTCAATTTGGGAACTCCTGGGGATGAGGCAACCGTCTGAACCCGAGTTGCCTGCTGAGCGAGGGACCATGAGGGTCTATGACGGACTCCGACCCAGACATTTTGGATTCTTCCGCCAATTCGACTAATTCCGCCTTGGGAGGTTTTTGCAAAACAAATTTATCGTCCTCCAAATCCTTGTTGATTCTCGCCTTGTTGATTCGAATACGTAAGGAATAGTCCTCTTGGGGACGTTTAAAATTTATCTCAGTCGGATAAAGTTTACCTTCAAAATTCTTAAAATCGCTATAAGAAATATCGGAAGCAATTTGGCCGTGGTCGCCAAAGATTTTTTGCCGAACAATGTTCAGGTCGAAACGGTCAAACCAAATCTTTCTGCGCATAGACCAATCTCCGACAGCTGTTTTGCCGAGAAGGTTGAGAATATAGTATTTTTTTGGGCCCTCCTGGTCCTCTTCCACGACAATAGGATTTTCATCTGACGGAGTTCCTACAGGATCCAGAGCAATTGCTTGCTGAATGTGCTGGGGTCGCAGACTGACAGGAATGTCTTTTCTGGGCCTTATCTTCTGGTAATTCAGTCCGTGGATGAATTTGTTCTTGGGGGGGACATCGATGTAAAAATCGGTGCCATTTGAAACCATGTCCATGACTTTGACGTTAAATGCCAGAACAATAGTTCGGATCAGATTGGGCTTTTTGATTAAGATGAATCCCTTCGTCTCGCGATAATTGGCAACCTCACCAGTATTGATGGAGCCTCCTGTGAATTCAAATACCACCGCCAGATTGAGTGTTTGGAGGTCCTGCACGGTGGAATTTAGTAGCCGGACAAGCTCTGCCTGATCGGCGGTTCTGGCTGGTAACGCTCGTTTGCTGACTGGAATTTGCGTGGTCTTCTTAACTCGAAACCAGCTACAATTAGAAAAAAAAATCAGGAGAAAGAGGATCTGGGTGGCCGTTAGAAGTTGCTTGAATGCTGGCAATTGAATTCTAACCACAATAGTCAAAGGCCCTAACCCTAGCAAACTGCCTTCGGGCAGTCAACTCATATGTCGTCTTATCGCGCGCGACCTTAGCTCAAATTAACACATTCCTATACTTCTTGTCGGGACGTTTTGTTCCTTCGAAGCAGATAAAAGACCAAGAGGCCTAGGAAAATGGCTAGACCCAGCGCCACAGCCACGTAAGGATAATTTTGGTGCATATAGTCTCTAGTTCTCTCGCCATACTTGACAGCCAAAAGCCCCTCGAAGAAATACCTGAAGCCCCGTCCCACCGTAATGGCAAATACAAATTTCCTAAGCTTGGTTTTAAAAGCTCCGGCAAACAAAACGAAAATTTTGAATGGGGTTGGGGGCGGCAAAATTGAAGGAATCATGACAGCCAAGACTCCAAACCTGTTATACCAACGAGCCGCCGCCAGAATCTTGTGCTCTGCAAACCTTCGCCGGAGCAATACTTGCCCTCCTTTTCGCCCGACGGAATAGGGCAGCAGGCAGCCGAGAATCGAACCGATGGTGGTCATGGCGCAAT
>QHZP01000248.1 GCA_003224715.1 Acidobacteriota bacterium | reverse complement strand
CCCAGATCCCTGCTACCAACTCCTCAACTTGAGTGCGAGGTGCGACGAATGAGCTTTCCAGTTTAAGCCTGCTTTGGGCGGGGACCGGCAGTGCACGGCGGTCCACCTTGCCACTGGGAGTGAGAGGCAGGACCTCCAGCATCACAAAGATTGAAGGCACCATGTAGTCAGGCAGCTTCTGCTGAAGGAAGCCTCGCAGTTCGCTCGTCGTGGGGGCCGGCTCCTGGGAGGGAACAACGTATACTACCAACCGCTTCTCACCCGGCACATCCTCCCGTGCAACAACCACGGCCTCCCGCACAGTGGCATGTTGAGAGAGCACAGCCTCAATCTCTCCCAACTCAATCCGGAAGCCGCGGATCTTCACCTGATGATCAACGCGGCCGAGAAACTCGATATTCCCGTCTGGAAGATACCGGGCTAAGTCGCCGGTCTTATAAAGACGCACTCCTTGTTCATCGCTGAAGGGATTGGGAATGAATTTCTCTTCGGTCAGCTCAGGACGGCTGACGTAGCCCCGTGCCACGCCGTCGCCACCAATATACAGCTCGCCCGGCACACCAACGGGCACGGGCTGACGGTAACGGTCCAATATGTAAATCTGAGTGTTGGCAATAGGGCGACCAACAAAGACCGTGCCACCAGATGATTCTACCGCATAGACCGCTGACCAAACAGTGGTCTCGGTAGGGCCGTACAGGTTCCACAAGGAGGCCCCTCTATCTAGCAACTGATTCGCTAATTCCCGGGGAAGCGCTTCCCCGCCGCAAAGGATTTTTACTTGCCTGCTGCCCTGCCAACCGGCTTCCAGCACCAGTCGCCAGGTGGCGGGGGTCGCTTGCATAACCGTTGCGCCGGAGCTACTCAGTTTCTCCGACAACTCACGTCCATCAGCGGCTACTTCACGACGCACCATCACCACGCGCGCGCCCACGGTAAGTGGCAGGTATAGTTCTAGGCCTGCAATGTCAAAGGATATAGTGGTGACTGCCAGGAGTGTATCCTGGCTTGTAAGCCCTGGTCGCTGACGCATGGAGTGTAAGAAATTGACCAACGCACGGTGCGTAATCTGAACCCCCTTGGGTTTGCCCGTGGACCCTGACGTGTAGATCACATAGGCCAGGTTCGCAGCTGCGACGCTACTGACTGGGTTGTCCTGGCTCTCGCCAGCGAGCCCTGTCCATTCTGCCTCAAGGCACACGAGCGGTGCTCTGTGTGCAGACAGTTTCTCCACTAATTGCTGTTGCGTGAGCAGGACCGAGACTTGGGCGTCCGCCAGCATGAAGGCTAGCCGCTCGCTGGGATAAGTGGGATCCAAGGGTACGTAGGCTCCTCCAGACTTCAGAATTCCTAGCAGTGCTACTACCATCTCCAACGAGCGCTCCACGCAGAGACCAACGAGCGCCTCAGGCCCGACGCCCAAATTCCGTAGATGGTGCGCCAGTTGATTGGCGCGCCGATTTAGCTCCCGGTAAGTTAGCTGTTTGTCCTCGAAGACCACTGCCACGGCATTCGGAGAGCGATCTACCTGCGCTTCGAATAATTCGTGGATACATTTGTCTTTTGGGTAGTTACTTTTCGCGTCATTCCACTGGACTAGCAGTTGCTGTTTCTCGGCATCGGTTAGTATCGGCAGGCCGGAGAGTCGCCGGTCGGGATCGGCAGCAATGCCTTCCAGCAAGGTCTGGAAATGCACCAACATCCGGCTGATCGTGGCTTCCTCAAAAAGATCGATGTTGTATTCCAAAGATGCCGTCAGTGAATCTGCTGCCTCCACCATGAAAAGGCTCAAATCCAACTTCGCCGTCCTGCTGTCTACCTTAACGAAACTCACCGTGAGACCTAGCAGTTCCAGAGTAGACCTCGGTACATTTTGCAGGGCGAACATCACCTGAAACAGGGGACTGTGACTTAGGTCACGATCGGGATTGAGTTTTTCCACGAGCGCTTCAAATGGGAGGTCTTGGTGATCGTAAGCGTCCAAGGCTACTTCGCGCACACGAGCCATCAGTTCTCTAAAACTCGGATTGCCGGACAGAGTGGTTCTCAAAACCAGCGTGTTAACAAAAAACCCAATCAGCCCCTCGACCGCGGAGCGGGTACGGCCTGCAATTGGAGAACCCACGACGATGTCCTCTTGTCCGCTGTAGCGGTGGAGCAGGGTTTGAAAGGCCGCCAGCAAGGTCATGAAAAGGGTGACTCCCTGCTTGCGGCTGAGGACCTTGAGCTCATCGGACAGCGTTTTCGGAAGCATCAAGGATCGTCGGGCACCTCGGAAGGTCTGAATCGCGGGTCGTGGTCGGTCGGTGGGTAGCTGAAGCACAGGGACGCCCTGAAGCTGCTTCTTCCAGTAGGAAAGTTGAGCTTCGAGCACCTTGCCCTGAAGCCATTGACGCTGCCCTACCGCATAGTCCGCATACTGGATGGGAAGCTCAGGAAGTGACGATGACTTTCCCGTTGAAAAGGTTTCGTACAGGGCCGTAAGTTCTCGGGAGAGCACTCCGATCGACCATCCATCCGACGCAATGTGATGCAGCACAATCAACAGAATATGTTCCGTCGGCTCCAAATTCAGCAGGGTGGCCCGCAGCATCAAATCTGACGATAAATTAAACGGGCGGCTCCCTTCCGCTTTGACCAACCGCAGAACCTCCCCCTCACGCTCGGCAGCCGACACGTGACTCAGATCAATCATCTTGAGTTCTGCCAGCCTATTGTGGGCAATTACCTGCACAGGGACTCCATCCACAATGGTGAAGGTGGTGCGCAGAACTTCGTGACGAGAGACAATAGTATTAAAGGACTCCTGCAACGCCTCAACATTCAGGGGACCACTCACCTGCAGTGCAGTGCTCATATTGTAAAGAGCGCTATTTGGTTCAAATTGATCCAAAAACAACAACCGCTGTTGGGCGAAGGAAAGAGGTAGATCGCCATCCCTGGAAACACGCTGAAGCGACCGCACCGTGGAGTACGCCGCCCCATTGGCTTCACTTAAGAAAGCCAGGATGTCCTGTTTGCGATCTCTTAGCTCTGCCGACAGCTCCGGCGTCAAGACTGCTTTGGGGGCGTTACAGCGCAGATGCTCACCGTCCGCCCAAAGCCCCACGTTCAGACTACGAAGGTGAGATAAAAACTCCGGGGTTGTCATAACTTTATCTCCGCTCGATCACTTCGCGGACCAACGGCGGCGCCCCCCCTTGCCCAGCGGATTGTCTCGAGGTGTTCAGCCAGACCAGCCACAGTAGGCTTCTCAAACAGATCACGCAGGGGCAACTCCACTTCGAAGGCATCACGTATCCGGGAGACAACTTGCGTCACCAGCAGAGAATGTCCCCCTAACTCGAAGAAGTTGTCGTGAATGCCGACCCGTTCAACACTCAAAACCTTGCTCCATATCTGCGTCAGCTCCTCCTCGACCGGAGTACAGGGAGCTACAAATGGCTCATCAAACTCGGGCCTGTTCTGGCTAGGAGTGGGAAGCGCCCGGCGGTCCACCTTGCCGTTGGGAGTCAGCGGTAGCGCCTCCAGCAACACAAAGGCTGAGGGCACCATGTAGTTGGGTAGCTTCGTCTTCAAGAAGCTGCGCAGGTCACTGATGGTTGGCGCTTGCTCCTGATTAGCAACAATATAAGCCACCAGACGCAGGTCGCCAGCCCTGTCCTCTCGCGCCAAAACGACCGTTGCGGTCACTAGCGGGTGATTTAGCAAGTGACTTTCTATCTCTCCCAATTCAACCCGAATTCCCCTGACCTTGACCTGATTATCCTTTCGACCGAGAAATCGAAAATTGCCGTCTTCCCGTACCGATCCCAAGTCTCCTGTTTTGTAGATGATGTCATTTGGGTCATTATTGAAGGGGTTTTTGACAAATACCTCCTTGGTGGCCTCTGGATTCTTGTAATATCCTAGAGTCAGAAAAGGACTCCTTATATAGATTTCACCGACAACACCAGGAGGACAAACACTTTTTCGGTCATCCAGCACGAGGGCCTTTGCTCCCTTCATCGGTTTGCCAATGGGTATGAAACCCAGAGATAAATCAGATTCCTGAACTATGTGAAAAAACTTCACCATTGTAGTTTCGCTCGACCCATAGAGATTGACCAGTTTGATCCGGTCGCCGTATATCTCCATCCACCTTTTAACATTTGAGACACGGAGCACCTCTCCCGCCTGCAAGATGTATTGCAGCGACTTAAATTTTTGGGAGTCCAAATTTTCCGTTAGAATTGCCGCAAACAGCGAAGGGACACAGTGAATCAAATTGATCCCTTTGCTATCAATCCAGTCAACCAGGACGCTCGTTTCAAGATTGGCTGGTTTGTCCGTTGGGATACAGACGGTGCCGCCCGCACAGAGCGGCACGAATATATCCCTAAAGTACGCGTCGAAGGTGGGTACGGTAAACTGGCTCACCCGGCATCCAACGTCGATGTTGAACGTTTCGATTTCCCATTCGACAAAGTGTGAAAGACTTTTAAGTCGGCCGACAATCCCTTTTGGCTGTCCTGTCGATCCCGACGTGTAGTAGATGTAACGCATGGCTTCGGGATCAACCCAGACCGACGGTCTCTTTGTGCTACAATTTTGCAGCGGTTCCTTGATTGGAATCAGGTAATCATCGAATTTCTTTGGTTCTCCGCACGCTCCTACTGTGATAACCTTACAAGTCTTTTGGAGGTGGCTACATAGGGTAGCTACCTTTTCGCGACAATCCTCCCCGACAATGAAGGCATCAGGAGAGATCGCTGTCACGAGGTGACTCAGTCTTTCCTCGGGAGAGTCCGTTTCCAGAGGGACGAAAACACCTCCAGCCCTGAATATCCCTATTAGGGCCGCAATCAGTTTAGTTCTATCATCCAGCATTACCGCCACTATGGAGCCTTGTGACACCTCGTCGGCAATCAGGCAATTTGCTACCTGGTTCGCCATGTCATCCAAGGCACCATATGAAAGCTCCTTGTTACGCCATTCAATAGCAATCCTTTCTCTGAAGTGACTACAAGCTTCGGCGAGCCACTCAAGAATGCCTTCTCCATTACTGCTGCGAATATTTTTCATCATTTCTATCGCGAAACTATCTCATGACTGATTGACGAACCTCTTTAAATCTTTTGCTAGAGTTAGCAGCAGATCTACAAAGCGATATTTAGGTGTGTCACTTCCGTGTTTCATTAAACGCTTGACCAATAGGTGAATTTCAGTACCTGCGATGAACGAATGGATCTGGTACTTCCTTGAAAGAGCGTCAAAGCATTGAAGGAGGGAATCGTCGCTAGGATTAGTTTTAATTTTTTGATGAATTAAATCTTGAATAAAATGTTGGTCGTCGTCATTCGGAAGCACAACCTGCGGTCCGATCAGTTGCCAGCCGCTCGTGCACAACAGCAGATACCGCTCATCGGTCATTGACACTTCGTCGATGATCAAATCGACCAAGGAAATCACTCTCTGCCTCAGATGCGTGGGCAATCTGGGCAGGAAATAATGCATAGTCACACAGGCGATCACCACCTTGTTGACCCCCAGTCGAAAACGATGTCTTCCGTGCCACTTATGATTGCGTCCGTCCGGTCAGGAATTGTGGGGTCTGAGTAGAGGACGCAGATCGGCGAATCCTGCTCCACATCTCCAACGTTAAAGTCATAAATTGTTTTCAGGAATTCTGCGGACGCCAGCGGTCCCATCCCTCCTAGAATCCCCAGAATTTCTTTCATGATTTTCCGCGATTACTCGATGGTAGCTTTAGCACGTCTTTGTTACTAGGTGTCTAGGCTTATTTTTAGTCAAAGTCCTGGTTAAAAGCGCTGATTAGTTTTTCCTTCTCAGTGCCACTCCACAGCAGCAAGCTTGATATACGTTCCTCTGGTTTATCGACGATATCGTCCAGGAGATTCTGAAAGCAGCCCAGCATCCGGGTAGTCGTGGCAGTGTCGAACAGGTCGGCGTTGTAGACTAGATTGAGATGAACTTCCTCGTTTTTCTCGCTGGCATAGAAAGTTAAATCGAATTTCGAATCCGGTTCAGAAAGCAACAGAGGCTCAACCGCCAGCCCGCATAGCTCAAGCCTGTAACTTTCAATGTTCAGCATATTAAAAAACACCTGAAACAGCGGTGTCCGACTCAGATCTCGTTCCGGTTGCAGTTCCTCTACCAGCTTCTCCAAAGGCAAGTCCTGATGAGCATAGGCCCCTAAGGTCACCTCACGTACCCTTCTCAGCAGTTCCCGAAAACTAGAGTCGCCCGACAGATCAGTGCGCAACGCTAGCGTGTTGATGAAAAACCCAATCAGTGGCTCAATCTCAACTCGATTGCGGCCTGCCATAGGAGTGCCCACCACGATGTCTTCCTGCCCCGTATAGCGGCAGAGCAACGTCTTAAACGCCGCCAAAAGCGTCATGAATAGGGTCACCCCCTCTTGACGACTGAGCCTCTTGAGTGCCTCGGCCAGGGACCTGGGTAAAACTAAGGATTGGCTTGCTCCATGGAAAGTCTGGACCGCGGGTCGGGGTCGGTCGGTGGGTAGCTGAAGCACAGGGACACCCTGAAGCTGCTTTTTCCAGTACGAAAGTTGAGTTTCGAGCACCTCCCCCTGTAGCCACTGCCGCTGCCAGTAGGCAAAGTCCGCATACTGGATGGGCAGTTCCGCAAGAGGAGAAGGCTTCCCGCTGGAGAAGGCTTCGTAAAGGGCTGCCAGTTCTCTGAAGAATACCCCCATAGACCAGCCGTCAGACACAACGTGGTGCATGATGAACAAAAAGACGTGATCCTCTTCGCCCAGCCGCAACAGGATAGCTCGAAAGAGGGGACCTTTTGCCAAGTCAAAGGACTGACGGGCCTCTTCGGTGGCCTGCCGTCGGGCCTCGGCTTCTCGCTCGGTTTCAGGAAAATGCTGGAGATCTGTCACTGGTAGGATAAAAGGCTTAGCCGGAGAAATGGTCTGGAACGGTTTCCCATCTATGGCCCCAAAGGTGGTGCGCAAGATCTCCTGACGTCTGAGGATTTCGGTCAGGCTTTGTTCCAATGCCACCACGTTGAGCGGACCGGTGAGGCGTACTGCTTCGGATATGTTGTAGGCGATTGAACCCGGCACCAACTGATCCAGAAACCACAGCCGCTGCTGGGCAAAAGAAAGGAATAGATCGCCATCTCGTGAGACGGGCACTATGGGGGGCCCCTCAAGACCCGGTCCTAACCGAAGGACGGTCTCAATGCTTTCGGCCAAGCCAGCCACTGTGGGTGCCTCGAACAGGGAGCGCAGGGGTAGATCGAGGTGGAAAGCTTGGCGCACAAGTGAGATGACCTGGGTCGCCAACAGAGAATGGCCGCCCAAATCAAAGAAGTTGTCGTGGATGCCGACCCGTTCAACACCCAAAACCTTCCTCCATATCTGCGCCAGCTCCTCCTCGACCCGAGTACCGGGAGCTACAAATGGCTCATCCAACTCGGGGTATCCCTGGTCGGGCACCGGAAGCGCCCGGCGGTCCACCTTGCCGTTGGGCGTCAGCGGTAGCGCCTCCAGCATCATAAAGACCGAGGGAACCATGTAGTTGGGTAGCTTTGTCTTCAAGAAGCTACGCAGGTCACTGATCGTTGGCGCTCGCTCCTGGGAGGGAACAACGTATGCCACCAGACGCTTCTCTCCCGGCACGTCCTCCCGTGCCATGACCAAAGCCTCCGACACAGCGGGGTGTTGGCCGAGCACTGACTCAACCTCTCCCAACTCGATGCGGAAGCCTCGAATCTTCACCTGATGATCAATACGACCTAAGAACTCGATATTGCCGTCAGGCAAATAGCGGGCTAGGTCGCCGGTCTTGTACA
>QHZP01000084.1:14035-34865 GCA_003224715.1 Acidobacteriota bacterium | reverse complement strand
TTCACACTAGTCTCCCGTTCCGTATCGAACCGTGTAACTCCAGGAGTGCCACGGTAGTCTTGAGATGCTGGTCGCCGAAGAGATTGTCCTGGCATTTGGGTAATGCCCGAGCGAATAGCCAGTAAGCCCAAAACGACGCCAAACGCACACAACGCAATGAGAGTGCACCCGATTATCGTCCTCGACTTCAACTTCGCGGGCGGGCGTACCAATCTGCGATTACAGCAGCTACAGGCTTTCCGCGAGGCATATAGCTGGCGTCACCTTCACCGCCACCTCGACCGTGGCTGTACCACTTCCACCAATAAATCCCGCGAAGCCAGGGCTTTTGCCAGAACACTTCGAAGAACATCTTGGCCGCTTGCGCCTGGGCTTGAAGCGAAACTCCTGCAGCTCCTTCTTCGCTCCACGGGGTGACAGCCGCCTGGGTGGTGCTGGGATAGCCCAGCTCAGTAATCAGAATTGGCCGCTGAGTCTGGGTCGCAACACGCTCGACTTTTTCGGCGATAGCATGGGCTCCCATCCGCCATTCGTCCGCCGAGGCATCCACCCGGGTTGCCAAAGGATAATAAGCATTCAGGCCCACTGCATCGAGTGCATCGGCAAAGCGTATTTTTTCAAAGTCGTCGCCCCAGTTGGCACAATAGATGACATCGCCTGAAAAGAGTTTACGTACTTGGGCAATCAACTCTCGCCAGTCACTTTCGTGAGCAGGGTCGAGTGCCAAATGGGTCAATTCGTTCCCAACCGAAAACATGGCGGCGCCAATTTCTTCACCCAGTCGCGCCTGATGCAAGATGTAGCGCCGATAGGCAGCAAACCAGTGGTGCCAGAGTTCAGTATCAGAAATCTTCAAGTCAACTGTGGAAAGGTCTCTCATCCAGAGATGTGGCTTTAGAAAAACCTTGAGGCCTCGAGACTGAGCTTCCCAGGCAATTTTTCTGAGGCTGTCATCGCTTTCCCACGTACCGCGGTGCGCAAAATAAATCTCCGTGTTGCCGCGCTCGCCCGATGAAAAGGCAAAGGGCATAATGGAAATCCACTCCACATGAAGTTTTTGAAGCTGGTCGAGCGAGAGGGACGCCGCCTCTGAAATATAACCAGTGCGGGCTCCTCCCTCTGCCGAAAAGGATATGCCTTTTTGAAAAGGAATTGAAACGCCCGGGTTCCGTTGCGCGGGTCGGGGCGCGATTGGTCCAAACTGCATTAAGAGCTCGTGGCGCCGCTCGAGACAGTGCTTAGCCCAGTCAGATTGCAATTGAGCGTATGAAGTGGACAGTATTTGCCCTATCTCCAGGTCAGCCGACCCAGAGTTAAACGCTCTTGCATAAAGTAACAGCATCTTGGGAAGCCCATAACGCCTCAGAATAAAACGGGCGAATTCCCCAGAGAGTGATTCTTCAACATAGGGAGAAATGGAGTCAGGGTGAGATGGAAAAAACAGATCTGAGATTTTGAGTCCGCCTTCGACTGCAAGGATGCTGGCCAAAAGCTTATCCTCTCGGGACTCGAAAAGTGGATCTGCCCGGCCAGCCAGAAGACGTGCCAAACCTGCTGTCAGGACGGGGTTTCTTCCACTGCCATACCTTTTCTCCAGTAGAAAGCGGCTCATGATGGAAGGGTCGAACCGATTGAAGGGAGGTATGAAAATAACCTGGATGTCATTATGAGACAGGTCGAAGTCGACGACTTCACCGCTCCCGCAGCGGGACAATTTTTCTTCAGCACTCAAGAAGAAAATGAAGTTAACCTTGGGAAACGGCTCTCCAGAATTGAGTTGCTCTACCACTCGAGTGAAAGTTTGCTCCGCCTCCCCGGCAAAAGCGTTTGCGGCACTCTCAGAGACCGCCGAGGCCGGATAGAGAACTCTGATATGTTCGGTCGAACAACTTGCCAGGCGTTTCTCGTGGATCCAGCGGCTGGCCCAACTGGAGATCGGAATAGCCGACAGGCACAGGACTGCCAGGGAACAGGTTTTTAGAAGATCAGTTCTGGTCGGTGAGGGTACAACGGCGTGGTCATTTATTGGTTTGGCAACTGCTAACAGAGAAAACACCAGTAGGCAAGTGAAAAAGGAAACCAGATAGGGCCAGGCCTGGCTAGTACGGAAATAGGGAAAACGAGACAGCATAAGAATGAAAGCTGCGGCCACTGGGACACAAAGCAGGCAAACGGCTGCCAAGGAGCGTCCTCGGAACCTCGTGAGAGGGAACTGTCCAGCCGTCAGCCGAACGACACGGCGAAAAATCCATGCCAAAGTGAGGAGTATGAAACCGAGCGTTTGCTTTAAAGCTGGGTTGAACGAAATGCCGCGCCACAGCCCTTGGAAGGGATTGCGCCTCAGGAAAGCGGAAAATTGGAACGGCCTTAGGAACGCGATGAGTGACCATAGGCCCCAATAAAGACATAATAACTTTCCGAAAAAGGATTTGAGCCGAGGTTCAATCAGCCGTGGCATAGCCCCAACCGATAGTTCCGTGAGGCTGGCCAAGATGGCGACAAGGGTTTGAGCAGTGGCGGGGAGCAAGAAGGTCCGTGCATCGATGGTAAGCCCTGCCAGGGTCATTCGCCATCCATCGATGGGAGCCCCTAAGCTCCGTGGCAAAACATAGTTGGTCAGGAACTCGCGAGTCATTTGCTCAAGGCGGAAACTAAGGATACAAAGGAGCCACGAGATTGGGAGGGCCAGAAAGGTCGATTTCCTGGATTGCATTGATTGATTTGGCCTCGAGGCGTGACCCGCAGCCGCTAGGGTAGAGGCAGGCCATTCCGTATGGTGAGACCCGTTTGACGCCCTGGAGCTGTGAAAAAATTCGAAACTGGCCAAGATCGGGAGGGCGAGGCTCCCGCCGAGCTTCATGGACCTGCTAGACGATGGCTCGTCAGGAGGTTCGCCCTCCCACACCTTCCCTTCATGGGCGCGGCCAACCCTTCGGGCCTCGGCTTCCTACACGTGGCCGCTTCACTTTTTAAACAGGTTATCAAATGCTGCCTTTGCGTCAGTAGCGGCCTTGCCGCCTTTGCGACTCAAGCCTGACAGGCGGCGCGGCTCGAAATAATCACAATAATTGGCCTTTTCCTTGTCACGCACCCATTCAGCTTGCGTCTCACGACATTGATTGTGCGCTGAGGGATCGTAAAAGCGACAATTTAAACAAACATGAAGATCATAGTCGCACTTAGGACAACTATCGGTCTTCAAGACCTTAGCGGAGGCAGCAATTTCAATTTCGGTTCTGCATTTCCAGCAGTTCATGATGGCTCCCTCGGATTCGACCGGAACAATGAATGGAATGCCGGAATAATTGGTGTTGGAGCTGCAAATTCGGATTCCATCCTTCCACCATTCCATTCTTCCATCCTTCTATCCTCTTACCACGCCCTTCGAAAAACCAAAGTACTGGACGATTGCTCTAACCAGCGCAGGAATGTTGTATTGGGAGGGTTGGACTGAGACTTTCAGGCCATACTTCTCGGCGGTCTGGGCGGTGATAGGACCGATGGTGGCGACACCAATGCCGACCAGAACCTTTTTGAGGGACAACGGCTCCACGATCTCTGCCAGGTTGGAAACCGTAGAAGAACTGGTAAACACTATCAGGTCGACAGGTTGCTCCTCAAGGATTTGCTGCAATTGTGAACTACTCGCTTTAGGGATGGTTGTCTGATAGGTTTCCACGACATCTACCTGGGCTCCTTGTTTTCTTAACTCTTCGGGAAGGACATCGCGTGCGACTTTGGCTCTGGCAATTAACACACGGGCCCCTTTCATAACTTTCCCCTTCAAACTTTCTACCAGCCCTTCCGCCTTAAATTCGTTAGGAACTACCTCCACATTCAGATTCATGGCGCGGACCGCTTTCTCAGTGGCTGGGCCAATGGTGGAAATCTTCACCCCTTTCAGCTGGCGGATGTCTTTCTGGGCCAACCGATAACGCCCAAAAAAATTCTTGACGCCGTTCACGCTAGTGAAAATGAGCCACTGATACTGGTCGATCTCACGGATGGCTTCATCCAGAGCTTCCCAGGAAGTCGGTTCCCTTATTTCGATCGTTGGAAATGCGATCACCTCAGCCCCTAATTGAGCGAGCTGAGCTTTGAAGTCTTCGAGCTGTTCTGGAGGGCGCGTAATGATAATCCGTTTTCCGAATAGCGGCCGATTCTCAAACCATTTTAACCTGTCACGAAGCCGAACCACTTCACCCACTACAGTAATGGCAGGAGCCGAGAATCCAACCGAATGAACTTGTTGAACAATGGACCCCAACGTGCCAATGAGAACTTCCTGCTTGAAATAAGTGCCCCATTGGATCAGGGCCACCGGGGTCTCGGGGCTCCTTCCGTGTCGAACCAGATTCTCAACAATTTCAGGGAGGCTCTTGACTCCCATGAAAAAAACCAAAGTTCCAATACTGGTTGAGATTTTGTCCCAGGCGATAAGGGATTCTGCTTTGTCGGGGTCTTCGTGTCCGGTGATGAAAGCGACCGACGGACTGAAATCGCGGTGAGTTACCGGTATCCCGGCATAAGCAGGAGCGGCATAGCCGGAAGTAATTCCCGGAACGATCTCAAAACCGATGCCCGCTATGGCCAAAGCTTCGGCCTCTTCAGCACCTCGACCGAAAATGAAAGGGTCTCCCCCTTTTAACCGCGCCACCGTCTTGCCCGAGTTCGCCCTCTCGACTATTAGGTCATTGATTTCCTCCTGAGAGATATGGGTCTGCCCACCCTTCTTCCCAACGTTGACGAGCTCTGCATCAGCTCGGGCATAACTGAGTAAATCCACGTTCACCAGGTAGTCATAGATAATGCAATCGGCTGCCTGCAGGCAACGCAGGCCCTTGAGGCTGATGAGCTCCGGGTCTCCGGGGCCAGCTCCGATCAGGTAGACCATGCCGGTCATTGAAATTTGAGCCCCTCAATGGCTGAAATACCTCATCCCGAGACAGCCAAGGCCTCCCAGGCCCCCTGACTTAGCAGGCTCTCTGCCACGCCTATTCCCAGACCTTCGGCGTTTTGCCAGTCGGACTGGGCGGAATGGCGATAGGCCTGTTTGCCATCGATACTGGCGATAACGCCGTCCAACTTCAATTGTCCGTTTGCCGCTCTGGCGTAGGCAGCAATGGGGACTTGACAACCCCCACCCAGACGCTTGAGGAAAGCCCTTTCAGCCTCTGTGGCCAGACGGGTTTCCTGGTGGTTGAGGCACCGCAACCTTTCGAGCGTAAAGGCATCCTCCACTCGTGCCTCAATTCCGAGAGCTCCCTGGCCAATGGCAGGGCAGACCTGCTCCACCGGGATCTTTTCAATGATACGATGGGCCAAACCCAGCCGGATTAATCCTGCGCAAGCCAGAAGGATAGCCTCGTATTGTCCCTCATCCAGCTTGCGGAGACGGGTATCCACGTTGCCACGTAGATTTCTTATGTCCAGATCCCTTCGAATCTGCAGTAATTGAGATTGCCTCCGTAGGCTGCTGGTCCCAACGACGGCCCCCGGTGGCAATTCCTCCATGCTTTCATATTTATTGGAAATGAAGGCGTCCCGCACGTCCTCGCGGCGGGTCACGGCAGCCAAGCAAAGTCTGGGCGGCAAGGTGGTCGGAAGGTCTTTCAGGCTATGGACGGCTAGATCAATTTTTTTCTGAAGCAGCGATTCCTCAATTTCTTTTGTGAAAAGACCCTTGCCTCCGATTTGATTAAGCGGCGCTTGGTTGAAGACATCCCCCGAAGTTTTGATAATGACAATTTTAACCTCCAGATCGGGATGATGGCTCTCCAATTCGGCCTTGACCCAGGCCGACTGAGCCCGTGCCAGTTGGCTGCCGCGAGAGCCAATGAGGAGTGTGGATGGAGACATTACCGGTCTTTCAAACCAAGGATTCGCTTTATGGTTTCGATATGTTCCTTCGCCGCAGGATTGCGGCTCAGTGTCTTGAGTTCAGAAATCGGACCATGCAGAATTTTGTTGAGAAGGCTTTGGGTCAGGGTGTCAATGGCTGCTTCCTGATCCCGTGTGAGAGGTCCCAAACGATTCTTGCTTTTGGCCAGTTCCTGCTGCCGAATCGATTCCCAATGGTTTCGCAAAGAAACGATAGTTGGAGCCACGTCCATGGCTTTGGCAGAATTGAGGAACGACTCTACTTCCTGGCGAACGATTTCTTCGGCAAACTGGGCTTCACGCTGACGCTGTTTCAAGTTGGCATCGATGACATTACGAAGATCATCGATGTCGTACAAGAAGATGTTGCTAACTTTGTTGATCTGGGGATCGATGTCGCGCGGAACAGCAATATCAATAATAAACACGGGCCGATTTTTACGGAGGTGGATCAGACGTTCCCCATCGGCTTTGTTCAGGATAAAACTGGAAGCTCCCGTTGAGCTGATGATGATGTCCGCCTTCTCAATGTGTTTAAAGAGTTCCTCGGGGCGGATGGCATCACCTCGAAAAACGGCGGCCAAATCGAGGGCGCGCTGGTAGGTTCGATTCCAGACCAGCACACGGGAGACCCCGCTGGAGGTCAAGTGCCGGGCTGCCAGTTCACTCATTTTTCCGGCACCTAAGATCAATACCGTCTTGCCGGAAAGCTCGTTAAAAATCTTTTTTGCCAGTTCAACCGCTGTGTAGCTGATAGAAACTGCAGAACTGGCGATGCCGGTTTCTGACCTGACGCGCTTGGCTACAAAAAAGGCTTTGCTCATAACATAGCTCAGAACACTACCGGCCGTACCGGCAGTCTGAGCACAATTGAAGGCATTCTTGACCTGGCCAAGGATCTGGGGTTCCCCCAAGACCATCGAATCGAGGCTCGAGGCCACACGGAAAATGTGCCTGATGGCCTCCATTTGCGTGAAGTCGTAAAGGAATTTCTTCAAGAAATCGTACCGAAGCTGATGAAAGTCACAAAGGAAATCCTTTACCTGGCGAACTCCGTCATCCAGGTTGGTCGTATTCACCAGGACCTCAACCCGATTGCAGGTGGACAGGATCATGCCTTCTTCGTGGTCGTAGCGAGACTTCAGTTCCTGGAGAGCCTCCCGTAGCTTCGGCTCAGGAAAGCAGAGTCTTTCTCTAACCTCGACTGGAGCGGTTTTGTGGCTGACCCCAACCAAAACCAAATTCATGTTTGCCATCACCGTTGAATGTAGGGATGGGCAGTACCCAAATATCTTGTTCCGATAAAAGTGAACAGGACGAAAAAGAATCCCACGATCGCCATGAAGGCCGCCCGGCGTCCACGTAGGCCGGCCGAAAGCCGATAATGAATGAGTACGGCATAGATCAGCCAGGTAATGAAAGTCCAAATGATCTTGGGATCCCATCCCCAATAGGTCTCCCAAGCCTTATTGGCCCAAAGAGCGCCCGCCACAATACCAATCGTTAGTAGAGGGAAGCCAATACTCAAGGACCGGTATCCCAGTTCATCACAGATTTCCAGCGAGGGTAGCCTGTAGTAGAAGGCTTGCGGTCGCTTGCGTTTTAGTTCGTTCTCCTGGATTAAATACATAACGCTGGCTGCAAAGGTCACGAAGAAGGCTCCATACCCCAAGAAGGTTGAGGGAATATGGATATAAAACCAGATGCTTTTTAAGATTTCAGGCAGAGGTTGTTGAGGTGAAGAAATCAGATTAGCCGCCAAAGTCAGGATGAAGACCAGCGGAAAAATGAAAACGCTGAGGGACTCGAGTCGGTATCTCGCGTAGGATAGCAGGAAAGCCAGAACAATGACAAAAGCAAAAAAAGAGAGAGCCTCGTGCAAGTTGCTTACCGGAAGATGCGTTTCACGCCAGGTATAAAGGATCGACCAGGCGTGACTCAGGAAACCGGAGCAAATCCCAAAAAGCGCCACCCGAAACAACGTTTTTTTCCTGGTGATGATTGTTAGAAAAGAATGCAGTAAACCAATAGAGTAAAGAGCAATTGTTATGCGAAGCAGAATTAGACTCATGAGGACTGAGGACAATAGATTCTTTCTGTGTCTTGTGCCCAAACTCCTTGCTGCACAGGCGATTTGATTATACTATCGGCGTCCCCTTTCCACAAGGAAGGCCGGCGCTACCAGCGCGGCGAGACAGGATGGCCGTGGTCTCGGCAAGTCTTGGTATGCCTCGCACGGATGAGCCTGGCTAGAGTTTTAAGTGCAACTATGCTAAGCTGCCAACGATTGATATCGGGGCTCGAGAGAGGGGAACTTGTTTGTCCAACATCGGCTTATTTGGTCTGTACATGGTTGTTTTCCTGTTTTCACTTAGCCTTCACGAAGCGGCCCACGCCTGGACCGCCGAGAGATTTGGCGATCCGACGGCCCGTTATTTGGGTCGAATCACATTAAATCCTTTGTCTCATATTGACGTTTTTGGGACCTTAATTTTCCCGGCTATCGGATTCTTTACCGGCATGGCCATGTTTGGCTGGGCCAAGCCAGTCCCGTGGAATCCGCGCCATGTCAAAGACCGGCGCAAGGCCGATATTTGGATTTCAGCAGCCGGGCCTATTAGTAATCTGTTGGCTTTGCTCGGATTTGTAGCCCTGCTCAAGGTCTTTCATGTTTATTTGTTTTCGGGTGGGCAAATTCGGGGGACTTCTATCGAACCTCTCTATCGAATGTGCGAGATCGGCGCTCAGCTCAATATGACCCTGGCGGTATTCAACTTGATCCCCATACCTCCCTTGGATGGAAGTTGGATTCTGCCACATTTTCTGCCCTACAGCTTAGCCCACGGTTACGAACAATTGCGGCCTTATGGCTTTTTTATCCTTATTGCGTGTATGTACTTGGGAATTTTTGGTCTTGTGCTGGCTCCCTTCTGGAGCATGCTAAAGGTGATTATCTACAGTTGATGGAATTACAAAGGACCCATCTACTGATCAAACGTATTGATGCTTTCACTCTCTGGACTTCCGTCCCTAGGCAGAAGAATCGGGCTCGCCCTCCCATTCAATTCAAAGTCAAAGTCGAAAAGGCCAAAGGGATGAGTTGATCATGTCTCCTGAAGTCTCAAAGAAGCCTCGAGTGTTAAGTGGAATGCGGCCTACCGGTAAACTACATCTTGGTAATTTGGTCGGCGCCTTAAATAACTGGGTAAAGCTTCAAAACCGATACGATTGCTTTCACTTCATTGCCGATTGGCACGCTTTAACCTCGGATTTTGCCGATACTTCAAAGGTCAAAGAGTATCGGGTTGAGATGATGATCGACTGGCTGGCAGCTGGGCTGGATCCCAGGAAGTCCGTCATGTTTATTCAGTCGGCTGTTCCACAGCATGCCGAGCTGCATTTAATCCTATCCATGATTACTCCACTGGGCTGGTTGGAACGAGTTCCCAGTTATAAAGAGCAAAAAGAGAACCTGACCGATCGAGACCTGGGTAATTATGGGTTCTTGGGATACCCGGTCTTACAGGCGGCCGACATTTTGATGTACAAGGGTAACTTTGTGCCCGTAGGGGAGGATCAGGTTCCCCATGTAGAACTCACTCGTGAAATCTGCCGACGTTTTAATTCTTATTATGGGGAGGTTTTCCCCGAGCCAGAGGCCTTGTTGACGCCGGTTCCTCGTCTTCCCGGTCTGGACGGGCGCAAGATGAGCAAGAGCTATGGGAATGTGATTTACCTTTCCGACACTCCAGAGGAAATTACCAAGAAGGTCAGAGTAATGATGACTGATCCGGCGCGCAAACGCCGGTCGGATCCCGGTGATCCGGACGTGTGCCCGGTGTTCTCCTATCACAAAATCTATTCGCCAGACGAAACCATTCAAACTGTTAACCGCGAGTGTCGCACCGCCGGCATCGGTTGCATAGAGTGCAAGCAATCGATGAGCCAACATCTGATTGAGAGCTTGTCGCCCCTGCTCCACCGCCGCAAAGAATATGAATCCAGCAAAAGTGATATCCTGGACATTATGGAAGAAGGCAATCACAAGGCGAGGGAAGAGGCCGAAAGGACAATGGAGGAAGTGCGAAGGGCGGTAAAGTTAGCGTAACGTGAAACGTAAAACGTGATACGTGACGCATCACGCTTCAAGTTCTTAGGTCTATGGATGAGCAATACAAAATCCACCTGCCTGTTTATGACGGTCCGTTGGACTTGTTGCTGGATCTCATTCGCAAACAGGAAGTTGATATTTACGATATTCCGATTGCCCGGATCACCCAGCAGTATTTGGATTATCTTCGCATGATGCAGGAATTAGATATCAATTTGGCGGGCGAATTCCTGTTGATGGCCGCTACATTGATTTATATCAAGTCGAAAATGTTATTGCCTGCCGACCCACTGCAAGTCGATGGGGGTCCCGAGGATCCTAGACTCGAACTGGTACAGCGCCTCTTGGAGCACGAAAAATTCAAGAATGCGGCTCAAATGCTGCATCAAAAAGAACTGGTTGAGAGTTCCACCTGGACTCGCGGTGGAATGAAGGATTTTGCCGTTTCAGGAGAATCGGAAATGAAAGTCACCCTTTTCGATTTGGTAGCTAATTTCCAAAAAATGCTGGACCGCGCCAAGGCAAAAACCCTGTTGGAAATTGAACGCGACGAAATGACCGTAGGCCAGGTGATTGCTAAATTACGTTTTCTTTTCGAGCAGTCCAGCGGAATCATCAGTCTGAACGAAATATTTTCGGCCTATCGAAGTAAGCCGTCCCTCATTGTTGCATTTCTAGCTATTTTGGAGATGGTCTATTTTCACGCCATTGTCTTGACTCAAAGACAGATCTTTGGCGAGATCGTGGCCCGCCGTCACGAAAATTTTGAAAGTGTGATGACTAATCTGGATCAGTGGATTGGGGAGAGTCTGTTGCTTAAGACGAGCATTTAGAGGGAATCTCGGAGGAGAAGAGGAAGGTTAGACGATGACGGAGACAGAACTAAAACCCATTATCGAAGCTCTGATCTATCTGGCCGAAGAACCAGTCACGGAAGCCACTCTGGTTAGCATTCTGGGGAAGGAACACAAGGATTCAATTAGAGCCATCATCCCGCAGCTCATACAGGAATATCAATCGGGCGCGCATGGAGTTGAGGTAAAGGAAGTTGCCAATGGCTACAAGATGGCAACCAAGGCGGAATACCACGAATGGGTTCGCACGTTCGTAAAGCATCAAACTCCGCCCACGAAACTTTCGTTGGCGGCCCTGGAAACTCTGGCGGTTATTGCTTATAAGCAACCCATCACCATCCCGGAGATTCAAGAGATTCGCGGTGTGAACGCGGCTGGGGTAATGAAGACCTTGATTGATAAGAACCTGGTGACGACGGGAGGTCGTAAGAATGTGATCGGGCGACCTATCCTATACAAGACAACCAAAGAATTCCTGGTTCATTTTGGTTTGAAGAACCTGGATGAGCTGCCAGGCCTGGAAGAATTTGAGGAACTGGCTCAGTCTGCCTTTGGAACCGGATCTGTGGCATCCCCTGGTGCTGCTCAGGCTGAGGTGAATCCCGCTGACGCTTCCGCCCAGCCTCCTACAGGGGAAATCATACTCCCGCCGGACCTTCCCTCCACTCCCACGGAGAATGTTACAGAAGAAGGTTCTTTCTTGCCGGAATCCACGCCAGAAGAAGATCACGCCGAGGAAACAGCCAGCCACTTTGCTCGATCCAAATGATGCAGAGGCTTCAGAAAGTCATCGCCCAGGCGGGTATCTGTTCTCGCCGCAAGGCCGAAGGCTTGATATTAAGCGGTCGTGTTTCCGTCAATGGGAGCATCATCACTCAATTGGGAACCAAAGTTGATCCTTCCCAGGACCATATCAGAGTTGATGGAAAGCGTCTCCGTATCGGCCGGTCCAAAGTTTATCTTCTGCTCAATAAGCCCAAGGGAGTTCTCTGCACCCTCTCCGACCCTCAGGCGAGGCCCAAGGTCACTGATCTTATCAAAGGACTTTCCCAGAAAATCTTTCCAGTGGGCCGCCTTGACTATCAGAGCGAGGGGTTACTGCTCTTAACCAATGATGGCGACTTTGCCAATACGGTGGCCTCGGCTGGACCGCACTGTCCTAAGACCTACGTCGCCAAAGTCAGAGGTAATCCCACCAAGGATGAACTAAAGAAACTCTCCCAAGGAATGTTTTTGAACGGAACGCCAATCGCTTCCTGCCGGATTGAATGTCTTAAGGAAGGGGACAATCCCTGGTTTAGCGTGACTCTGACCGAAGGCAAGAATAATCAAATTCGAAAGATGTTTGAACGCATTAGCCATCCGGTGCTCAAATTAAAGCGCGTACAGATTGGTTTTTTGCGCGATCCACACCTTAAGCCTGGGGAATACCGCCACTTGACTTTTAGAGAAATCGCCCGATTCAAGCAGCTGGAGAGGTAACCTCGTGTCAATCTACGAGCTCCTTCCGTCCAACATCAAAAACATCCGTTCCTATCTCCCTGGAAAGCCGGCGGAGGAACTCGAACGAGAGCTGGAAATCAGCCTGGTTAGAATGGCGGCCAATGAGAATCCGTTAGGGCCTGCCCCCAGGTCCGCGGAGGCTATCCGCCTGCATTCCGAACGCGTACACAGGTACCCCATAGGTGACGGTTTCTATCTGCGCCAGAAGCTAGCTCAGCGTCTAGGCCTTTCAATGGAAGAGATAATTCTGGGCAACGGTTCTAGTGACATCATCGAGTTGGTCGCACGCACTTTCTTAACTCCAACTGACGAAACCGTTACTTCTCGAAACAGCTTTGTGATGTATAGGTTGGCAGCTCAACAAATGAACAGTCGGATGATCTACGTCCCGATGAAAAACGACAGGTACGATCTCGAGGCGATCCTGAGCTCCCTGACTCCACGCACGAAGGTAATCTTTTTGGCAAACCCCAATAATCCAACCGGCACGATGTTTACAGCCGAAGAGATGGATGGTTTCTTGAGCCATCTTGCTCCTCAGATCATTGTTGTTCTTGATGAAGCTTATTACGAGTACGTCCAGGATCCTCATTACTCCCATTCGTTGGAGTATGTGAAACAGAGGAGACATGTCATCGTTCTTCGGACCTTTTCCAAGATCTATGGGCTGGCCGGGTTGAGGATCGGATATGGAATCGCCCATGCGGATTTCATAAGCTGTCTCAACCAAGTCCGTTCGCCCTTCAACACAAGCCGTGTTGCGCAGGTGGCCGCACTAGCCGCCCTGGATGACACTGACCATGTCAGAAAGTCGATTGAATGCAATACACAGGGCTACCAGTATTTGACCCATGAACTGAGCAGGCTGGGAATGAAATTTGTCCCTTCTGTCACCAATTTCATTCTGGTCGACACTCAGCGGGATTGTCTGGAGGAATATCAGCGACTGATCCAGCGCGGGGTGATGATTTGGCCTCTAAAGAGTAATGGATTTCCAACAGCCTTTAGAGTGACCATCGGAACCCAGGCAGAAAATGAGAAATTTATTGAGGCGCTGGAACGGGTTCTTTGCATGGGGTAAGGCGGTGATGTCTCACTGAAAGCGCAAAACCCGGCGCCGCTTAACTGCCTGACTTGAAGGTAACCAGATCATGCGGGCTATTGTGCAACGAGTGAAAGAGGCATCCGCGGTCGTGAACCATCTCACGGTGGGTTCAATCGAGAAAGGACTGCTTATCTACCTGGGTGTGCATACGACCGATGAAATGTGCGATGCAGACTATTTATTGGATAAAATTCTAGGCCTTCGAATCTTCGAGGATGATTCAGGAAAAATGAATTTGTCCGTTGTCCAAGTAGGCGGAGCTTTGCTCATCGTCTCTCAGTTCACCCTGTATGGTGACTGCAGAAAAGGAAAACGGCCTTCCTTTAGTGAAGCGGCAGATCCGCAGAAGGCCAGAGATTTATATGAATATTTTGTCTCGAAGTGTCGCGAAAGGAGAGTTGAGACTGAAACGGGAACTTTTCGGGAAATGATGCAAGTGACCTCTATTAATGAGGGCCCGGTGACCATTCTCCTGGATAGCCGGAAATTGTTCTGAGGACTTGGACGTCTTTGCGGCGGATCGCGGGATTAAGCTCAATGATCCAGAAAGAACATTACTTGCTGGGTTTGTAACCGTCCAGAGTTCCATTGTCTTTGTAGTACTTCCCAGCCTCGGTTAATTCTTTCGAACCCACCTTAGTGTGACAATAAACACAGGATTTTCCGGTTTTTTTGGCGTCCACAGGCTTAGAGAAATTGAGGGATCTGATTGAAACAATACTGCCCATTACAAAAACACCAAATATGAGCAACTTCCATAGTCGCAAGCCAATCCACCTCCTATCCTAAGAAAACTAGATCGAATCGAGCTACAGTGAATTATGATTAATCTAAACCAAGTGGGGTTGTATTGCAAGTTTGCTAACGTTGGCGTTAATTTTGGTTGCCATAGCGCTACAGCTGGATGCCAGAAAATGTTAAGATATGAACGTAGGCAGAGGGGTTTAGGAAATGCTCTGCTGTGGTAATCACCTTGTACCGATTCGAGCGCAATAACAAAAACAAATAAGGTTGCGGAACGTCCCATTTTGAAGTAAAGAAATAGAGTTGACCACCGATAATCTAGATTGTCGTTGCTGGTTGATGAAGGGCCAAGGAAGTTTTCAGGTGAGCCATGAGTAAAACGGGTGAGCGTATCATACTAGATCCGAACATAAAAAGTTCGGAGGCGCAGGATTTTGAAGATAAGCTGTCTGCGAGGGTTGTGGGGCAAGAGCGAGCGGTGCGTCGAATTGCGAGTCTATACCAGATTTATTTGTCTGGGATGGCCTCTCCTGGTAGACCTATCGGAAATCTCCTCTTTCTGGGTCCCACGGGATCAGGCAAGACGCGGGTAGTCGAGGCAGCGGCAGAAATTCTGTTTGGCGATTCCAAGGCTGCTATGAAAATTGATTGTGCTGAGTTCCAGCACAGCCATGAAATTGCGAAGTTGATCGGTTCACCGCCAGGCTATTTAGGACATCGAGAAACTCCTCCTCTCTTGACGCAGGAAGCCATTGATCAGTATCACACCGACAAGATCAAATTAACTTTTCTATTATTCGACGAAATTGAAAAAGCTAACGATGCGCTTTGGCAGCTTCTGTTGGGCATTCTAGATAAGGCTACCTTAACATTGGGTGATAATCGACGCGTCGATCTCAGCAAGACCATCGTATTTATGACCAGTAATCTGGGTGCCTCTGAAATGAGCGAATTCATTTCCGGGGGAATCGGTTTTGCTCCCCCTGCTGCTTCTTCAACCCAGGAATCTGAGTTGGACCAGAAAATTTATAAGACGGCGTTAGAGGCTTCGAAAAGGAAATTCTCTCCTGAGTTTATGAACCGCATTGACAAGGTCGTCGTCTTTCAGACCCTGCAGCCCGTGCATTTGAATAAGATCCTGGACATTGAACTGGGAATGGTCCAGGAGCGTATCTTGAATTCCCGAGGAGAAGGGAAATTTATATTCAAATGCACGCCTCAAACGAAAGAGTTCTTGTTGAAAGAAGGGACTGACCTCAAATACGGGGCTCGTCATCTGAAGCGTGCCCTTGAACGATATTTGGTTTATCCACTCTCCAATTTGGTGGCCACGAATCAAGTTACCCTGGGAGATTTAGTCAGGGTGGATTTTGATAACAATGAAGGGAAACTGGTGTTTCTTAAAGAGGAAGGTGGGGCCATTATTCAACAGTGGGAGAATCCTGAGGAAGCCAGAATTTTTGAGGAAATCTTCAGTAAGAATGCTTCCGCCATCCGCGAATCTAAGACCGAAAGCAAAGCTGCCAAACCCTCCGCAGCGAAGGAACGGAGAGGCTAGATTTCCTCTCCTCTCATCATCCGTATTCTGCCAGGATCATAACTTGTGGATCTTCCCAGACACACGTCAAAGAGCTATTGAGCGAATATCTCACCGCACTACAGAACATCAATTAGGCGTCACCAGAAAATAAAATTGCCTTTTCGTCCACAGATTGTTTCACCGCGGAGACGCAAAGAAACTCTGGGGGAGGGGATAAAGGCACTGCCGAAATACCTCCCAAACGAAAAGCCAAAGCTCAAGGATTCAGCACCAGATTATAGCCACCGATGCTTCGGCCAATCGGATGCGTTCATCCCGCCCTTCCTGCAGGCCGCCTCCCATGCTTTTTTAGGGATTCCCTTCTTCTCTGCCTCTCGGCGTCTCTGCGGTTGATTTTTTTTCTCGCACAGAAATGTAAGTCTTGTTCTGTGCGGGCCCTTGGTCTTGGCAATTGGCAACCTTGAGAGACTTTCCAATCCAGTTTTTACTTATGCTGCGAAGGTGCAGACGATAAGAGGGGATCGGGCATAATGGGGCCAGCTTCTCGGGCCAGATAAAATTGGTTGGCGGCTTTGTGGGGGTAACGATCGATGCGGCCACTAGGCCAGCGGATTTCGAGGTCGGCTTGTTCTAGATCTCCCAAGCCGATGTGTATCCGCAGATCGTTACTGGAAAGATAGCTATCACTCCCCCTAACCTCAAAGGTTTGGCGCATCCCTTCAGCCGTTACTACCACTCGTGCTCCAATACCACAACGGTTGCTTTTAGTACCTTCGGTCCGCAAAACCATCCAGTGATTGGTATTGCCACCGTCGTTGCGCCAAAGAGTTGGGATATCATTTTTGTTGATGACGAGAATGTCGATGTCTCCATCATTGTCAAAGTCACCAAAGGCCGTCCCGCGCCCCACTTTGTTGGGCAGTTTTCGGATGCCGGTAGCTTCAGAGACGTCTTTGAACTCCTTGCCTCTGACGTTACGCAGCAGATAGTTGGGCTCCGCAAAAGGATCAGCGGGATAATGCTTCTCCAACTGTTCCATGGTGTGACCATTGGTAATGAACAGATCCAACCAACCGTCATTGTCGAAATCAAAAAGCTTGGTTCCCCAGCCGCTGTAATGGAAGCCAACCATCCCCAAACCAAAATTGGTGGTTCGATCTAAGAACAAGTTATCTCCCTGGTTCTGATACAGGGTGTTCTGCTGATCGACAAAATTAGTGACGAAAACATCCATCAATCCATCGTTATTGAAATCTCCAACCGTCAGTCCCATGGATCCCTGAGCATTTCCAAACTCATCCACTGCCAGGCCAGAACTCAAGCTGGCGTCGCTGAATTTTCCATTCCCATTGTTGATATAGTAAAAGTTGGGACCGGAATCATTGGCCACGTAAATGTCCAGGTCACCATCATTATCAAAATCAGAGAAGGCGACGGCAAAGCCGCGTCCCGGGTCTTTTCGGGTGATGCCGGCAGCCCCGCTGACATCTGTGAAAGTCCCGTCCCCGTTATTGTGGTAGAGCAGGTCCTGTTCGCCTTCGTATTTTTCTGGCGGGCAGGCAATGGGCACAGCCTTCATCTTACAGGGGCTGTTTTCGCTTGGAGGTGGGAGTTCCGGCTGGTAATTGAATTTGGCGAAATTGGCCACGTAGAGATCCAGATAACCGTCGTTATCGTAGTCTCCGAAGGCTGCACCCATGCTCCACTTGGGGAAGCCCCAACGAGGATCGGCCACTCCTGCGGCTTCGCCCACTTCGGTAAACGTCCCATCGCCGTTGTTGCGATAAAGCTTGTTGGGACCGAAGTTGGTCACATACAAATCCAGGTAACCGTCATTATTATAATCGCCCACCGCGACACCGCTGCTCCAGGCGGTATCTCCCAGATGCGCTTGTTTGGTAACGTCGGTGAAAGTCCCGTCACCATTGTTCCGCAACAAGTAATCATGAGGAGGATGGCCGGCCTTCTCAAGTTTGCGGGAAGACCCATTGACCAAATAGATATCCTGATAACCGTCGTTGTTGTAATCGACGAAGGCAGCACCTTCCCCGTTGACATCGATCAAGTACTCCGTGACTTCATCGCCGCAGATGATCTTATACGCAACCCCTGCCGGCTTGGTGATATCGGTAAATACTGGGAGCGGCTTCTCCGCGCCATTGCCCGGAGCCACCGCATGTTGTGCGAAAGGGATAAAGCTCAGAGCAATAACGAGAATAATCGAGATTTGCACCTGGACCCGGGACATGCTATCTTCTCCACAAAATGCTAGGTTACGCGCCTGAATACTTTCGACTGGTCAAGCTTCCTCCCGCCTTTAGGGTGGCAGCCTATGGCGGCCGCTGCTTCGGCCCAGATACTGTTATGGTCCTCAATGGGTTCCAATAGCGGTTTCGAAACGGGTTTTAAGCTAGAACAAGGTCATTTGTCTGGTTTTTATCGTTCATCCTTTCTGTGAATCTAAACTGTAGCACAAGAATTCCTTCAGAACTTGGACAATTAGTTCTTGCAGCCCGGGAGATGCAACAGCGCGAAGATTATCTTGCCTAAGAAATTTATCGAACGCCCTTGTTGGCCCCAATCAGGCAGAAATCCTTGATTGATTGGGCATCGTTTATCGGGCCGGGTCCAATCTTGAGAACCAATCCGAGCCCTAATTTAAAAGTTCTTCTCTTGGTTTGGCTTGAACAGCGCGCCGCGGTAATCAAGAGTATGGCCCTTGCCTCACCTTCTTCCCCAAGGAAATTCCGCGACTCATTAATGACTATCCTTGTGATGCTCGGTTTTAACTGGCCAGCACTGAGCCAGACACAGGTCCCCCCCAGCCATCTCACCTCCCTGATTCACGCCTCGGACCTTCTCAAGCTGGCTGAGCTTTCCGTCTCAACCGGCGAGTTAACCGATTCATATCGGCACATTAGTAGACTCGTCTTCGCTGGCTCGGATTTCGATGCGACCGATTTGCTCGCGTTCGAGGAGAACCGATTTTTCGCCTACGCCGTTGGGGATGCTTCCAAGATGATGGGTGCGCCCCGGCGGGTTCGCCGCTTTATATTTTTGAAGCCTTCAACCTTTGTCGTGGACGACGAGGTTCAGGGGGCTGGTTCGGGACAAACCCTCGGATGGTTACTGTACTCGCACAATAAACCTGAAATCGCGGGTCGTCAGGCGCACATCACTGAAAGAGAAGGCGACCTTTTCTGCCAGGCCTTGCTGCCCAATAAGGCGAGGCTCCAGGGCGTACGGTGGCCACGCGGCAAAGAGCAGGCCGAGGAGTACGCTCTCAAAGTACTACCACAGGGGAATCCCGCCGGCATCCGATGTCTACAGGTGCTCCAGGCGCGGCGGCAGGGCGATCAAAGTTCCGTGGCGCGCGCAGAACTGGTTACTCAAAGTGATCGACCACTCTTGACAATTGCGACAGCTCAGCGTATTTTCCGGCTCACTTTGCCCATGGTCCAGGCGGATGCAGGGGACATTGCCATTTCAACAAGCGACGGCAAAGAACTCCTGGTCCGCAGGCCCTTACCCGCGGGCGTCTTGCCACACGGACCTGAGGGCATAAAAATGCTGGACTTGTGGGACGACAGCTATCGTGGGGGCAAACGACCTTCCTGGGATGCGGGACGGCCCTCCGGAGAGCTTCAAAAGGTGGTAGACGAGGGCCTTGTCCGTGCCTGTCGGGCCGTCGATTTGGGTTGTGGTTCCGGAACGGACGCGATTTACCTTGCCAGCCATGGATTTGACGTCACCGCAATCGACATCGCTCCAACGGCGTTGCGCCAGGCCGAAGAAAAGGTTCGCCAGGCCGGTGTCAAAGTACGTTGGCTCCTCGCTGATGTGCTGGCACTTCCCAAACTGGAACCTTTCGACTTTATTTTTGACCGCGGTTGTTACCACGAGGTGCGAATTTACAACGCAAGAGCCTACGTCGAAACCGTTCGCCGCCTCTCCCACGCAGGCACTCGCTTCCTGCTTTTGGCCGGCAATCCTAATGAACTGCCCCTTCAATATGCCCCGCCTCAAGTCGCAGAGGAGGAGATTCGTTCCGACTTCTCCTTGCTGTTTGACTTCGAGTGGATTCGGGAAACCCGATTTGAAACGATTAATCCATCCATCAGCGGGCCCTTGGCCTGGTCTGTGATGCTGCGGAGGAAAGGAAATTGACGCGAGCCGGTGAGGATCAATCCAAACCACAAGAAAACCCATTAGAGCTTTGCCAAGTGGGTGGACGCGTGCGGTCACACCCGAAACCAATTCGTCGCCTCACCCCATTTCATTGCGTTTCTGACTCAATATCTGCCTTGGACCTTTCCAATTCGTTGTCTCCAGAAGCGGGCAAGCTGCTGGCTGCCTTCTGCCTTTTGTCACTGGCAGCCTTCAACTCTTGGAACTTCTCCATCTCAGCTCTTTCTTCTTGCTTCCTATCCAACCGCTTATAAATCAATGCGAGTCGGTAATGAACCGTCGGCTCATCCGGAGCCATCTCAATGACCTTCTTTAAATGTTCCATCGCTCCGGTCAGGTCACCTTTTTCTGCCAAAGCACGGGCTAAATCCCGGTGGGCTTGCCCCAGATCCGGATGGCATGGCCTGATCAATTTCACGTTTTATCAAATAAATGTTCCCCAGTTTCCAGGTGGCCAGATACTGTTCAGGATTGATTTCGAGTTCCTTTTTAAAACCCTTCTCAGCTTCTTCCAGATTGCCTTGCTTCCAATAAACATTGGCCAATGCGTAGTGCAACCCAGGCGCGTCTGGTTTGCGGCCTATCGCCGCTTTGTACTCCTCAGTGGCCTTGATTGTTTCTCTCCTAGCCTCGTAGGACTCACCTAGCAGTTGGTGCACGCGATAGGAATCAGGCTCTACCTCAGCCATTTTCTGGAAGGTCACCGTCATCATCTTCGTATACACCTTTCCCAGGTTATAGAGCAAATCAATATCCTTAGGGAATTGTTCGAGCCCCTTCTGAAGTATTTTGGCAGCTTCATCGTATCTTCCGGTCTCTACGTAGCTCAAACCCAGATTCGAGTAGGCATGTCTATCTCCGGGATTCAAGGAAATGGCCTTCTTGAGAGGGGCGACGGCTTTTTC
>QHZP01000084.1:0-14009 GCA_003224715.1 Acidobacteriota bacterium | reverse complement strand
CCGATCAGATCGGGTTTTCCCTTCAGCGCTTCTTGAAACGATTCGATTGCCTCTTGGTTTTTGGCTTGGACGTAGTAGACCAATCCCAAGTTTTGACGCGCTTCGGCCATATCCGGCCTTATTTTGAGAATAGAGCGATAGGCTTCTACGGCTTTGGTGTAGTCACCAGCTTTTTCAGCTTGCTTGGCCGTTTGGAAGTACCTCTGAACCTCAGGGGGCAAATCCACTGTCCTCTTCTTACCGACAGACTGACTCCATAGACCGGCCGAGGTGAAAAAGGCTAAGTAGACAGCACAACAGACAGCACAAATCAATGGGCCAAATTGCTTCTGCATCTTCAATAGCTCCGTACTTTAGCGCACGCAATAGTTTGCTGCGTCTCAGCGTCGGTGCGGCTAATTCAAGATTACGAGCACCAACCCACATCTTAGCATATGAACAAAGTTAGAGAGACAAAGCTTGCCGTGGCCATTTGGAAAAGCACAGGAGTTGCCCATGCCGCCATGGCGGCACCATTGAGCATGAAAATGCGGTACCGAGCCGCGACCGTGAGGGAGTGGTTGAAGCAATCAGCCGGGCCCGCCCCTGAAGGTCAGAGCTCGGATTTGTGCTATTTTCATGGGAGTTCCCCATGCCGCTCAAGGCGGCGGCACAGAGCATGAAAAAGTTGGACCGAGCCGCGAGTGAGGGAGCGGTTGAAGCAATCAGCCGGGCCCACCCCTCCCTGACGGTCAGGGCTCGGATTTGTGCTATTTTCGTAGGAGGCGAAGGATCAAATCGAGTTTGCAAACTCTTTAGTGACCATGTTATGTTAAACCGTGCCTAGTGGTAGATCTCATCGATCCTTAAGCCGATACGCCCGCACTCTTCTTTGTCTTCTCCCCTTCCTCTGTTGCAGTCGGATTCTGGCCCAAACCGTTTCCCAAAGCCTGGAGAATTATTTCCGCCAAGCCAAGGAATTAGAGACACAGGAAGATTATGCAGGCGCGGAGAAGATCTATCAGGAGGCCGCAGCGAACTACCCCCAGCAGCCCGAAGTGCTGAAACGGTTAGGCCTCGTCTATCAGACCGAGCTAAAATTTCCGGAATCCATCGACAGCTTTCAGAAAGTGCTGCAGCAAGCGCCCCAGTATCCCGAGGTCAACTTTTATCTGGGGCTCTCCTACTTTGGCCTTAATCAGTTTGAGAAGGCCATAGAGGCATTTAACAAAGAACTGGAGGCCAACGCAAAATACCGTCGAGCTCATTACTACGAAGCCCTGGCCTATCGGTCTCTAAATCGCAATGCTGATGCAATCCGGCAATACGAAATCCTACTCCAGGAAGATCCCGCCGACAAGAAGGTTCTCTTTCAATTGATTAAGCTACTCAAATCCGCTACCGTTACGGCGATCAAGCAGTTGGGGAACCTGGATCCGGACTCAGATTTTATGCTGGTTTTGAAGGCCGAAGGTTATGCAGAGGATGAAAAATACGCTGAAGCGATCCAAAAGTACACAGAACTTCTGAAAAAGAATCCGAATTTTCCGGGGCTCCATTTCTCTCTGGGGGAAGCTTATTACAACAAAATTGACTACCCGAACGCAGAGAAGGAACTCCGACTTGCTTTGCGTGAAGATCCTAATCTTCCCATGGCGAATTACTATCTAGCTGATATTCTGATGAAGAGCCAAAGGATGGAAGAAGCCATTCCTCGACTGGAGATTGTTGTGGCAGCCAGCCCTAACTTCATGATGGGGTATTTTCAGTTGGGGAAGTGTTACACCTCAAAGGGGAAGCTTGAGGATGCACTCAACCTTTTGTTGAAAGCCGTCGAATTAGAACCCAAAGAAAAAATGGTGCATTACCAACTTTCCCAACTTTACGCGCGGCTCCAGCAACCGGACAAGCAGCAGCACCACCTGGAAATCTTTCAAAAGCTGAACGCAAAAGATAGAGAGAAGAGAGACAGGATAGGGAGGCGTATGGAGCAGCAGTTGGAGAAGCAAAAGACAGATGGCAGTAACTAACGTCCAATGGAAAGCCAGGCTTTATGGGTCAGTCCCCTGGCCGAGGACCACCAGGCTAGTTGGGAGGGACTGGGGGCCGGACATTGCGATAGGTGTCGGCATTCTCGTGGCGCTGATCGCAACTACCGAGGTGGCACATGCTCAGACCACGCCGGCGAGGACAGAAACTTTGCTGTCTCGAGCCATCGAATTGGAAACGACCAAAGACTATGTAGGAGCGGAACGAGTTTACAGGGAGGCTTTGCTTGTCTCACCGGATGATCCCGAGATTCTCAAGAGGTTGGGTCTGGTTTGCCAAGGACAGGGCAAAACGGACGAGTCGATTGAGATTTTTCAGAAGATCCTGAAGCGCGCCCCTCTTTACCCTGGGGTGAATTCATTGCTGGGTATTTCGTACTATGCATTAAACAAATTTGATAAGACGGTAGAAGCTACTCAAAAAGAGCTCACCGGCAACCCCAAAGACAGGCAGGCGCGCTACTACCTGGCCTTGGCCCTCACTGCGTCGGGCAGGTTTTTCGAAGCCATCCAGCAACTGGAAGGTCTCCTGACGGACGACCCCCAAAACGCTGCAGTTATGTATCAACTGGTGGTCGACTACAAGGCCGCTGCCCAGCAAGCTAGCCAGAGGCTTGGGAAGACAAATCCGAATTCGGAGTTCACCCATGCCATAAAGGCCGAAGTTTTGGCTGATGGGGAGCGCTTTGATGAGGCCATCATGGAATTCAAAGAGGTCTATCGCCAGAACCCCGATTTCCCGGGAATACACTTGGCCTTGGGCGAAGTCTACTGGCGAAGAAAAGATCTGGAGAAAGCACAACAGGAGCTGCAACTGGCTCTGCTAAAAGACCCCAACCAGCCGCTGGCCCACTACTATCTGGCAGACATACTCGTCACTAACAAAGAATACTTACAATCCATGCCACACCTTGAAAGCGCTATTTCCGTCTACCCCGAGTTGACGCGAGCCTACTGGCTCCTCGGGAAATGCTACGCGGGTACCGGGGACCATCAGCACGCGGTCCAGGTTCTCAAAAAGGCGCTGGAACAGAATCCCAATTACAAGGAAGTTCACTTCCAGCTTCACGAGGTTTATGCACGACTGGGGAATAAGGCGGAAAGCCAAAAACACCTCCAAATCTTCGAACGACTGACTCGCGAAGACCAGAACAAGGATAGAGAGCTACTCCAGGAGTCCCTGCAGAAACAAAAGGATTCAGGAACTCCCTAGCCTTGCAAAACAATGGGCCGAATTTTCATTAGCCCCGCGCTGAAGTACGGGGCTGGAAGAAGCGTCCCGTTTTCCTCCACCTCTCCACCCCACTGGGGCTGAAGCCAGCCGCGGGTTGGAAGGTGGAAGAAGAAAAAGCCATCGAAGGACTCCCCACGCTGAAGCACGGGCTAATGAAAAGTTTTAGTGCATTGATTTATGCAGTGATAGTTCGTCTTTGGCTCATAGCCATGCTCAGTCGATCATCCGTCTTGAATAGGTGCCTTATAGTCTGCTGGATCGTCCTGGGGGTCTCGCAGCCGCTGTCCGGCCTATCGTCAGATGTGAAGTCGCTCCTCGAGCAGGCCCGTGCTTACGAGAAGGCAGAAGACTACGAGGGAGCCGCGCGGAGCTACAGGCAAGCTTTGACGTTGACTCCAGACGATCCTGAAGTCCTTAAGCGCCTTGGTATCCTCTACCAGACTGAGCTGAAGTTTCGCGAATCCATCGAACTTTTCGAGCGCGCCCTGTCCATCTCAGCTCGGTATCCTGAAGTCAATTTCTTTCTCGGTGCTTCCAATCTTGGTCTCAATCAATTTCAAAGAGCTACTGAATGCTTCCGGGCAGAACTTTCAACGCCAAAGCCGCACCCGCGGTGCCACTACTACTATGCCATTGCTCTGGTGTCGCTCGGCCGTGCTGATGACGCCATTGCCCAGTTCAATCTGTCTTTGACGCGGAATCCCAAAGATGCCGACACACTCTATCAACTCGGACGACTGCACATGAACGCCTCGCTCGAGATCATCCAGAGGCTCACGGACCTCGATCCTGACTCCTTCCAGTTGCATGCGCTGATAGGGGAAGTCTACGCCAATAACAAGCGTTATGAAGATTCCCTCAAAGAATATCGTGCTGCGCTCGCCAAGCGCCCGGGCGCTCCGGGCATACACTACGCGCTGGGAGTTGCTTACCGAAATTTGAAACAGATCGATGCTGCCGAAAAGGAGTTCTTGGAGGCCCTGCGAGAGGACCCCCAGGATTTCCGGGTCAACCTCTACCTGGGAGAGTTCGCCGTGGGCCGGGGTAATTATGCCGGAGCGATTGATTACTTGCGCGTAGCCTCGGCCGCCCAGCCGGGCGCGGCGCGCCCCCACTTTCTCCTGGGGAAGAGTTATCACGGCTTGAAGGACCTGGAGAAGGCCAAAGCCGAGCTCCTGATCGCCACCGCCGTCGATTCCAATGACACGGAGACGCACTTTCTGCTTGCAAAGGTTTACCGCGAGCAAGGCGACACCAAATCAAGCGCCCGGGAGATGGAGGAATTTCAGCGGCTCTCTTTAGCCGAAAAAGCGAAGGTCTATGAACGGGCCAGAACCACGCCGCAGTGAGTTGTTCGTTCGAGCCGTTCCCGAGCAGGCATTGATTTCCCCTTCAAACTCGTTGGTGACAGCTTAACCTAATTTGGGCTGAACGCCCGCTGAGGTGCTGATGGCAGCGCGTCCCCCTACTAGCTAGGATTTCTTCGCAGCTCCGGGTGGTCGGGAACATCTGTGTGTGAGGATTAAAAAGTACAGATGAGTTGGTGAGAGAGGCAATGGGACGGGAACTTGTGCGAAATGACAAAGCCGCTGAGCCTCGTAGAGGCGCAATATTTATAGATCACCGAACCAACAACGCGTAAAAGCTCCGTAGGAACGTCATCAAGCTCGGCTGGGACTCGTAGCCTCGCTCCATTCCCGGCGAGCGGTATAGAGCAGCTCAGGAGGGCACCACGAATTTGGCGCAGACCGGCCCTGACCTTTCCATCCAAGACAGCTTGCGGGCACAAAAAAAAGAGGATGTGGAGGTCGAAGTCTTCCCCCATCCTCTTTTCGCTTAACTCTTCGGTAAGCGAGCATTAGTAATTGATCTTCAACCCGAACTGGATTTCGCGCGGGTAGTTGCCTTGTTGGCCCACTCGCCCGAAGCCAAAGGCCAGAGCGTTGCCTCCGAGAATAGAACCATACTGGTCGCCGCCTTGATCAAAGCCAAAAACCGTGCGGTTAAAAATGTTCAGGAAATCTGCCCGGAATTCGACATTCACCCGTTCGTTAATATGGGTGCGCTTGAGGATCGAGATATCCTCATTGAGATAGAAGAACGAACGGACATCACCATCCGTGCGTGGAGCGTTACCGAAAGTATACTTTGCCGGAGACTCCCAAGCCTTTGCATTGTAAATGGTGCCCGCGTCTCCAGGAGCGTTAGGATCAAAGGTCCCATTGAGGAAGGCATCTGACCTCTTATTCACACCGGGAACGACATTGGGACGCGTCAGGAAGCCGTTTGGCCCGGCGTAGGGGTCTGCCGGGTTGCTCCCTGATATGATGACCGCCGGGGCTCCACTCTGATATTGCTGGATTCCGGCGATGCTCCAGCCTCCAATCACTTTGCCCGCCGCGCCACCGACATTCGCGAACTTCTTGCCGGGGCCGAAGGGCAATTCATACTGGTAAGAGAGCACCAGGTTGCTTGGATGATCATTGAGGCTCAGCGCCTTCTCAGGCCTCGTGTTGTAGTAGTCTTGCGTGAATCCTGAGAACTCATTGAAGATGCTTTCCGCGTTTGTAAGAGTTTTGGACCAGGTGTAGGAAACCAGGAAACTCAGACCCTGAGAAAAACGCTTCCTGGCCTGAACCTGGAGCGCGTGGTAGTTCGACATCCCTATTCCTTCCATCAAATCGCGCATCTGGAAATTGGCCTCCCGTGTGTACTGCGGGAAGGGCCGCAAGCTTTGGCAAGAGAGCTTCGAACCCTGCGAAAGGAGCATGGTTGCCGGTAGCGGGGTCAATGGGCATCGCCTGTACGGGACCCAGAGCCTGCACGGCTGGATCACCAATGCCTTTGAACAACAGATCCCCGAACGAGAGATACTGACTTGGCATCACGTTGCCTATTCCCAACCGACTTGCTATGTGAGTCCCCTTGGTTCCGACGTAGGCGACATCGAGCAGAATCTGTGCCGGGAGTTGACGCTGGAGACCCAAGGTCCAGTTTTGAATATCACCCGGGCGACCATCGCCTGGGAATATGGGGTGAGGGGCAGTTTTGAGCCCATAGGAAGGACTGATAAAGGGAGGAGCCGGAAATTCCGAAGCCGGCCAGCCGCCTGACAAAGTAAAAGCCGGCAGTAGTCCGGGAAACCCAGTACTGGTATCCACACCTTTGAGGTTTACGGAATTGAATCCTTGTACGTACGAGCCTCGCGCAGAACGTTGGGCACCCGTGGTTGAATACAAAATCCCGTAACCGCCGCGCAGCACTGTCTTTAGGCAAACCCGAAGCGTGGCCCGAACGCCTTCTTGTATGTCTCCGCCGCGGTACGCTGCCCAGGCGAGGCGAAGACCATGGAACCCTTAATGCCGAGGTCAGGATTGGTCACAGTGGGGTCCATCCATGACATCTGGTCGTGAGCGGATACCACTGGGCGAAACAGATCGTAGCGCAGACCCAGATTGAAAGTAAGCTTGGAAGTTGCTTTGAAATCGTCCTGCACATAGCCTGCATAGGTTCCCATCCTGTCCGCGTTTGTGGCCGCATAGACATCCGCCTCACCGGAGCTGCCCAGCCCTAAAAGGAAGGATGCGGCTCCGAACCCTGGATTTCCGGGGCCGGCACCGCAGCCATCGAGATACCACGGCCCCGGCAGGGAGGTACCTCCACAATTGAAGTTCAGATAGCCAGACTGTCGCCCAAAGCCACCATCGTTTTGCTGCATCTTCATGTAAGAGAAGCCAGTCTTAATCGTGTGCTTGCCTTTGGTCCAGCTCAAACCGTCGTCAAAAGTAAAGACGTTACTGGCGTCATACCCTTGGCCGCCATTCCCGTAGGTATTGCCCAAACCCCCAATATTTAAGCCCGGGAAGACCGACCCGGGACCGGTGCCAGGCACACCCTTCCACCCTAGCTTCTCCGGCCATCCAAGTCCGGCTTCCGAAATGCTCTGACTCCACTGGCGATTGAATCCAGCCGTCCAGTGGTTGATCAAATTCGGCCGAAGAATTAAGTCGTGGCTGAACCGGGCAACGTACTGGTGGGTGGAGGTTAAGCCGCCCTCGCCAATCGGTGCGGGATAACGCCCGCCAGTAGGGTTATTCGTCCTCGACCCGATGAACTCCCCGCTGATCCGGTTCTTGTCTCCGATCGCATGATCTATCTTGGTCCCCCACTGGTTCGTGCTCTGCTGAGAGAGGGAAGTTGACAACCAATTTTGGGCGAAACCACCCACTCCAACGCCCGGGCGAACCGGGTCCGGGAAATAGGAAAAGATATTCTTGGCCACGGGATCAATACGGGCCGACGGGATGATGTTGGCCTGGCCTGCAATCGGTAATCCTGTTACAGGGCTGAACCCGAAGGCGTCGCGCAGAATAGCGCTGCTGCCGCCGGTGTTGGTAAGCCCAGTGCCTGGGTCAACCGCTCCGGCCGGCACGGTTCGCTGAGTTGCCGGATCGTAAATTTCATTTGCATAGACTGGCCGGCCGATGGCATCGAAACACGGCTGATGACCGTCCGCACCGCAAGCTGATATTTGGCCGCCGAGAATATTGCTGAAGTCGCCACCCCTCATTGCTGGAGTCGGAACGGTATCTGTGGCGTTATTTGACCCTTTCCGCAAACGAAAGCCCTGGTACCAACCGAAGAAGAAGGTCTTATCTTTGAAAATGGGTCCACCAGCGGCCGCGAATCCAGCGCGTCGTTGCGCAGGTATTCGTATGCCGAACCATGAAGTTTGTTGGTTCCGGATCTCAGCGTGAAGCTGGTGATGCCCTGGCCAGTCCGGCCGTATTCCGCGGGAGGGTTGAGCGTAATAACTTTGAATTCCGCTATTGCGTCCTGAGGGAAGGGGAGATTGCGAAAATCCCCGGCCCATTCGGCTGGGCTGCCAACGATAGACCCATCGAGTTGAAACTCATTGCTGGCGCTCTGGCTTCCATTCACTGTCGTGTTCAGCATGCGCGGCGAGCCACCGTACGATACTCCCCGACCGGTCACGCCGGGAGCGAGCGTCATAAAGAATCCAGGATTCCGTTGCTCTCCCACCCCGACAATCGGCAGTTCGAGGACTTCCAGTCCTGTAACAACGGTTCCCCGGTCGGAGGTGTCCCTCTGAACCTGAACTGCGTCGGCAGTGACTTCGACGGATTGCGTGGCCTCTCCCAACTGCATCGCTGCATCCGCGCGAACGGTCTGGCCCACTTCAACAACGATGCCGCTCTGAACGTACTTTTTGAAGCCGGCTTGTTCCACCGTGACTTCGTACGTCCCCACTCGCAAGGCCGGAATCGTGTAATGCCCACTCGAAGTAGTTGCCGTCTGGGCGCTGAGTCGTGTTGCTGTGTTGGTAGCGGTAACGCTGGCCCCGGCAATCACAGCTCCGCTGGGATCGGTTACTGTCCCAGTAATTGTGCCACGGTCTCCCTGGGCCCAAAGTTCGACCGCCGCACCTAAGGTGATCAAACAGAGGCTCACTAGGAGGGTTGCAAATCGCTTCAGAAACAACATGGCTTCTCCTTTCGAACGCGATCCAGATGCCTTCTTGCTTTACTGAATGCCAGATCACACAGCCCGTCGCGGAGGCCGCTTGGCTTAGATTCGAATACAGATTCAGAATTTGGAGCTGCTACTCGGCCTCAATTCGACTCTAACTCAAATGTCACACTAATGTCACGGGCGTAAGAATAGTTATTCGGTGCAAACCTTGTCAAGCATTTTTTGAAAACGGTTTTTTCGCCGTATTTCGGAATCCGGATGTCGGACACAAACCGGATCAAGGAAGCATTACAGTAAGGATACAAGCTGAAAGCCCCCGAGCTGCACGAATAAACACCAGTTCAGATCCAGTAATTGTAGCGCGAAATGTGGAGCTCTGGGAACTGAAGATGACACGGCCGGAGAGGGAGGAGGCAGAAATTTCACGCGATCTTAGCCATAAGAAATAAAGATGAGGCAAGAAATTCCCCCCTTCGAAAAGGGAAGATGTGAAAAAATCAGCTATCGAGGGGGATCGGGACCACTCCTTCATCGCTGTCGCTGGGGCGAGGGGAAAGTAAACATTAAGTTTAACTCCCTCGCCCCGCTTTGGGGGAAAGTGATGAACGCTTGATCAGCGTTCACGAGGGCGGGTGAGGGATGGTTCGGAATTTTGTGGGGACCTGCCTCGGTCTAGGTCCTCTATGACGGAACCAGCCCCGCAGGCGAGCGTCTGCTGCCGCCTTTCAATTTCAAGGGGCAATAGGGTGGTTAGTAGTTAATCTTCAATCCGAACTGAATTTCGCGAGGGAAATTGCCTTGGCTTGTCACATGCCCGAAGGAACCAGTTCCAAAGTCCACATTGGTGCCTTGAATCGAATTACCGTATTGGTCGCCGCCCTGATCGAAGCCAAAAACCGTCCGGTTGAAAATGTTTAGGAAGTCGGCCCTAAACTCGACGTTTACACGTTCTGTAATGTTCGTGCGTTTGATGATGGAGATATCTTCGCTGTAGAAGGGGAACCGGCGAACATCCCCGTCGGTGCGCGGAGCATTACCGAAACCATACTTGTTTGTGGCCTGGGGATCTGTCCAGGCATTAATGTTGAATACGCTGCCCGCCTCTCCAGGCGCGTTAGGATCCCAGGTACCATTCAGGTATGCTTGTGACCTCTTATTCACACCTGGATTGACATTAGGACGTGTTAGGAAGCCGTTCGGCCCGAAGTAGGGGTCCAACGCGTTAGCTGAATTAATCGTTTGCGGGGGGCCGCTTGTGTACTGCTGCAGTCCGGCAATGCTCCACCCTCCGAGAACTTTGTCGACTGCACCCCCGGAGTTTGCGAATTTCTTCCCCTTTCCGAAGGGCAGTTCGTACTGATAGGAAACCACTAAGTTGTTTGGGAAGTCGAGAAGGCTTAGGGCTTTCTCAGGTTTTCTGTTGTACGGGTCTTGAGTGAAGCCTGAGAACTCGTTAAAGATACTTTCTGCGTTGGTAAGTGTTTTCGACCAGGTGTAGGACACCAGGAAACTCAAGCCCTGGGAAACCTGCTTTCTTGCCTGTACCTGAAGCGCATGATAGGTCGAAAGCCCCGATGTTTCACCAAAATCTCGCATCTGGGCAAGACCGTTGTTGGGAGTATCTTTGCTGTATTGTGGGAATGGGCGCAGGGCTTGGGCTAGGGTGGCATTTCCTCCCCACAGAGCTTCGAACCCTTTTTGGCCGCTACCAGGGATTGCGCTGAAGGGAGAATGGTTACCGGTCGTAGGATCAACAGGCATAGACTGCACGATAGCAAGAGCCTGTACCTCTGGATCTGTGATGCTCTTGAATAGCAGATCTCCGAGTGCAAGGTATTTCGAATCCACCGCCGTGGTCGGGTTCAACCGGCTCGGTAGGTGGGTTCCTTTCGTTCCGACGTAGCCGACATCGATGAGCATTTTCCCTGGAAGCTGCCGCTGGATGCTGAGACTCCAATTTTGAATATCCGGCAGGCGGCCATCGCCGAAAAGTGCTAGCGGTCCCGTTCCCAAGCCATAGGATGGACTGATAAAGGGCGGTGCCTGGTGCCGCGACGCGGGCCAACCATCTTGGAGGAGGAAGGCTGGCTCGAATCCTAGGTTTCCCGAGACGAAATGCTCAGGCTCATCATAGTTGGCATTGTATCCTTGCTGGAACTGCGTACCTGCAGTACGATTATTCCCTCCCCCAGTATACATGATTCCGTAACCACCCCGGAGCACCGTCTTATCGTCAATGGCGTAGGCAAACCCAAAACGCGGGCCAAAAGCCTTCGTAAACGCCTTCACCGCTGTGCGCCGCGAATCCGTGGCAAACACTACGGCACCCTTAATACCGATATCAGGATTGACGACAGATGCGTCCACCCACGATCTCTGGTTGTGAGCATTTACCGTCGGGAGCATCAGGTCGTAGCGAATACCAAGATTAAACGTGAGCTTGGAGGTCGCCTTGAAATCGTCCTGGAGATACCCCGCATACTGTCCGGCCCGCTCTGCAGCTACCGCCGTGTAAAGGCTCGCGGTCGCAGAGCCGACCCCACCCAGAAGGAAGCTGGCGGCTCCTATTCCTGTACATAGGCCACCAGGGGTACAATTGTCATTATAGAAAGCACCCGGCTGCCCTGTATATCCAGCAGTGAAATTCAGCTTGCTGGACTGCCCACCGAAATTCCCACCGTTCTCTTGGAACTTAATGTAAGAGAAGCCCGTCTTAAACGTGTGCTTGCCTTTGATCCAGCTTAAGCCATCGTCAAACGAGTAATTGTTGGTGGCCGAGTAGCCTTGCCCTCCCCTCGCATAGACGTTACCTAAACCTCCGATAATCAGTTGTGGAAAGACCGACCCCGCGCCTGTCTGGGGCACGCCTTTGTATCCAAGCTTCTCCGGCCAATCAAGTCCCCCCTCAGGAAAGGAATCGTTCCGCCAACGGTTGTATCCAACGACCCAATGGTTGATGAGATTTGGTCGCAAAATCAGGTCGTGACTGAACCGAACAACATATTGGCCCGAATCGTTCAAGGAGCCTTCACTGATGGCGCCGGGCCATTTCGAACCTGTGGGGGCATGATTCCTCAACCAGAGGAACTCTCCCATGATCTTGTTGTTGGCGGAGAGCGCATGGTCGATTTTGCTTCCCCACTGGTTGATGCCCTGTTGTGCCTTAAACTGGGAGAGCCAATTATTAGTGTAGCCAAATTGTTGGCCGGGGAGAGTCGGGTTTGGGAATTGCGCATACATAGCCTTCGCCACGGGATCAATCCGGTCCGCCGGGATAATGTTGGCCTGGCCTGCGATCGGCAATCCAGTCACAGGATTAAACCCAAAGCCGTCACGCAGAATGGCGCTGCTTCCACTGGTGTTGGTAAGGCCCGTGCCGGGATCAACCGCACCCGCCGCCACGGTTCGTGTCGTTGCTGGATCAAAAATCTCACTTGCATACACTGGCCGGCCCAGAGCATCAGTTCCAATCTGACTGCCAAGAATGTTGCTTAAGTTGCCGCCCCTCATTGCTTCGGTGGGGACAGTATCAAGGGAATTACTCACCTCTTTCCGGAGCCGGAAGCCTTGGTACCAACCATAGAAGAAAGTCTTGTCTTTGAAGATGGGCCCGCCGGCAGTAGCCCCTAATTCGTTCTGTTTGTTGAGCGGGGTTTTCGGAGCAAAGAAGCCGCGGGCATCCAGCTTATCGTTGCGCAGGTACTCATAGGCTGAACCATGGAGCTGGTTGGTCCCTGTTCGCAAATTGAAGGCGGTAATCCCTAGGCCTGCTCGGCCGTATTCAGCAGGAGGATTGAGTGTCATGATCTTAAACTCCGCCACCGCATCCTGTGGAAAGGGGAGATTGCGAAAATCTCCGGACAGCAACCCGGGATTGCCAATCTGACTCCCATCAAGGTAGAACTCAGTGCTGCCACTCGGGCTCCCATTCACCGTGGTGTTCAACTGTCGCCCCGAGCCGCTGGCGGTAGGGGTTGACGTCCCCCGGCTCGTCACGCCTGGAGAGAGATTAATAAAAAACGCAGGGTTGCGCTGCTCGCCCTGTCCGACAATCGGCAACGCGAGCACTTCGCGGCCCGAAACCACGACTCCGCGGTCGGAAGTGTCCCTCTCAATCTGAATCGCCTCGGCAGTGACCTCGACAGATTGCGTGGACTCTCCCAGTTGCATGGCCGCGTCCACACGGAAGGTCCGGCCCACTTCAACTACAATGGCGGTCTGAACATACTTTTTGAAGCCGGTTTGTTCGACAGTAAGGTCGTATGTCCCTGCCGTCAGTAGCGGAATCGTGTAATTTCCACTCGTAGTGGCTGTCGTCTTAGAGCTGACTCGGGTTGCCGTGTTGGTGGCGGTAACGGTTGCCCCAGCAATCACGGCTCCGCTGGGGTCGGTCACCGTCCCCGTAATCGTGCCACGATCTGTCTGAGCCCAAAGCCTGGCGGCCGTGCCTGAGGCGATCAAACAGAGGCTCACTACAAGGGTTGCAAATCGCTTCAAGTCCAACATGCTTCTATCTCCTTTCAAATGTGGCGCTGGTCGCTCTTTTCGATGCCCAAGAAAAATGGCATGAGCTCTTCCGTCATCAACGCTCGACAGCAGAACTTCAGCTCACGGTCTCTGAGGAATTGACGACCCGAAACCAACAAAACACAACTCAGAATATGTGTGATTTCAGAATATGAAGTCGGTACTGGACTTCAATTTGAACTTCATTCAATGTCAAACTAATGTCATTGAAGCAATCATAGGTATCGGAGCAAACGGTGTCAAGCATTATTTCAAAAGACGGCCTTTCCCCAGCATTTCGGAATTCGGCTGTCAGATAAGAACCAACCCTTATGATTCGGGCGTCTCAGAATAGAACTGAAAGCCCACCGATCACAGGAATGGACAGGAATCCGGATTAATTAAGCTCCTTCACTGCAAGGCGAGATCTGCGGCTCTTGGGATACCAGGGCAACAAGAAAGTCAATTCATTTGGATCGTTGGGAGAGCCTAAAGCTAACGCGGTCCCACAGCCGGTGTGATCCCTTGGACTGAAATACGAAGAATATGGTGCCGCCGGCAGTCTTGTACACGCGCAAGGTCGCCTTCCATTGGCGGGCTTCCTCTTCATATTGAGTCCTTCCGGTTTTACTGAATCGACGCTCTTCACCGGTCAGCAACGGCTCGGTTGAAGGACGTAGATAATGCGTTCCGACAACCGGAATAGAGGCTGAAGCGACCGCGGTATCCGATTGCGGGGCGGGCTTAAC